>NZ_CP021913.1:4283568-4624102 GCF_002814095.1 Sagittula sp. P11
CTTTGCGGCGATCCAGGACGCGCATGACATGCGGCTGCGCATCCGGTCGCACAAGCGGCTGCACGGGCCGGTGACGCTGGCCGGGCACAACATGAAGCTGGGGCGCGGCGGCATCCGCGAGATCGAGTTCTTCACCCAGACGCGCCAGCTGATCGCCGGCGGCCGCGACCGGGACCTTCGGGTGCGCGGCACGGTGGAGGGGCTGCGGGCGCTGACCGCCAAGGGTTGGGTGCCGGAGGATGTCTCGGAAAAGCTGGTCTGCCACTACCGTGCGCACCGCGAGGTGGAACACCGCATCCAGATGGTCAACGACACCCAGACCCACGACATGCCGACCAGCGAGGAGGGGCTGAACCGCATCGCCTGCCTCATGGGCTGCGACCTGGCCGACCTGGAGACAAAGATCGTCGACCGCCTGACAGAGGTGCATTCCCTGACGGAGGGCTTCTTCGCCCCCGACTCGTCTGCCCCCTGTGCCGAACCGGAGGTCTTCGAGGACAGCGACCTGCCGCGCCGCTGGTCGACCTATCCCTGCCTGCGCTCGGAACGCGCCCAGCAACTGTGGCAGCGCGTGCGGCCGGAGATCCTGCGCCGCCTCGCCGCCACCGCCCGGCCCGAAGAGGCGCTGGCCGCCTTCGACGGTTTCCTGAAAGGGCTGCCCGCGGGCGTGCAGTTGTTCGCGCTGTTCGAGGCCAATCCGCAGCTCGCCGACCTGCTGGTGGACATCGTCGGCACCTCGCCCGACCTTGCCGTCTACCTCGCGCGCAACGCGTCCGTGCTGGACGCGGTCATCGCCGGGGATTTCTGGAGCCAGTGGCCCGGACGGACCCGGCTGGCAGAAGAGCTGTCGCGCGTGCTGGAGGCCGAACCGGACTACGAACGGCGCCTCGACCTCGCGCGCCGCTGGGCCAAGGAATGGCACTTCCGCGCGGGCGTGCACCTCCTGCGCGGGATGATGGCGCCGGAGGAGGCGGGCCGCGCCTATGCCGACCTTGCCGAAGCCGTGCTGGCGGCAATCTGGCCGGTGGTGCAGGAGGAATTCGCGCTGAAACACGGCGCGCCGCCGGGACGCGGTGCCGTGGTGCTGGGGATGGGCTCGCTCGGGGCTGGGCGGCTGCACGCGCGCTCCGACCTCGACCTTATCGTGATCTACGATCCGCAGGACGTCGAGAGCTCGGACGGCCGCCGGCCGCTGCCCTCGCGCACCTATTACGCGCGGCTGACGCAGGCGCTGGTGACGGCGATGACCGCGCGCATGTCCGAGGGGCGGCTCTATGAGGTCGACATGCGGCTCCGTCCCTCCGGCAACCAGGGGCCGGTGGCGACCTCCTGGGCGTCTTTCCAGCGTTACCAGCAGGAAGAGGCCTGGACCTGGGAGCACCTCGCGCTGACCCGTGCGCGGGTGATCGCAGGCCCGCGCGGCTTCGCCGACGACGTGGAGGCCTTCCGGCTGGACCTGCTGGCCGAGCCGCGCGACCGCACGAAAGTGCTGTCGGAGGTGGCCAGCATGCTGCGCCGGATCGAGGCGGCAAAGGGCGGCTCCGGCCCGTGGGACGCCAAGATCGGCCCGGGCCGGATGCAGGAGATCGAACTGATCGGGCAGGCGGCGGCGCTGACCGCCGGGAAGCCGGTGCGCCAGACGCCAAGGGCGCTGCGGGCGGCGGACTGGCTCGACAGCGGCCCGCTGGTGGCGGCCTACGAACTCGCCTGGTCGTTGCAGATCGGCGCGCGGCTGGTCAGCGACAAGCCGCTCGACCCCGACACGCTGGGTGCGGGCGGCTGCGCCTTCCTGCTGCGGCTGACCGGGCACGAGACCCTCGACGCGCTGCGCGAGGAACTGGATACGCGCACCGCGCGCGCCGCGGGCATCATCCGGGCGGTCCTGCCCGAAGGAGAAGAGACATGAACGACGCGGACCCCAAGGGGCTGATCCGGGAAGCCTACCGGATCGAGGGCATCACGATCGAGGAAAGCCGCTCGATCTTCTTCGACTGGGCGCTGTCGCTGCCGGTCGACACCGAGACAAGCACGCTGATCGCCGCGCTGCTGGAGGAGTACGGCCAGGAGGGCCACCCGATGACGGAAGTCCTGCGCGAAGGCCAGCACGGCATGGCCGCGCCGAAGCGGCGCGGCGGATGGCGTTCGCGCCCGCGCAACTGATCGCGGGTCTCCCCTTCATCTTGGCAGAAATACCTCGGGGTCCGGGGCAGAGCCCCGGCCTGTCGGATCGGCGTCAGCCGATCCGACACGTGACACTTCACGCAAGGCGCGGCAGGGCCGCGGCCTCTCGGGCCAGCGCCTCGATCCCGGCCCAGTCGCCCGAAGAGACCATGTCCTTCGGCGCCACCCAGCTGCCGCCGCAGCAGAGCACGTTCGACAGGCCGAGGTAGTCGCCCACGTTCTTCATGGACACGCCGCCGGTGGGGCAGAAGCGGACCTGCGGGATCGGCGCGCCGATGGCCTTGAGCGCGGGCACGCCGCCGTTGGCCTCCGCCGGGAAGAACTTCTGCACGGTATAGCCGCGCTCCAGCAGTTTCATCGCCTCCGACGCGGTGGCGGCACCCGGCAGCAGCGGCAGGTCGGCGGCCTCGCAGGCGTCGAGGATGCGGTCGGTGGCGCCCGGCGAGACGCCGAATTTTGCGCCTGCGGCCACGGCCTTTTCCACGTCCTCGGGTGTCAGGAGCGTGCCCGCGCCGACCACGCCGCCCTCGACCTTCGCCATCTCGGATATCGCGTCGAGCGCCGCGGGGGTGCGCAGCGTCACCTCGAGCACGGGCAGGCCGCCCTTGACCAGTGCCTCGGCGAGGCCGCGCGCCTTCGAGGCGTCGTCGATCACGAGAACCGGGATCACCGGGGCGAGGCGGCAGAGGCGCTCGCTTTCGCGGCTGGCGTCGGCTGGGGTCATGGGGAGCGTCCTTTTCGAGTATTTGTGAAGCAGAGAAGCAGGGGGCGCGCCCTTGGCGGGGCCGGGCGCGCCTTTGGGGTCAGACGACCACGGCCGCGCCGTTCGAGGCAAGCCCCACGTTGGCGCGGAAGGCGGCGAAAAGCTCGCGTCCGACGCCGTGGCCGTTGCCTGTGAGGTCGGCGGTCACCGGTTCGCGGTCGGCGAAATCGGGCGCGAGGTTCTCGAGCGTGCCGTTGGTGGCGTCGAGGCGGACGATGTCGCCGTCGCGCACGCGGGCGAGCGGGCCGCCGTCTGCCGCCTCGGGCGAGACGTGGATCGCCGCGGGCACCTTGCCGGAGGCGCCGGACATGCGGCCGTCGGTCACCAGCGCCACCTTCAGGCCGCGATCCTGCAGCACGGCGAGAGTCGGGGTCAGGCCGTGCAGTTCCGGCATGCCGTTCGACTTCGGCCCCTGGAAGCGGACGACGACGATGGTGTCCTCGGTGAACTCGCCCGCCTTGAAGGCCAGCTTGACGGCTTCCTGGTCCTCGAAGACGCGGGCCTTCGCCTCGATCACGTGGCGTTCGGGGGCGACGGCGGAGACCTTGATCATGCCGTGGCCGAGGTTGCCCTTAAGCTGCTTCAGGCCGCCGGTCTTCTGGAAGGGGTCGGTGGCCGGGCGCAGGACCTTGTCGTTGTGGGTCTGCGTCGGGCCGTCGCGCCAGGTCAGCTTGTCGTCCTTCAGTTCGGGCTCGCGGGTGTAGGGGCGCAGGCCGTCGCCGATCACCGTCTTGACGTCCTCGTGCAGGAGGCCCGCGTCAAGGAGTTCGCCGATCATGTACTGCAGCCCGCCCGCGGCGTGGAAGTGGTTCACGTCCGCAAGGCCGTTCGGGTAGACCTTGGCCATCAGCGGCGTCACCGAGGAGATGTCGTCGAAGTCCTGCACCTCGAGCGCGATGCCTGCGGCGCGTGCCATGGCGGGCATGTGCAGCACGAGGTTGGTGGAGCCGCCGGTCGCCATCAGCCCGACGATGCCGTTGACGAAGGCCTTGGCGTCGAGGATCTCCGACACCGGACGGTAGTCGTTGCCGAGCGCCGTGATCTCGAGCGCGCGTTCGGTCCCGGCGACGGTCAGCGCGTCGCGCAGCGGCGTGTTGGGGTTCACGAAGGAGGCGCCGGGCAGGTGCAGGCCCATGACCTCCATCAGCATCTGGTTGGTGTTGGCGGTGCCGTAGAAGGTGCAGGTGCCCGGCCCGTGGTAGGAGGCCATCTCGGCCTTCATCAGTTCCTCGCGGCCGACCTCGCCGGTGGCGAACATCTGGCGGACCTTGGCCTTTTCGTCGTTGGGCAGGCCGGTGGGCATCGGGCCCGCGGGCAGGAAGACCGAGGGGATGTAGCCGAAGGTGGCCGCGGCGATGATCAGCCCCGGCACGATCTTGTCGCAGACGCCGAGGTAGAGCGCCGCGTCGAAGGTGTTGTGCGAGAGCGCGATGCCTGCTGCCAGTGCGATCACGTCACGGGAGAAGAGCGAGAGTTCCATGCCGACCTGGCCCTGGGTGACACCGTCGCACATTGCCGGAACGCCGCCCGCCACCTGCGCTGTGGCGCCCTGCGCGCGGGCCGCCTTGCGGATCAGGTCGGGGAAGCGCTCGAACGGCTGGTGAGCCGAGAGCATGTCGTTGTAGGCGCTGACGATGCCGATGTTGGGCGCGCGTTCGGTGGCGAGCCGGTCCTGGTCCTGGCCCATGGCGGCATAGGCGTGGGCCTGGTTGCCGCAGGTCAGGTGGGCGCGGCGCGGGCCTTCGTCGGCGGCGCGAGCCATGCGGTCGAGATAGGTGGCGCGCATGCCCGAGGAGCGTTCCTCGATACGGGCGGTGACGTCGGCGATGGTCTGATTGAGGGTCATGGAACGAGTCCTTTCCGGCTCCGGTTTCCGGTCTTCCGCGATACATAGACCAGTTAGCGCTAACGGTAAACCCCGTGATCCGTGCGGCCATCAGGTTGACGTGTCGACGAAAGACCCTGCTGTCGCCCAAATGGCGCCACGTTCCGGAGCAAAACAACGTTAACAGCAGCCTTCGGGCAGCGACAGGGCAGAACGGCGCTTCGGGAGCAGCGAAGCGGCACAGAAGGGCGAAAAAGATGCGGATTGCACGGTTTGTTCTTGGGCTTGGAATGATGGCGGCACTAGCGGCCTGCGGCGAGATGCCCGGCCGCGCACCGTTCGAGGCGATGCCCGGCGGCGAGGTGACCCGCGCCTCGACCCTGCAGATGGAGCGCGCGGCCCCGGTTGCGGAGCTTGACGCCCCGGTCCTGCAGGGGGGCATGAGGCTGGTGGAGTACGAGTTCCGCGTGCCCGAGGCGCTCAGCGTGTCCGAAGCGAACCTGTATCTGCCGATCGCCGACATCGTCTGGCGCGGCGACGCGCCCGGCAACCGCAAACAGCAGGTAGCGGCGATGTTTCAGGCGAGCCTCGAGAAGGCCCGCGCGGGCGCGCCCGCAGAGGGGCGTCCGGTCAAGGCCATCATAACGCTCCACAAGTTCCATTCGCTGACGGAGAAGGCCCGTTACACCACCGGCGGCATCCATACGGTCGTCTTCGACACAACCCTCGTCGATGCCGCGACCGGTGCGGTGCTGGTGCAGGGCCGCCGGACCCGCGCGGATCTGGAGGCCTTCGGCGGGCGCCGGGCGATGGCGGCGGAACGGCAGGGCCTGGGCATGAAGGTCCGCCTGATGGCGCATCTGGACCGCGTCATGGCGGCCGAGGTGTCGACCGCGGGGGGCTGGCGCGACAAGGGCCGGACGCTGACCCGGGCGCTCGATCAGATCTGAATTTCAACCGCTTCATTCTTGGGAGAAAGCGGGGTAAGGCGGGGGTCATGACGACCTCCGCCTCGCCTGATTCCGGCTCCGCATCCGACCGTCCCGTCCTGCGCCTTCTTCCGAAGGCCAACGCCCGCGCCATCCGCCGCGGCGCGCCATGGGTCTTTGACAACGAACTGGTGATGGATCGCCGGACCCGGGGCATCGCGCCGGGCACCATCGCCACGCTGGAGGACCACGAGCGCAAGCCGCTGGCCACGGTGGCGGTGAACCCCGGCTCGAAGATCGTGGCGCGGGTGCTGGACCGCGAGATCGTGGAGGTCGGCACCGACTGGCTGCGGGCGAAGGTCGCCAAGGCGCTGTCGCTGCGCGAACGGTTGTACGATGCGCCGTTCTACCGGCTGATCCACGCGGAGGCGGACGGCTTTCCCGGCGTGATCGCGGACCGTTTCGGCGACACGCTGGTGGTGCAGCCGAACGCCGCCTGGGCCGATGTGCGCCTGCCGGAGCTGGCGGAAATCCTGGCGGAGGTCACGGGCTGCACGAACATCCTCAAGAACGCGTCCGGGCGCGGGCGCGCGCTGGAAGGGCTGGACGATGCCGATGCGGTGCTGCTGGGGGTGGCGCCCGACGCGCCGGTGCCGGTGGTGATGAACGGCGCGACCTACATGGCCGACCTGACCGGCGGCCAGAAGACCGGTCTGTTCTACGACCAGCGCGACAACCACGCCTTTGCGGCCCGGCTGGCGGCGGAGGGATCGGTGATCGACGTCTTCAGCCATGTCGGCGGCTTCGGGCTGGCGGCTCTTGCGGGCGGCGCGCGCGAGGTGCTGTGCGTCGACGGTTCTGCCCCGGCGCTGGAACTGGCGCAGGCGGGGGCCGATGCAATGGGCGTGGCCGACCGCTTTGCCACCCGGCAGGGCGACGCCTTCGACACGCTGACGGCGCTGCAGGAAGAAGGCGTGCGCTATGACGTGGTGGTCTGCGACCCGCCGGCCTTCGCGCCGTCGAAGCAGGCGCTGGACAAGGGGCTGCGGGCCTACGAACGGATCGCGCGGCTGGCGGCGCCGCTGGTGGCGGAGGACGGGTATCTCGTGCTCTGCTCGTGTTCGCACGCGGCGGACATGACAGCCTTTACCGGCGCGTGCCTGCGCGGCATCGGCCGGGCCGGGCGGCGGGCGGTCCTGATCCACACCGGGCAGGCGGGGGCCGACCATCCGCTGCTGCCGCAACTGGCAGAATCGGGCTACCTGAAGGCGCTGTTCTTCCGGCTGTGAAGGTCGTCCTCGACACCTGCGTCCTGTTTCCCACGGTGATGCGCGAGGTTCTTCTGGGCGTGGCCGGGGCCGGGCTTTACGCGCCGCTCTGGTCGGAACGCATTCTCGAGGAATGGGCCCGCGCCGCGCGCAAGCTGGGACCGGGCGGAGAGGCGCAGGCGCGGGGCGAGATCGCGCTGGTTCGCGCCGCATGGCCTCGGGCCAAAGTGACCTGGCCGCCGTCGCTTGAAGGGCGCCTGTGGCTGCCCGATCCGGCGGACGTGCATGTGCTGGCGGCGGCGGTCGCGGGCAGCGCCGACGTGATCGTGACGATGAACGCCTCTGATTTCCCGCGTAACGTGCTGGCCGAAGAGGGCCTGAGCCGCACCGATCCCGACGCCTTCCTGCTCGGGTTCTGGCAGGCCTCGCCAGACGCGGTGCAGGGCGTGGCAGAGCAGGTGCTGGCCGAGGCGCGGCGCCTCTCCGGCGACGACTGGGAGATGCGCGCGCTCCTGAAGAAGGCCCGTTTGCCGCGTCTTGCCAAGGCCTTGGCCTGACGAGACCTGGCACGGGGGACAGGGTGCCCTTGCAGTACACGGCGGGTCAGTCTAGAGGTGCCTGAAACCCGATAAAATCCCTCGGACGTTTTGGGGCAGACGTGACGACACCGCCAAGGCTAGAAATCCGCGACCTCGTGCGCCGCTTCGACGGTCAGACCGTGGTCGATCACGTGTCGCTGCAGATCGCGCCGGGGCAGGTGACCTGCCTGCTCGGCCCCTCGGGATGCGGCAAGTCGACGACGCTGCGGATGATCGCGGGCGTCGACATGCAGGATGAAGGCACCATCCACGTCGACGGCAAGCTGGTCTGCGACACGGTGTTCCGCGTGCCGCCCGAGCGCCGCTCCATCGGGCTGATGTTTCAGGACTTCGCGCTGTTCCCGCATCTGAGTGTCGGGGAAAACGTGGCCTTCGGACTGAAGGGCGGACGTTCGGAGAAGCGCGCCACGGCGGAGCGGCTTCTGGACCGGGTCGGGCTGCGGCATTACATCGACCATTATCCGCATCACCTGTCGGGCGGCGAGCAGCAGCGCGTGGCCCTGGCTCGCGCGCTGGCGCCGCAGCCGAAGATCATGCTGATGGACGAGCCGTTCTCCGGCCTCGACAACCGGCTGCGCGACGGTATCCGCGACGAGACGCTGGACCTGCTGAAGGAGGAAGGCGCGGCGGTCCTGCTGGTCACGCACGAACCCGAAGAGGCGATGCGCATGGCCGACGAGATCGCGCTGATGCGCGACGGGCGGATCGTTCAGCAAGGTGCGCCCTACAACATCTACAACGCGCCGGTGGACCGCGAGGCCGTGGCATTCTTCAGTGATGTCAACGTCTTGCAGGGCACTGTTCAAGGGGCGCTGGTGGACACGCCGTTCGGCCGCTTCCTTGCGCCGGGCGTGGCGGATGGCGGCGCGGTGGAGATCGTTTTCCGCCCGCAGCACGTCTCCATCGACTTCGACCGCTCCGGCAAGGGCCCGAACCCGACGGAGATCGCCGGCACGCCTGCGCGCGGCGTCGTGCAGCGGGCGCGGTTCATGGGATCGGAAAGCCTCGTCGAGTTCGTGATGGATCACGACAGGCAGAAGCTGATCGCCACCGTACCCAACGTTTTCCTGCCGAAGACCGGCACGCCGATGTGGTTGAGCCTGCGGCGCGACCGGTGTTTCGTGTTCCCCGTAATGGGGCGGAAACGCGCCTGATTTCAGACTCTTGCGTCGCGTTCTTCGACCAGTTTGCGAAGGATGTAGACCCGTATGGAAGAGGCCAGCCCGACCTCCGGGTCGCGCGCCTCGTCGATTTCGGAGGCAAGCGCGTTCAGGGGCTTGTCCATCTCGGCCGCGATGCGCCGGAATTCGGACCAGAAGGCATCCTCGAGCGAGACCGAGGTGCGGTGGCCCTTCAGGGTCAGCGACCGCTTGACCGGGCGGCCCGTCATTCCCGTTCGTGCCCGTCGAGGTCGCGCCGCTCCTTGTCGGTGCGGGCCTTGGCCAGCGTCTTCTGCGCCTTGGTCAGGCCGTGCTGAGCGGCGTTGGTGTCGCCCTCGCGGCGTTTCTCGTCGCGGGACTTCTGCTTGCGGAAGCGGTTCAGGTTGACGACCTTGCTCATGACGCGATCCTAGCTGGCTTCTTGGCGGCGTTCCATGGGTTTCAGACGGACAGGACCGGGCCGTCGAGCAGGTCCATCAGCGCCCCGAAATACCCCTGCGACCGCGCGGGCCGGTTCGGGTCGGAGGTGATGGCGGCGGCGATGTCCCGGTCGGCGTGAAAGGCGATGATCTGCCCGCCGTAGCCGCGCGCCAGCGCCCAGCCGGTGGGGCTCAGGAACCAGCCGTAGCCGTAGGAGAGGCCGGAGTAGGGCGAGCGGGTCAGTGGCTGGACGGAGGTTTCCACCCAGTCGGCGGGGATGACCTGCGTTCCGTCCCAGACGCCGCCGTCGCGCATCGCCAGCGCAACGCGCAGCATCGCCCGGGGAGTCAGCGCCATCTGGTTGCCGCCGAGGTAGAAGCCCTGCGGATCGCGGGTCCACGGCGGGATGTCGATGTCCAGAGGGCGGCCCAGCCGGGTGCGGGCCTGTTCCAGCAGCGTGAGGCCGGTTGCCTCTGCCAGCGCCGCGCCGAGGACATGGGTCGAGCCGGTGGAATAGAGCATCCGCCCGCCGGGTTCCGCCACCATGGGACGGGACAGCGCGTCGCGCACCCAGTTTGACGAGGCGACCCATGCGCCGTAATTGGGGCCGGAGGTCCGCTCCAGTCCGGCGCGGAGGCTGGCGAGGTCACCCAGCGTGATGTCGGCCACCTGCGGATCGGCACCGGAGGGGATCAGCCGGGGGGCCACGTCGCCGAGGGTGGCGTCCAGCGCGACCTCGTCCCGGTCGATGGCACAGCCCAGAAGCAGCGCGACCATGCTTTTCGAACAGCTCTTGATATTGGCCAGCGCGTCGAGGCCGGGGCCGCGATAGGCCTTTTCGTGGATCAGCGTGTCGCCCTTCCGGACGAGGATCGCGTGGAACTGGTCGTGCGCCTCCGCGAAGGCGGCGAAGGGATCGTCCTGCGCCCACGCGCGGGAGACGAAGGGCAGGGCCAGGGCGGAGGCGAGGAGGGTTCGACGTTGCATCCCCCTGAAATCGGCGGAAATCGCCAGAGGTCAACGGATCGCGGCTCACGTTTGCGCGGGTCAGAAGTCGGGCGAACGAGAAACGCGCGCCCGGATGGGGGCGCGCGTGGGTGTCTTTCCGCGTTGGTGCAGGATCAGTCCTTGGGGCCGATCATGTCCTCGGGGCGGACGACGCGGTCGAAGGTCTCCTCGTCCACGAAACCGAGCGCGATGGCCTCTTCCTTGAGGGTCGTGCCGTTCTTGTGGGCAGTCTTGGCGACCTTGGTGGCGTTGTCGTAACCGATGGTCGGCGCCAGCGCCGTCACCAGCATCAGCGATTCCTTCATCAGTTTCTCGATCCGCGCCTCGTTGGCCTCGATCCCGACCACCATGTTGTCGGTGAAGGCAGAGGCCGAGTCGCCCAGAAGCTGCATGGATTGCAGGACGTTGTAGGACATCATCGGGTTGTAGACGTTCAGCTCGAAGTGGCCCTGCGAGCCCGCGAAACCGACCGCCGCGTCGTTGCCCATGACATGGGCGCAGACCATGGTCAGCGCCTCGGCCTGCGTCGGGTTCACCTTGCCCGGCATGATCGACGAGCCGGGCTCGTTCTCGGGCAGGATCAGTTCGCCAAGGCCGGAACGAGGGCCGGAGCCCAAGAGGCGGATGTCGTTGGCGATCTTGAAGAGGCTTGCCGCCACGGTCTTCAGCGCGCCGGAGAACATCACCATCGCGTCATGCGCGGCCAGCGCCTCGAACTTGTTCGGTGCGGTGACGAAGGGCAGGTCGGTGATCGCGGCGATGTTGGCTGCGACCGTCTCTGCCCAGCCCTTTTTCGTGTTGAGCCCGGTGCCGACGGCGGTGCCGCCCTGCGCCAGTTCGTAGATGTCGGGCAGGCAGGCCTCGACCCGTTCGATGCCCTTCTTGACCTGGTGGGCGTAGCCGCCGAATTCCTGGCCCAGCGTCAGCGGAGTGGCGTCCTGGGTGTGGGTCCGGCCGATCTTGATGATGTCCTTGAATTCGGCGGACTTCGCTTCGAGCGCCGCGTGCAGCTTTTTCAGGCCGGGCAGCAGGACGTCGCGCGCCTGCATGCCGATGGCGACGTGCATCGCGGTCGGGAAGGTGTCGTTCGACGACTGGCCCATGTTGCAGTGATCGTTGGGGTGGACGGGGGACTTGGACCCCATCTCGCCGCCCAGCATCTCGATTGCGCGGTTGGAGATGACCTCGTTCGCGTTCATGTTCGACTGCGTGCCGGAGCCGGTCTGCCAGACCACCAGAGGGAAGTTGTCGTCGAACTTGCCCTCGATGACTTCCTGTGCGGCGGCCATGATCGCGTCGGCGATCTCGGGCGTCATGGTGCCGAGCGACTTGTTCGCCTCGGCGCAGGCCTTCTTGATGACGCCAAGGGCGCGGACAATCGGCACGGGCTGCTTTTCCCAGCCGATGGGGAAGTTCATGATCGAGCGCTGGGTCTGCGCGCCCCAGTACTTTTCGGCGGGCACTTCCAGCGGGCCGAAGCTGTCGGTCTCGGTACGGGTGGCGGTCATGGGCGACTCCTGCATTTGTATGCGATTGCATGCCGATTAAAGGAAAGCGGGATGCTGGGCAATCGTGCAATCGCGGCAAGGTTTACTAAGGCCGGTGCCGCGCGCCTAGAGACGAATTGCCCCAGCGGAACGGCCCGGGGTCAGGCCAGACGGGTTCCGGGCAGATGCACACGGAATACGCTGCCGCCGCCCTCCGGCTGGGTTGCCGACAGCTTGCCCTTGCGCATGCCAAGCAGCCGCCGCAGCCCGAGCAGACCGAAGCCATGGCCGTATTCGAAGGGTTTGCCGTCGAGAAAGTCGAGCGTACCGCCGGGCAGGCCCTTGCCGTTGTCTTCCACGAGGATGTCGAGGCCCTCGTTCGTCGCGTCGGTTCGGACGCGGACGCGCACCCGGTCCTTGCCCGCGTGTTTCAGTGCGTTGTCGACGAGGTTGCGCAGGATGATCTGGAGCGCGGTGCGGTCGGCGGTCAGGCGGATCTCTTGTGCGTCGAGGTCGTGCTGCCCGCGCGGGTCGAGGACGGTGAAGATGTCGCGGCAGAGCAGGTGCAACTCGAAGCTCTCGATCCGCTCCTCGGCATTGCTGGCCTCGCTGAAGTCGAGGACCTCGCCGATCAGGTCCTGCGCCTTTTCGCTGACTTCCGACATCAGGTCGGCGATCTCCCGCGCCTCCGTCGCGTCCTCGGGCAGTTCGTCGCGGATCAGTTCGGACAGGCCGAGGATGCGGCGCATGGGCGCGCGCAGGTCGTGGGCTGCGAAGGCGAGGTACTGCTCCATCTCGCGGCGGGCGCGTTCGACCCTGGCGAGGGTTTCGATGTCCTTCTGCTGCGCGGCCCGGATGGGCGTCACGATGGTCGAGGTGCCGACGATGACGATGATGTGGTCGTCATGCCCGAGGATCGGCGAGAGGGTGGTCTGCACCTCTGTCGCGGAGCCGTCGAGGTCGAGCAAGAGGTCGTAGGTCTGCGCGGTGCGGGTGGCCATGACCTCCATGTGACGCCGATAAGCCGCTTCGCCAAAGGCGCCCTCGTAGACCTCGCGCGCGGTATGGCCCAGCACCTCCTCCCTCGGGCGGGCGCCCAGCCGTTCGGCGGCGCGGTTCCAGAAGGCATAGACAGGCCTGCCCTCCGGATCGGGCCGGAGGACGAATATCGGCAGAGCGACATAGTCGAGGATGGCGAAGTTCAGAGGGTTCATGCCGATGTCGCCCGAGACCCAGGCAGGATAGTCCCGTGGACGTTACGGCAGGCACCCTTTACGAAAGGTTCATTTCCGGAAACGGTCGAGGCTGACGACTTCGGCATCATGATGCTGCGCCTCGGGTTTGCCGGGACCGTCGCCGCCGGGCGTGGGATCGTCGTCGCCTTCGTCGTCCTCGCTGTCCTGACTTTCGAAACGCAGGCCGAATTCCACGGAGGGATCGACGAAGGTGCGGATGGCATCGTAGGGGATCGACAGCCGTTCCGGTGCGTCGCCGAAATTCAGAGTGACGGCAAAGCCCTCGTCACCGACCTCGAGGTCCTCGTACCAGTTCTGCATCACCACGGTCATCTCGCCGGGGTAACGCTGGGCCAGCCAGTCGGCCAGTTCGACCTCCGGGTGGCGGGTGTCGAAGGTGATGAAGAAATGATGATCGCCGGGCAGCCCATGCTCTGACACGCCGGTCAGAACCTCCTGGATGAGGCCGCGCATCGCGCGGTGCATGAGTTTTCCGTAATCAATACTGTCGGACATAGTTCGGCTTTCTGTTCGTTGCGCCCACCATATTGCTCTGGACGGAGAATGGAAGGGGGGAGTCAGACCTGCGCCAGACCCCAGCCGGCGAGCGCACAGACCGCCAGCACAAGTGGCACCGGTGCCTTGCGCGCGAACATCAGCGCGGCCAGCGCGATCAGCGGCAAGGCGTCGATGCGCAGGGTCGAAAGGACAGGGAGCGGCATGGACAGCGGGCCGCGGTCGATGGTCATGGTGTCGGCAAAGAGCGTGTGGAGCGCGAACCAGAGCGAGAGATTGGCGATCACGCCGACCACGGCGGCGGTGATCCCCTTGAGCGCGGCCTGAAGCCGCGGACGGGCGAGCAGAGTCTCCACATGCGGGGCGAACGTGAAGATCCAGAGGAAACAGGGCACGAAGGTCATCCAGAGTGTCAGCGCCCCGGCGGCCAGAGCCATGCGGGGTCCGCCCTCGGCATGTCCGGCGAGTTGACCCACGAACTGCGTGACGAGGATCAGCGGGCCGGGCGTCGTCTCGGCCAGCCCGAGGGCGTCGACCATCTGCGGCGCGGTCAGCCAGCCGCGGATCTCCACCACCTCCTGCGCCATGTAGGCAAGGACGGCATAGGCGCCGCCGAAGGTCACGACAGCCAGTTTCGCGAAGAAGGCGGCGAGGTCGAAGAGCAGCGTCTGGCCCGCGACGTAGAGGATCGGAAGGGGCAGCAGCCAGAGCACCAGCCACAGCAGGATCGTGGCCGGGGCGGTGCCCTTGCGGGCGGGGTCCGACGCGGGTGTGACCGGTTCGTCCACTGTGGCACGGCTGCGCAGCGCCCCCCAGACCGCCGCCAGCGCGATGACCAGCGGGAACGGCAGGCTGAACGCGAAGAGGGCGAGGAAGGCCGCGACCGCCATTACCATGTCGGACGTGCGCTTCAGGGCCTTGGACGACAGCCGGCGCAACGCCTGCACCACGATGACGATGACGCTGGCCTTGACGCCGAGCATCAGCGCCTCCGTCTCGGGCCGTGTGCCGTATTGCGCGTAAAGCAGTGCGAGGACCGCGATCACCGCCGCGCCGGGCAGGACAAAGAGCGCGCCCGCGATCAGGCCGCCTGGGATGCCGCGCAGGCGCCAGCCGGCATAGGTGGCGAGCTGCATCGCTTCGGGGCCGGGCAGCAGCATGCAGAAGGACAGCGCCCGCAGGAACTGCGCCTCGGTGAGCCAGGGACGCTCTTCCACCAGTTCGCGGTGCATGACGGCGATCTGCGCCGCAGGACCACCGAAGGAGAGCAGGCCGATGCGCGCGAAGACTCGGGTCAGGAGAGGGTAGGGCGTCATGATCCCCAAAGGCTTAGGGGGGCTTCGTGACGATCACAAGACAGACCGGTGCGGGGCCGGGCTCAGGCGGCCGTCGCGGGCCAGTTCATCGCGATCAGCCAGGCGGCCGGGGCGGCCTCCAGCAGGAACCAGACGAAGGCCTTGGGCTGTGGCGGCCGGTCCATCACCATGGAGACGACGCGCCCGGTGGCTGCGCCGACGTAGGCGATCCCCAGCATGGCATAGGCGAAATCCGCGCCGGTGATCAGGCAGCACAGGCCCATGGCCACGAACAGCCCGCCCGCAGAGGCGCGCAGCTCGCTCAGACCCATGGTGCTGTTGACGGGCTTCAGGTCCAGCGCCTTCGCGGCGAAACGCGGGCTGACGAAGGCCATGCCGCCGAAGGCGATGGTCATCAGTGCGATGAGAATGTTGAGCAGGTCTGTCATCCGGGTCCGCCTTGCTGGTTCGCTCAGACGTAGCGGGCCGAAGGAGGGCGGCAAGAGCGCGGCGGACAATCATGCTGCCTTGCAGCAGAGGGTATGTCAGGGGCAGGGCCGGTCGCCGAGGCCGGTTTCGTCGCAGGGGGGCAAAACGGGTGCCGGGCGCGGCGTGTCGCCGGGTCTGCCGTAAGTCGGGTGGTCGTCGTCGTGGCGCCCGCCCATCGACAGGTCCCGGGCCCTCTCCATCACGTCATAACGCATCGGCTGGGCAGGTTCGGTCATGTGTCCGCCGGGCATCGGGCCGCCGCAGGCGGAGATGAACGAAACGGCGATGAGGGGAAGCAGGAGGCGCATTGCGGAACTCCGGTCTGTCCGGGTGACGACTGCGTCCGGTGTGGTCCGAAAAGCGAGCGCAAACTGGCGGTCGCGGATGGGGATGGCACGGGACGTGAAGTGCAGGCTTCTGTTGCCAGGTGCCTGCGAACCCCGCCTTACGCTGCTAGGCGCAAGGACTTAGATTTCGGTCTCGTCACTGCTTACGCAGCAACTGCAACCGGAGCACGATTGTCGTTGGCAATTGTACTTTGTGAACCGATAACGGTGGTATCTCACCGGGACAAAGCAACATCTTTACGCGTTCGTCGATCCTGTTTCGGCCCCATTGTCCCCCAACGAAGGGATGTTTGGTGGAGCCGCCGGGTACCGCCCCCGGGTCCGATCCGTTTATTACATGCGCGTTTATGCCCATAGTTCCCGAAGGAACAGCCTAGATATAGGCGCCGCGCCGCGAATTGCAAAGGGGGAAATCGATACGAATTCCACGGGCTTTGCACCGGGGCCGGCTTCCGCGTTTCTTAACCGTTTTGATATTTATTCGGGCCCGACGGCGGGCGCGATGCGCCGGCCTGCGTGTTCCGCGGGCGGCTGTGGCGCGCGCATCCGGTATGGGAGGAGGTTCAGGTCGATGAAACACATGGCAACCCGTCTGAGGCGCATGGCCGCCTTGGTCTGCATGAGCCTGGGGCTTTGCGGCCCCGCCGTGGCCGAGGAGTACAGCTTCGGCGTCGTGCCGCAGTTCGAGCCGCTGCGGCTGGCCTCCGCCTGGATTCCGATCCTTGAGGAGCTCGAGCGGCGGACCGGCCACCGCTTCGTCATGTCTGGCACGCCGGACATACCGGCGTTCGAGGATGCCTTTCGCCGCGGCGCCTTCGATTTCGCCTACATGAACCCCTATCACGCAGTCATGGCGCACGATCATCAGGGGTATCTGCCCCTGCTGCGCGATGGCGGGCGGCAGCTTTTCGGTATCCTTGTGGTCGCCCGCGACGGGGGCATAGACGACCCCGCCCAGCTTGCCGGAAAGCAGGTGGCCTTTCCCGCGCCCAACGCGCTTGGCGCTTCGCTGATGATCCGTTCAGACCTTGCGCAGAGGTTCGGCATCGACTGCGTGCCGGTCTATGCCGCGACGCACAGCTCCGCCTATCTCAACGTGCTTCTGGGACGGTCGGCGGCGGCGGGCGGCGTGATGGCGACCTTCACCGCCCAGCCCGAGACGGTCCGCAACGGCCTGCGCATCATCCACGAGACGCAGCGCGTGCCGCCGCATCCGGTCGTCGCGCACCCCCGCGTCTCCGAAGAGGTGCGCGAGGAGGTGCGCCGCGCCTTCCTCGACATGGCGCACGATGCCGAGGGGCAGGCCGCGCTCGACCGGGTGCCCTTCCGCGAGATCGTGACGGCGACGATGGAGGACTACCAGCCGCTCAGGGACATGAACCTCGAACGCTTCGTGGAATGAGGTGACGGTACATGAGGTGCCGCGATGACTGAGGACGAGGGACGGGGCCACCGCAAGCTGCGTTATTCCGTGCGCGGGCGTTTCCTGCAGATGGGCGCACTTGTCGGCCTCCTCGGTTTCCTGCTGTTCTTCGGGATCTGGCAGCCGAAGGTCCAACGGACGTTCAACGAACTCGAAGTCACTTTGACGGAGCGCCAGCTTGACGTGCTGGGCAACGCCCTGACGCCCTACATGCTGCAGAACCAGATCGGCGCGGCGCACGAGATCCTCGATCACGCGCAGATGAGTTTCAGCGCGTGGCGCGGGGTGGAGCTTTTCGACGGGGACGGGCGGCGCCTCTATCCGCTGGAGCACCCCGATCATACAAAGGACCATTACCTCGTCACCCGGCCGATCCTGTTCGGCGGGCGGCTTGTCGGCACGCTGGTCGTGCATCTGGACATCCGGGTCCACAGCGCCGCGCTGCGCAGCCAGGTCTGGCATCTGGGTGTCGTGATGATGGGGATCGTCGTGATCTTCGGGGTCGGGGGGATGGTCTTCCTGGACCGGCTCGTGCTGCGGCGGGCGTCGATGCTGGCGCGTGCCGCCAAGGAGCTGGCCGCGGGCCGCTACGACACCCCGCTACCCAAGGCGCGGCAGGACGAGATCGGGCAACTGGTGGAAAGTTTCGCCACCATGCGCGAGACGATCCGCAGCAAGGAGCAATCGCTGACGGAGGCGCGCGACACGGCGGAGGCGGCGGTCGAGGCGAAGTCACGCTTCCTCGCCACCATGAGCCACGAGATCAGGACACCGCTGAACGGCATCCTGCCGGTCACCGACCTGCTGCTTGAGACGGAGGTGACGGAGGATCAGCTTGCCAAGCTGACGATCATCCGCAACGCAGGGCGGACGCTGAAATCGGTGATCGACGACATCCTCGACATATCCAAACTGGAAGCGGGCGAGGTGCTGATCCGTGCGGAGGAGTTCGACCTCGATGGCGTCGTGCGCAGCGCGGTGTCCGTCCTTGCCCCGCAGGCCGACGCGCGCGGACTGTCGCTGGAGGTCGAGATGGGCGCCGACTGTGCCAGCTGGGTGATCGGCGACGCCGACCGGCTGAGCCAGGTTCTGATCAATCTGGCGGGCAACGCGGTCAAGTTCACCGACACCGGCGGTGTCCGGGTGCGCGTCTCGGCCGAGCGGGGGCGGTTCCGGTTCGAGGTGATCGACACCGGGATCGGCATCGGCGAGGCGGACAAGGCGCGGATTTTCAAGCGTTTCTACCAGGTGGCAGGGGCGCAGAGCAGCCGGATGTCGGGCAGCGGTCTGGGCCTGTCGATCAGTGCCGCGCTGGTCGACGCCATGGGCGGCAGGCTGCGGCTGGACAGCACACCGGGCAAGGGCAGCCGTTTCCACTTCGCGCTGCCCCTGCCGGAGGCCGGGCATGCGCCCGACACGTCCGGCGATAGTCCCGAGGGCGCGGAGACGACGCAGCAGCCGTTGCGGGTGCTTGTCGTGGATGACAGCAAGGTCAATCTGACCGTGGCCTGCGCGATGCTCAAACGCCTTGGGCATGAGGTCGACTCCGTCACCGGCGGTGCCGAGGCGGTGGAACGCGTGGCGAAGGGGGGGATCGACCTCGTCCTCATGGACCAGCACATGCCCGAGGTCGACGGGCCGGAGGCGACCCGCCGCATCCGCGCGCTGCGGGGGCCGGTGTCGCGGGTCTACATCTCAGGACTGACCGCCAGCATCTTTGCCGAGGACGTGGGCAAGTGCCTTCAGGCCGGCATGGACGAGTTCCTCGCCAAGCCGATCTCGCGCATCGAACTGGTCCGGGTGCTGAAACTGGCGCAGGAACATCGCGACGCGGAAGCGGCGCAGGGATCGAAACCCTGTCCGCCGCCCCAGTCCGCAACACAATAACATCCGGGTTGCGCTGTCGCGGCGGGGTTCACCCGCCGCGACGGCAATTCGTCAGCCCTTCCGCTTGCTGTTTGCCAGCCGCTCGAACGCCGATCTGAGCGCCGTGTCGGTGAACGGCTTCTGGACGATCTCGCAGGGCGGGTAGGTTTCGACCAGCGCCTGGTTGTCGCCGTAGCCGGTTGCCAGCACGAAGGGCACGCCCATGTCATGCAGCCTTTCCGCGACGGGCAGCGATTGTTCGTCCCCGAGGTTCACGTCCAGCACCGCGTGATTGGGGGTCACGGTTTCGAGCCATGCCATGGCATCGTTGACGGACGAGGCGATCTCCACCGGGGAGGCGCCCATGTCCTCGAGCATGGCGGCCGCGTCCATCGCGATGATCAGCGAATCCTCCAGCACGAGGGCGGGACCGGCGAAATCGGCGCCCGCGGCCTCTTGCGCCGGCTGGACCGGCGCGGGCGACGGTGCAGCCTGTTCTTCGATCACCTTGGCGAGGACGTGCGGCGGCAGGCGGAAGTGGGCCTCGACCCCGGTCACCTTGTAGTGGATCCGGGAATCGCCTTTCAGTTCGTGCGGGATCGACGTCTCGATGATGACCGTTCCGAAGCCGCGACGTTCCGGCGGCGACACCGGCGGGCCACCGCGTTCGAACCAGTCGATCAGCAGACCGCCCGCGTTGTCCTGCGAGATGTTGATGTCCACGCGCCCGCGGCTGTCGCAGAGCGCGCCGTACTTGACGGAGTTTGTCGCCATCTCGTGCAGGACCAGCGCAAGCGTGGTGTAGGCCTGTGGTTTCACCAGAGCGTCAGGTCCGGTGATCTTCACCCGTGCCGCCTTGCCGTCGGCATAGGCCGCGAATTCGCAGACGATCAGTTCACGAAGCGAGGCAGGTTCCCAGTGATCCGCGGTAAGCTGGTCGTGCGCCCGCGCAAGCGCGTGGATGCGCCCGTCGAGGTTGGCGGTGAAATCTTCCAGCGTGGCAGCGGAGGCCCGCGATTGCGACAGCAGCCCGCGCATCAGGTTGAGGATGTTGCGCACGCGGTGATTGAGTTCGGAGATCAGCAGTTGCTGCTGTTCCTGCGCCCGCTCCCGTTCGAGGTTCGCGGCATCCGTCACCTTGAGGAAGACCTCGAGCAGGACGGTGCGCAGCAGGTTTGCGGCGTGCACCTCCTGGTTGGTCCAGGGAGCGGACCGACCGGCCACGGTTTCCTTCCACACGTCGAACGACTTGCGCGGCGTGAGGCGCACGCCGTTCGGGCCGACGGTGACCGGCTTGTTCGGATCGCCCGCCCAGGACACCGTGTCGTTGATCGGGCGGCGGAAGAGCAGCAGGTAATCACGCGGGCGTTTCGAAATCGGGATGGCCAGAACACCGGCGATGCGATCCTCGTAGTCGCGGGCGGGTTCGTGCACGTTGCCGAGGCAATCGGTGTAGTAATTCTGCGAGCCGATGGAGCGGTCGAGGAACCGCGCGATGCTGCGGACCTCCTCGGCGGTGGTGGTCGTGCCGATACAGGTCGGGGACTCGCCGTCATACAGGCACAGCCCGTCGTGCGGCAGGACCGACTGGATGTCGTCGCTGACCGCCAGCAGGCTCTCTGCCAGTTTCTGACCGTCGGCCATATGCGTCATCAGGCGGCTTTGCAGACGGTTGGTGTTCACCTCCGCGATCTTGCGCTGTCCGTCCTCGAACCGTGTCAGCTCGTACGAGAACATGTGTGCGAACATCTCGAACGCGGTGCGGCGTTCGTAGTCGATGTAGCGCGGGCTGTGGTGGTGGCAGGCAAACAGGCCCCAGAGTTCGCCGTCCTTGATGATCGAGACGGACATGGAGGCATTGACGCCCATGTTCTTCAGGTACTCGATATGGATCGGAGAGACGGCGCGCGTCACGGCGAGCGACAGGTCCACGGGCGCGCCGTCGACCGTGTGGGGCGGAGAGATCATGCTGCCCGGATCGTCCACATCGGCGATCAGCCGCAGCAGCGACCGTTTGTAGAGCGCGCGGGCCTGTGCGGGGATGTCGGAAGCCGGGAACATCAGGCCGAGGTACCTGTGAGCGCCGTCGCTCCGGGTTTCCGCCAGAACCTTGCCAGACATGTCGGCCTGGAACTGGTAGAGCATGACGCTGTCGAAACCGGCGAGTTTCTGCAGCGCGGTGGTAGCCCTGCGGGCGAGGCTTTCGAGGTCGGCACAGCCCTTCAGCTGAAGGATCTGGGGGTAGACCTCGGACATGACATCGCGGCCGTGCGAGACCGCGCGCGGCTCGAACTCCACGATCATGTGGCGTCCGCTGCCGTGCAGGGACACGTCGAAAGTCCGGTTGTCGTTCTGCAGGGTCATGCCGAACAGCCGCACCACGCCATCCGGCGTGTCGGTGAGGTGCATGCTCTTGCGCATCCGTTCGAAACCGTCGTGGACGATGAGGTCCTGCAACGGACGGCCGATCGCGCTGTCATGGTCGATGCCGAGGATGTCGTGAAGATTTTCGGAGGCGTGTTGGACGATCCAGTCCGTCGAGACGGCGAGCAAGGCGCCGTAGGACTGTACCCGACCCAGCTGGTGGATCGGTTCGCGGTCGCAATTGGTGAGGTCCACGCTGTCGCTGTCGGAACCCGAAGCCCTTGCGATTTTCATATAGGCGACCCTTTCAGTCCGGTTGGTTCAGGAGACATGCGCTGCGGCTGCGCGGTCGAAGATTTTGAATGCTTCCGTGGCGTCCGCGACAATGCGGTCGGCCTCGGGACTGCGCGCGGCCATAGAGTCCAGGCCAGCGCAATGGCGCTGCCAGACCGGTCCGACCGGAGGGGCAAGGAAATAGGATGGCATGGCGATGTCCGGATCCGCCTTGACCAGCCTGCGCCGGATCACCTCAGTTCCCAACCGCGATCCAAGCACAATGTAGTCGATTGCCACAGGATGCAGCGGCTGGCCAGCTTGACCTTGCGTAGGCCCGGGGCCGACATCGGCAAAAAGCCGCATCAGGAGATCTACGATGATTTCCCGGCTGAGGAGGGACTTGTTGTCGGCGGTGCGGCGGCACAGCGCAAGAAGGGCTTCCTGCTGGACGCGGAGGAAGTCGTTGAGGCGGGCATGCGGATCGTGGAAGACGTTGTCGAAACGGAGTTCCACACGGGCATGTTCCGGGCCGGTGTCGTTACGAATCCTGTGCCTGAGAGACAGCGTATCCTGCCCTCCGGACAGCGATACATCTGCGAATAACATCAACGTAAGGTCACCTTCCTAGAAGTCCAGAGTCGTAGAACGCGGAAACACTGCAATCGTTCCGCAGAATTATTAACATTCCGCATTTTTTTCTGGAGGGCTTCGAAGGTGGTAAATGCGCCTCTTCAGGCGTGTACGAGTTTGCCGTCGCACAACTCGACGGAGTCGGGCGCCAGCCTGTCGCGGAACCTCGGATCGTGGCTGACCAGCAGGATGGCCTGGGGCAGGGCGTCGAGGATTTCCAGGAGCCGTGCCTCGTTGCGTGTGTCGAGCGCGTTGGTGGGCTCGTCCAGCAGCAGCGCCTCCGGCTCCATCACCAGCACGGTCGCCAGGGTGACCAGCCGCTTCTCGCCCCCGGAGAGCTTGTGGGTGATCCGGTCGCGCAGGTGGGTCAGGCCCAGGTCACCCAGAATGCGGTCGACCATTGCCAGCGCCTCTTCCCGGCTGCGGCCGAGGTTCAGGGGGCCGAAGGCCACGTCCTCTGCCACGGTCGGACAGAAGAGCTGATCGTCGGGGTCCTGGAACACCAGTCCGACCCGGCGGCGCACCTCGTGGAAGTCCGCCTCGGCCACGCGCGGGGTGCCGAAGACGCGGATCGTGCCGCTGTCGGGGCGTTGCAGGCCGAGGATCAGCCGGAGCAGCGTCGACTTGCCCGCGCCGTTCGGGCCGGTCAGCGACAGGCGCTGGCCCGGTTCAAGCCTCAGGTTCGCGCCTTTCAGGACGGGGTCGTGGCCCGGGTAGCCGAAGTGCACGTCTTCGATGTCGATCAGGGCCATGTGACGTCCAGTCGAAGGAGCGTTGCGCAGATGACCACGAGAAGCAGGCCGAACATGGCGTCGCGACGGGTGTAGACGAAGTCCTGCAGGAGCACGAGGCGCCCCGAAAACCCCCGGCATTTCATCGCGGCGAGGATGCGCTCGGACCGCTCGATCGCGCGCACCAGCATCATGCCCACGAGGTAGCCAAAGGTGCGGTAAGTGTGCCATGAGGTCGTGGGGCGGAAGGCCCGGACCTTCATCGCGGCGCGCAGGCGGAGGTATTCCTCGCGCAGGACCTCGATGTAGCGGATGGTGAACATCATCAGGTGCACGAGTTTTTCCGGACACCGCAGACGATAGAGCGCATGTCCCATGGTGACCGGCTCCATCGACCCGACCAGCGTCATGAGAGCGAGGATGACCGCATTGGCAGTCAGCGCGATCTCGACCGCCTGTCTGAGACCCTGCCATGACGCGTCGAAGCCCCAGACTGAGAAGATCACGTCGCCGGGCACGGTGAACGGAAAGAGCACCAGCATGAAGATGATGAAGCCGTCCATCGCCGCCATGCGCCTCAGCGTCGGCAGGATGGGCAGGCGCGAGAGCAAGAGGAAGGCGGCGGAGACGACAAGCGCCGCCAGCAGCGCAGCCAACGATGACAGCGCCACGACCACGACGCCGAAGACGCAGGCGCCCAGG
Source organism: Sagittula sp. P11 (assembly GCF_002814095.1). Classification (NCBI taxonomy): domain Bacteria; kingdom Pseudomonadati; phylum Pseudomonadota; class Alphaproteobacteria; order Rhodobacterales; family Roseobacteraceae; genus Sagittula; species Sagittula sp. P11. The sequence goes on from NZ_CP021913.1 coordinate 4,307,083, forward strand.
ATGCGGGTGCGCGGGTCGAGCTGGTTCACCGCGGTCAGGCCCGGTGCCCCGGTATCGGCCAGCGTCTTCTGCGCCTGTGTCAGCACGTGACCCATGGATCAGACCGCCATCTTGCGTCGGGCCGCGATGTAGAATCCCAGGCCGAACAGGCCGAGGATGTAGCCCAGCCCGCCAAGGATGGCCTGCAGGTCGTTCTTCTCCTTGTAGGCGGCGATTTCGCGGCGCAGGGGACGGATCTCGTCCCGGACGGCTTCGGCGATGACGTCACGCTCCTCTGCCGTCAGCCCGGCGACTGCGGCCGGGTTGGTTGCGTCGGTGGTCGCGGCGGGCGGCGGGGTCTCGATCACCGGCTTGCCGAGGATGGCGGCCACGTCTTCGGCGGGCAGGGTGGTCATCGCCACGTGCCCGGCGCCCAGATCGGCGCGGAAGCGATGCTCGACTGGTTCTTTCGGGGTGAAGACGAAGAAGCCATCGGCATCGGTGACCGCGCGTCCCAGTTCGGTACCGTCGGGGGCGGTGACGATCACCTCCTCGCCGACGGCCATTTCGCCGTTGGAGAAGCCGATCTCGCCCTCGATGGCGGACCCGGAGGGAAAGACGGCGGCGATGACCTTGTGGGCCTGGGCGGGCAGGGGCAGCGTCAGGAGCGCGGCGGCAAGGGCAAGGCGTTTCATGTTGTGCCTCGCTGCAGCGCAAAGAACAGGTCCGGCTTGACCTTGCGGCCCAGCAGGACGGCAAATCCGGTCAACAGCCCCTCGATGATCATCACCGGGATATGGGCGACGAACACCAGCTTGGCCGCCGGGATGAAGGCGTCGCCCGACAGCGCGAGGGAAAAGCCCACGAAACCGGTTGTTGCGGCGATGCAGAAGGTGCCGCCGACCGCGCCCCAGATGGCGCCCGTCACAGGCGTCCCGCACGAGATGAGCCGCCCGAAAAGGATGCCCGCCAGCACCGCCGGCAGCGCGATGTTCAGCGTGTTGACCCCGAGCACGGTGAGCCCCCCGAACCCGAAGAACACCGCCTGAAGCAGCAGCCCCACGAAGAGCGCCGGAAAGGCGGCCCAGCCGAGCACGAGCCCGGCAAGACCGTTCATGATGAGATGAACCGAGGACGGGCCGATGGGCACATGCACCAGCGATGCCACGAAGAAACTGGCCGACAGGACACCGGCGGCGGGGATGCGTTCCATGGTCAGCGACCGCAGGCCGTAGGCGATGCCGCCCGCCGCCAGCACGGCCCCGCCGATCACGACCGGGTTGGAAAGGGCTCCGTCCACGATGTGCATGGCGTCACTCCAGTTCCCAGGCGCGGATCCAGATCACGGCGTCCTGGCTGAGTTCCTTGCCCTCGTGCTCGGTCACCGGGCCCACGCCGAGTGCGGCAAAGCCCCAGTGTCCGGCCCTCGGGATGCCGAAGGTGAAGTACCCGTTGTCGTCGGACAACACGACGACGGCGCCGCCGGGCGGCGGGCTGACCACCGGATCGGTGGCGCGCGCTTGGTTCATGTCAGGCTCGGCCGCCATGAACTCGACCTCGATCTCGGCACCGGCGACGGGCTGGCCTTCGGACATGACCCGTCCGGTGAAGGTGGAGCCGGCCAGCACGTTGTAGGGCTTGTTCAGCGGCAGGATCTCGGCCGGGAGACCGACCGGATTCATCCAGTCGGTGGGCAGTTCGCTGCGGTTGAGGAAGGCCTTGGTGTACTGCTGGATGTACTTGTCTTCGGATTCCTCGAAATAGGGCTGCGGGACGGTCACGAGCACGTAGTCGCCCGACCGCTTGACCGGGACGCTTCCCAGAAAGGCCGGCGCCTCGTTCTCGGACCCGGTGAAAGCGGTCGGTTCGAGCCTGTCCAGAAGATCGGTGCGCTTGCCGTGATGCACCATGAAGAATTCCTTGGGCGTCTCCATCTCCATCACGTAGCCGTTGGAGAAGGGGTGCCAGAAGATCAGCTTGACCGGCACGTCGCCGGGGCGGTCGATGATGGTGTCCGATGTATATTCGAGAAGGAAATGCGCCTGTGTCATCGCCGGAAGCGCGATGCACGCCGCAAGGGCACTCAACGTGCGTTTCATGAAGTCGTCCCTGTCCACTGCGCCACACCCGGCGCGCGTCGTTTCTGGACGCTGGGAACGCTCGACCCCATCCGCGCGGCGGAATGACCCGCCGCCGCACAAGGCCAGACGCGCACCCCGGCGTCCGGTGGAAAGCGCCTCTTCCATGGGCGCCAGTCCGGCAGGTCTCCTGGCTCGCGGGTCATCGCATCTGGACTGGCCTTCCCGGATTTCTCCAGTGGCATATCAGCCCTGCTTGCCGCTTACAGTTGCGGGGGCAGCTGCAGGGTAGGCACTGGCGTGCCGCACTGCATTCCCTCTTTCCTCCGGGGCGTGAAAACCCCGGAACCGGACGTGCGATTTCCTTGCCAGAAAAGCGCGCGCCCGGTCAATTGCTATTTTTTGAGGGGTCGGGGACCGGCCTGAGACAGGCGCGGTCCCCCGTGAAACGCGATGGGCGGGTGGGCGTCAGGCGTCTTCCGGCGCCACGGCTGCAAAGCTCAGCGCATGACCGCCCAGGTCGCGGAAGGCGCGCTGGCGGCAGGTCAGCACGATGATCTGGAGGTCGCCCGCCTGGCGATGCAGCGCGTCGAACATCCGTTCGATCCGGTCGTCGTCGGTGAAGACCAGCGCGTCGTCGAGGATCACCGGCGCGGTGCGCCCGGCGTGGGACAACATGCGCGCAAAGGCCAGCCGGACCAGAAGGGCCACCTGTTCCTGCGTGCCGCCGGAGAGGATGTCGACCGGCTCGCTCTGGCCATCGCGGAGCAGCGCGTCCGGCAGCAGGGATTCCTCGCCCCAGGTCAGTTCCGCGTCCGGCCACAGCAGGTGGAGGAGCGGTTTCAGCTCGTGGGCGATGGGGGCGAAATAGCGGTCCCGGGCCTCGTTCCGGGCTGTTTCCAGCGCCTGTTCGAGCCGCCGCAGCACCGCCACCTCGTGTTCGATCCGGGCCAGCGCTTCGCGTGCCGACGTCAGCTTTTCGGTCGTCTCGGCCAGCCTCTCCTCGACCGCGTCCCCGGCGGACCGGCCGATGCGCTCTTCGAGCCGGGCGAGGAGCAGCTTCAGTCGGGCGGTTTCATCGCGCGCGCGGGTTTCCACGGATTCCGCGCGCGTGAGTGCGGCGCGCGCATTGGCGGGATCGGGCGCATCCTTGGCCTTGGCGGCATGTGCGGCCTGCTCTTGGGCCAGTGCCGCCTCCAGCACCGCCAGTTCGGAGGCCAGTTCTTCTTCCGTGGCGCCACCGGTCCGCGCAACGGCGTCTTCGGCCCGCGTCAGGCGGTCCTGCAACGAGGTCAGGGCGGTGTCGGCGCGCAGCACCTCCGCCCGGGCGTCCGCCAACCGCTCCGTTGCGGTGTCGAGCGCGCTGCGGGCGATGTCCCTTGCCTCTCTCGCGGCGGCGAGGTCTGCCTCCGCCTGCGCCAGATCGGGCAGGTCTTCGCCCTCCACAGGGATGGGGATCCGGGCGAGCGCGGCGCAGAGCTGTTCGATGCCCTCCGGCGCGAGGCTCTGCAGCACGGCCTTTGCCTCGGCGTGCTGCCGTTCCGCTTCGTTCCGGGCGGCGGCGGCATCTCGCGCGTCCTCTAGCGTCTCGGCACCGGCGGTTGCGAGTGCTGTGCGCAGGGCCTTGGCCGCGGCGTCTACGGTCCCCGCGTCGTGCCCGGTGTCGCCCGGTCGGATCTCCAAGTGACCGACACCGGCGATGTCGAGGCGGGCGGTCCGGGCGAGGGGGACCGTCTGTCCGCCGGGCAGAGCAGCGTCGCCGAAACGGATCGCTCCCTCGGACCCTGCCGTGTAATGGGCGATGATCTGCGTGGCCGTGGCGTCGCGGGCGGCGATGGCGGCGGCATGGGCGTTGGCCAGCGTCTCGATCCGGCGCAGCGCCGTGGCGTCGGGTCCGTTGCGGGCGGCGCCAGCCGCCGTCTCCATCCGGCGGCGCATCTCCTCCGCCTGCGCGATGCGGTTTTCCAGTTCGTTGCGGCGTTCGGCGCCGTCGCGCGCGGCCTGTGCCCGTTGCGCGGCGTTGCGGGTGGCCTCTGCTTTCGACAGGGCAGCCTCTGCGGCGTCGAACGTCTTTTGCGCGGCATCGCGCGTCGCCTGCGCCTTGTCCCGCGTGGCGGCGGCCGCCAGTTTTTCGGTGCCGGTGGCCTCGACCTGGCGCGCGGCCTCGGCCCGTTCGGTCTGCGCGGCGCGGAGGGAGGCGAGTTTGCCCCGGGCCGCCTCCCCCGTCAGGCGGGCCATGTCGACCCTGCGGGCGGCGGCATCAAGTTCCTCGGCATGGCGCATGGCGGCGGCATGGGCGGCGCGTGCGGTCTCCAGCTTTTCGCTGCGCTCGGCCACGGCGTCGGGGGCGTCCCATTCGGCAAGGTCGCGCCGGGCGCGCTTGCGCTCGGCCAGCGCGTCGTGAAGATCGCGGGCGGTCGCCGAAAGCGCTGCCTCCTGCTCGGTCAGAGCCTCCACCGTGTCGATGGCGGCCTTCCACGCGCCGCCGGTCTTCGGCTTGCCGGTGCCGGTGGCGAGGGCGGAGAGTTCGTCACGACAGCGCGCCAGTGCCCTGTCCATCCGCCGCCCGCCGGTCATCGCCTCGACCTCGTCCCCGACCGAGGTCATCAGGTCGCGGCGGGCTTCGAGCGCGGCCTGCCGTTCCTTCGTTGTGCCGGCTGTCAGATCGGTGACGCCTTGCCGCACCCAGATCAGCCCGGACGGCCCGCCCGCGTCGCCGCCCAGTAGATCGGCGATCCATGCCTCTGCCGCGTCGGCCTGCGCGATCAGCCGGCTGCCCTGATGGACCGTCGCCGCGGGCTTCTGGAACCAGCGCTTGGAAAGGGTGAAGCGGCCGTCGGCGGTCTCCAACTCGACCGTGACCTCCGGGGCGCCGCCCGCGTGCGGCCTGAGCGACGAAACCTCCTTGTCACGCGACCCGTGCGGCTTGAAGAACAGCGCCTGGATGGCATCGAAGAGGGTGGATTTGCCGTGTTCGTTGGGCTCGCAGAGCACGTTCAGCCCGTCGCCCAGCCCGTCGACCCGCGCCGGTTCCGTGAAGCGGCGGACGTTGTTGAGGGTGATGCTGCGCAGTTTCATTCAGCCTCCTCCCGCACATAGGCGTAAAGCCGGGCGAGGGCGTCGGCCGCCACGTCGCGATCCGCCTGCGACAGCGTCTCGGCGTTGGCGTCCGCCATCAGGCCGTCCGCCGCCATCCGCAGCGCGCCCGCCCGGTCGATCGCATCTAGGTCGGCGGCCTCGAACAGGGCGCCGAGTGCGTCGGTCCGCAGCTCGAAATGGGCAAAGTCCGGGGCCGCGTCGGCGGCCGCGTTCTGCAGGGATACCTGCTGCGGCAGGTTGGCCCAGCCGGAGGCCGCGACGCGCAAGAGGATGTCGCGCCGCCCTGTCGCGGGCAGCGCATCGGCCAGCGCCGCCGCGGCGTCCTGCCGTGCGGTAAGGGGAAGGGCGACCTCCTGCCAGAGGAACGATCCCGTGGGGACCTCTTCGATGGCGGGCACAGCGCCCGGACCGTCGAGACTGACACACAGGCAGACACCGCGCTGACCGTGCTTGAAGCGGTCCTGTTCCGGGGTGCCGCTGTAGTGCACCCGGTCAGAGACCGTGAGCCGCCCGTGCCAGTCGCCGAGCGCGAGATAATCGAGCCGCGCGCTGCGGTCCCGGTCGGGCGCGATGGTGTCCCCGGCCTCGGTGAAATCGGTGACGCCGCCGTGCGCCAGACCGATGCGCAGGAGACCTTCGGCGCTGGTCATGCCGGGCAGGGCCTCCGTCGGGTCGCTGCCGAGGGCGCGGTAGGCCACGGGGCAGGGCAGGAGGACCGCGCTGTCGCCCAGTTCACGCGGGGCGGTTTCGGTGACGGCGATGACGTTTGAGGGGGCGTCCTTGCGGATCGTGTCCCAGAGCGGTTCGGCATCGCGCATGTTGTCGTGGTTGCCGGGCAGGAGCCACCAGGTCACGCCCTCCGCCTCGGCCATGGCGCCGAGCGCCTGGCGGATCACCGGGGCCGAGGGCGTCGCCGTGTCGAAGGTATCGCCCGCCAGCAGCACATGGGCGGCACCACGGCTGCGCGCCGCCTCTGCCAGTTTGCCGATGACCGCGTGCCGCGCCTCCATCAGGCGGCCGCGGATGTTGCCGTCGGGCGGCTGCGGGATGTTGGCGAACTTCCGGCCGATGTGCAGGTCGGATGCGTGGATGAAACGGAAAGCCATGGCCTGCTCCTGGTATGCGATTCGTGCCTTCGCGGGAACGGAAGTCAGACTGCGGCAGGTGGGGGACAGAAACTGTCACGGCCCCTGCGCGGCTGTCCCGTCCTTCGTGGCACGGCCCGGAGAGGGGAGAGAACCATATTCGGGGCGCCGCTCCAAGTGGGGGACGGGATTATCCCTTCTCGCAGGAACGGGCGCGTCTGCGCCGGATGGTGGCGCAGACGCGGTCCTGTGTGTTCAGGAACGTTCCGAAAGGGGCGGCCGGCCCAAACGGCGAAATGCCCGGGTCAGCGCCGAAGGTTCATCTCCTCGACGTCGACACCCAGCGGGTCGCTCAGGTCGGCAATGGAATCGTACAGCAGTTCGAGGGTATAGAGCGGGTTGTGCGCGTAGTTGCCCGGATCGGCGGTGACCAGCTTCCAGTTGAAGGCGGCGCGCAGGCTGCGCGGGGTCCACGACTTGTAGGCCACCGGACTGCCGTCTTCCATGTCGATGGCGCCGTCGCCGTTGGCATCGGCAAAGAAATAGGGGTAGCGCGTGCCATCGTAGATCACCGGCGCCCCGGCGACTTCGGTGGTGTAGGCGCGGATCATGTCCATCAGCGTCCCGGCATTGGCGGCGATGTCGGAATGGATGCCGACGTCGGTCTTGCCGCTGCCGTCGTAGCTTTGCCGGGCGATGCGGATGTCCTCGGGGGACTCGGCCTCGTGGCAGGTCTGGCAGGGTTCGAAAACGATCTCCAGCGTGTGCGGTTCGTGGCAAGAGTTGCAGCTTTCCACGGGCTTGGCGTGGAAGAACCGCCCGGAGTAGGTCTGGCCCTCGTAGTGATACCCCGCCTCGCCGTACCCGCCGAGCCAGGTGGCCGCAGCCGTAGCGTAGTGCGGGTTGATGAAGCCGAGATCGGCGTTGGGTTCGTCGACGGGCAGGCCCGCGATGGCCTTTTCCACGTCCGCCCCCGCCGACCGGCCCTGGTGGCAGGTCAGGCAAGACGCTTCGACGCCCGTCACCGGATGCACCACGCCACTGGGGAAGGTGATCTCGCGCACCTCTGCCAGCCCGGCGTTGTGGCAGGTGCCGCAGTCAACGACACCGCCGGTGTTGATCGGGCCGTCCACGACACCGGCCTCCGTGCCGTCCAGCCCGTGGAAATCGCGGAACCCTTCGCCCGAATGGCAGGTGGCACAGCGCGCGTTGACCTCGCCCTCGTCGTCCCAGTGGCGGAACGCTTCGGCGGCGGCATTGGCATGGGCGGAGCGGAACCAGTCCTGGATCGCCTTGTCGTTGTCGATGTTGATCTCGGACGGCGAGAACGGACCGGATTGCGGGAGCGCGAAGGGGATGACGGGGGCCTCGCCTTCCGCGTCGTCGGAGGCTGATTGCGCGGTTGCGGACGCGGCGAACAGCAGGCCCGCGATCACGCCCGCGGCAAGGGACGGCACGAGCGATCCGGGGAAGGGTGACGGCATGGGCAATCTCCTTTCGAAGCAGGTTTGCAATTGCAGCAAGGATCGCGCGGTTGCGAAAAGATGGCATTGATTCAAATCATATCGTGGACCGAAAGCCGCCGTTAACCTTCAACTTCGAGGCGTTTTCAACAGGCGCATAAGGCACTGCAACCGAGTGGGAGAAGGATGGGTTTTTTCAGGGCGGGAAAGGGACTGGTCCCGGCGATCGCCGCATTGCCGGAACGCCGCGAGGACACTTGCGTCACGACGGAAGAGGCGGCGGTCCTGCCGCCCGCGGGTCCGATCCCGCACGTCACGCCTCTGGTCGCCGAAGGTGACCGCGTGGCGCAGGGAGAGGCCGTTGCCCACCTGCGTCATGCGCCCGGGATTCGTCTGACCGCTCCCATCGCCGGAACCGTGGCGCTGATCGTCATGCGTCCCGGGCGCAGGCTGGTGGAAATCGTGTTGTTCCGCGACGGGGACGCGGTTGTCCGGCACGAGACGAGCGACCAGACCCCTGACGGGTTGCGCCGTCTCTTCCAGGCGTCGGGAGCCTGGCCCCTGCTGCGCAGGCGGCCGTTCGGCGGAATGCCCGATGCAGAGGAGGTGCCCGCCGCGATCCTCGTCATGGCGACCGACACGCGCCCGGGTGCCCCCGATCCCGGCGCGGCGCTTGAAGGGCGGGAGGAGGACTTTGCCCGGGGCGTTGGTGCGCTGCAGAAGCTGACCGATGGCCCGGTGATCGTCTTTGCCCAGGCGGACGCGTTGCCCTCAGGGCTGTCGCTGAGCGCGCAGGTGGTGCATCGCGGCCGCCGTCATCCGCAGGGATTGCCGGGGATCTGCTGCCACGGGGTCTTTCCCGCGGGCCTTGGCGCGCCGGTCTGGGACATACATGCCGAAGACGTGGCCGCCATGGGCGCCCTGCTGGACACTGGGGTGTTGCCGGTCATGCGGCAGGTGCGCATCGGGGGTACGGGTCTGCGCGAAGGACGAAGCCTGCGGACCCACCCCGGCGCGGACCTCCGGCAACTCACTCGCCGGATCGTGGCCCCCGGACCGCACACGATCCTGTCCGGCAGTGCACTGGATGGGCACGTGGGTCACTGGCTCGCGCAGCGCGACCGGCAGGTGACGGTCCTGCCTGCACAGGGACCGGCGCGTCCTCGGCACTGGCTGGCGCAAGCTCTCGGCCGCTCCCCGCGCGGTCTGCCCGCGATCCCCACGGCGGGGCTGGAGCAGGCCTTCGCGGCCACGCTTCCCGCGGCGCCCTTTCTGCGTGCCCTTGGCGCGGGGGATGACGAGACGGCGATGAAGCTTGGTGTGCTGTCGCTGCTGGAGGAGGACGTGGCCCTGGCCGATTACGTGCTGAGCGAGAACGGAGAGATCGCCACCCAGCTGCGCACCATGCTGGATCGCATCCGGTCGGAGTTCGCAGCGTGATCCGGGGGCTCTGGAACCGCGAAACCGTGGCGGCCGTGCTGCTCGCCGCGCATCTGCCCATCGTGGTGATGTGGATCGCCTACGGCGGGGCGGACACGCTGTTCCGCTTCGGCCTCGCGGCGCTGGTGATCGGCGTCTGGCACCTCGTCTTCCTGCTGGTGCGCGCGCAGGCGCCGTCTCTGTCCGCGGTCCTCGCGGCCCTCGCCATCGCGATCCTGATGCCCGAGGACCTCGGCGCATTGCGCGCGGCCCTCGGCATCAGTTTCGGCATCGTGATGGGAGAGCTGGTCTTCGGTGGCTGGGGCCGGAACGTGGTCCACCCGGCGACGGTGGCGCTGTCTTTCCTCGGGTTCGGCTTCCCGGCCTTCGGCTGGCCCGCGTTCGACGCGCCGGTGGCATGGGCGGTCGTACCGGCTGCGCTGATCGGCATGGGGACGGGCGTGATGCCGGGCGGCGTGATCGCCGGAGCCGTCATCGTCGGTGCGGCGGCGGGCGTCTTCGGTGTGTTGCCGGTGCCGGTCCTGCATGTCGGCGCGCTGGTGCTGGTGCTGCTGGTCGCCGACCCCGTCACAAGCGCTGCGACCCGCGGCGGTCGCTGGCTGGAAGGCGCACTTTATGGCGCCCTCCTGATCCTGTTTGCAACCGGGTGGACCGGGGCGGCGCCGGTGCAGATCGCCGTCGCCGCCGCGCTGCTGGCCTCGCTGGCGGCCCCGCTTCTGGACGAGGCCGCGCTGGCGCTCTGGATCGCCCGCAGAAGGAGACGTCATGGCAGAACGTGACCTGAACCCGCTGCGCCGCCTGATGGCGCTGCCCAACGAAAGCCGCGCCAAGACGATCATCGTGGCGTTCGTCGTTTCGGCGATCTGTGCCGCGCTGGTCAGTGGCGCGACAGTGATGCTGCGCCCGATCCAGGCGGCCAACCGCGCGGCTGAGGAACAGGCCCGGATCGCCTCTTTGGTGGCGGGCATTCCCGGCATGTCGGCGCTGCTGAAGGAGGCGGGCGGGACGCTCTCGACCGTGGTGATCAACCTCGACAGCGGGCGCGCGGCCGAGGACGTGACGCCCGCAACGCTCGACGCGGCGCTGGCCGATCCGGGCAACTGGACGGCGCTTACACCCGCCGAGGATCTGGCCGGTCTGGGGACGCGGCCGGACTTCGTGCAGGTCTACCTGCTGCGCGAGGGTGAAGATATCTCGCTCGCGCTGCTGCCGGTCAGCGGGCAGGGCTACGGCGGGCGGATCGACGCGATCCTCGCAGTGCAGGGCGACATGAACACGGTGGCCGGTATCGCCGTCACCCGCCATTCGGAGACGCCCGGCCTTGGCGGCCGGATCGAGGAGGCGTCGTGGCAGGCGGGCTTTGCCGGGACCGAACTGCGCGATGATGCGGGCACCGTCCAATTCCGCGTGGCGCAGGGGACTGCCACCGGCCCCTACGAGGTCGACGGCATCACCGGCGCCACACGCACCGGGCGGGGCATGACGCAGATCGTCCGCTTCTGGCTCGGCCCCGAGGGGTACGGCCCGCTGATCGACGCCATCGCGCGCGGGGAGTTCTGAGCGATGGCACGGACTTCTGCATGGACCACGCTGACCGAGCCGCTGATCCGCCAGAACCCGGTGATCCTGCAGATCCTCGGCATCTGCTCGGCGCTGGCGGTGACGACGACGCTGGCCACGGCGCTGACCATGTCGGTGGCGCTGACCGTGGTGCTGACGCTGGCGGCGGGTATCGTCAGCACGATCCGGCGGCATATTCCCGACACCATTCGGCTGATCGTGCAGATCGTCATCGTCTCCTCGCTGGTGATCGTCATCGACCAGGTCTTGCAGGCCTATTTCGCCGAGATCAGCCGCGCGCTGTCGGTCTACGTGGGTCTTATCACCACCAACTGCCTCGTCCTCGGCCGGACGGAGGCCTATGCCCGCCGCCACCCGCCGCTGCCCGCGATGATCGACGCCTTCGGCAACGGGCTGGGCTATTCGCTGGTGCTGCTGGTGATCGGCGGGCTGCGCGAACTGCTCGGCAAGGGGGAGCTGTTCGGCGCAACTGTCCTGCCGCTTGCCAGCGAGGGCGGCTGGTTCACGCCGCTCAGCCTGATGCTGCTGGCGCCCTCCGCCTTCTTCCTGCTGGGCCTCTTGGTCTGGACGGTGCGCAGCGTGCTGCCGGAGCAGGCCGAGGCGCCGGAGCACACGCCGCCGGGCAGAGCGGAGGTGACCGAATGACCGATCTGTGGAACCTGTTCCTGATGTCGGCCTTCGTCGACAACATGCCCCTGACGCTGTTCTTGGGCCTCTGCACTTTCCTTGCGCTGTCGAAGAAACCCGAGGCGGCGCTGGGGCTGGGCATCGCGATGATCGGTGTGATGGGGCTGACGGTGCCGTTGAACCACATCGTCTATCGCTACCTGCTGGCGCCGGGCGCCTGGGGCTGGGCCGGGATGCCGGAGATCGACCTGTCCTATCTGTCGCTCATCGCCTTCATCGGGGTCATCGCCGCGTCGGTGCAACTGCTCGAGATGCTGCTCGACCGTTTTGTGCCCGCGATCCACGCGGCTTTCGGGGTCTTCCTGCCGCTGCTGACGGTGCAATGCGCGATCCTCGCCGGGAGCCTCTTCATGGTGGAGCGCAACTACACCCTGGCACAATCGACGGTCTTCGGGCTGGGCAGCGGCGTCGGTTTCGCGCTGGCGGTGGCGATGCTGGCGGCGATCCGAACGCGGCTGGCCTATGCCGACCTGCCCGCGGGGCTGCGCGGGCTGGGCATCGCCTTTGTCCTGACCGGGTTGATGTCGTTGGGCTTTGCCTCCTTCGCACAGATGGCGGCGTCGCAATGACGGAGGTTGTGCTGGGAAGCGCCGTGATCGTGCTGCTGGTGGTGGGGATGAGCCTGGGGCTCGTGGTCCTGCGGCGGCGGCTGGTGCCGGACACCGGGCTGGATGTGGTGGTGAACGCCACGACCCACCTGACGGCCAGGCGCGGCGACAAACTGCTGGGGGTGCTGCATAACGCGGGCATCGGTCTGCCCGCCGCCTGTGGCGGATCGGGGACCTGCGGGCTCTGCCGCGTGACGGTGGAGGGCGAGGGCGCGGGCGAACCGCAGGCGACGGAACGGGGCGTCCTGTCGCCCAGGGAACGGCGCGCCCATGTCCGGCTGGCCTGCCAGACCCGGCTGCGCGGCGATTGCGCGGTGACCGTGCCGGATGACATCCTCAGTGCCGGGGGCGGCGTGACCTGCACGGTGCGCTCGACCCGGATGCTTGCCCCGCTGATCCGGGAGATCGTGGTGGACCTGCCGCCCGACCATCCGACGGAGTTCCTCGCCGGCGATTTCATGCAGGTCACCGCGCCGCCCTACAGCCTCGATTTCGCGACGCTCGACGTCCCGGCAGAGTTCGCAGAGGCCTGGGACATCGCGGGCTGGCGTAGGTTGAGATCGCAGTCCGGGGCGGAGGTGACACGCGCCTATTCGCTTGCCACCCGGCCGGAGGACACAGGGCGCGCCGTTTTCAACATCCGCCTCGCCGTGCCGCCTGCAGGACGGGAGGAAGAGGTGCCGCCGGGCTGTGTCTCGTCGTGGATGTTCTCGCTGAAGCCGGGCGACAGGATCACGTTGTCCGGGCCCTTCGGCGAGTTCCATGTCCAGCCCACCGACCGCGAGATGGTCTTTGTCGGCGGGGGCGTGGGCATGGCGCCTCTGCGCGCGATGATCCACCAGCAACTGGGGCGGGGGACGCAACGACGCATCCGCTACTTCTATGGCGCGCGCTCTGCCGCCGACCTGTTCTACACCGACGAATTCCACCGGCTGGCCGCCGAGCATCCGAACTTCAGCTGGACACCGGCCTTGTCGGATCCGGCACCGGGCGATCGCTGGCTGGGGGCTACGGGGTTCGTCCACGACATCCTGCGCCGCGAGATGAGCGCAGATCCCGCGCCCGAGGAATGCGAGTACTACCTCTGCGGGCCGCCGGTGATGATCTCGGCGGTGCTGTCCACGCTCGACCGGCTCGGCGTCGAGCCCGAGCAGATCTTCTATGACGATTTCGGAGCCTGAGATGATGAAACGCCTTCAGGAACCCACCCGCCGCGCGGCCCTTACCCTGATCGGCAGCGCCTGTGTCCTGCCACGCATGGCACTTGCAGCAGGCGGCGGGGTCGAGACGCTGAGCGGCCGGGCCTTCGGCACGGATTGGCGTGTGAGCGTGCCGGAGGGGCAGGGGCTGGCAGGGCTCAGGCCCGAGATCGACGCGCTCTTTGCCCGGATCGACCGGCAGCTTTCGCCCTGGCGGCCCGACAGCGCGATCAGCCGCTTCAACGCAGGCGGGACGGAGGGGGACGATCCCGCGCTGTGCCACGTGGCGTCTGCCGCGGTGGAGATTGCCCGGCAAAGCGAGGGCGCCTTCGATCCGACCGTGGGGCCGCTGGTGGCGCGCTGGGGATTTGGCCCGGTCAGCGGCGGTGCGCCGGACTGGCGGGCCTTGTCCGTCAGCGCGGAGAGCATCACCAAGCGGCGGGCCGACCTGACGCTCGACCTTTGCGGCATTGCCAAGGGCTGGGCGCTGGACCGCGCTATGGTCCTGATGGGCGAGGCCGGGTTCACGGACGTGCTGTTCGATCTGGGCGGAGAGCTGTCGGCGCGCGGCCACCACCCGACCGGCCGGGACTGGAGGGTCGCGGTCGATGCGCCGTTCCCCGGTGCGCCGTCACCCGCCACCCTGCGCCTGCCCGACCGCGGCGCGGTCGCCACGTCCGGCACCGGCGTTCAAAGCTATGCGCTGGGGGGCAGGCGCTACAGCCACGTGATCGACCCGCGCGCGGAGGCGCCGGTGGCGGGCCGACTGCGCGCCGTGTCGGTGGTCGCATCGGACGCCATGAGTGCCGACGGTTGGGCCACCGCTCTGCTGGCGGCGGGCGAGGAGCGGGGGCCCGGGATCGCCCGCGCCCGGAACCTCGCGGCGCTGTTCCTGCTGGAGGACGCTGGCGCGCTGAGCCAGATCCGAACCGGCGCCATCGATGACATGATCCTCTGAGCGAAAGGCATTGGCCATGGAAATCCTCCTTGCCGTGATCACCGTGACGCTCGCCGCCTGCGGCATCGGGCTCGGGCTGATATTCGGCGGCAAACCCGTGCGCACCAGCTGCGGCGCGGCAGAGGGACTGCCCGGCGGACGCTGCGCCGATTGCCCGCTGCGGCGGCGCGCGGCGCAGGTGCAGTCGGAGGTCGGATCGTGACCGCCTACCGCATCCGGAGCATCCTTCGGCACGAGGTGCCCACGCTTGCGCCCGACATGCCCATGCGCCGCGCGGTTGCCATCCTGGTGGAAACGAAATCCGCCGCTGCCCCCGTTATGACGGACGATGGGCGCCTAGTCGGCATCCTGACCCAGAAAGACTGCTTCCGCCCCGCGCTGCACGCCAGCTATCACCGGGACTGGACAGGGCTGGTGCGCGATCACATGTCTGCCGAGGTGGTGACCGTCGATATCGACGACGAGGTCATCCGCGTGGCGGAGATGTTCCTCGATCTGCCGCACCGGCTGTTCCCGGTTCTGGATCAGGGCCACGTCGCGGGCATGATCCATCGCTCGGACGTGCTGGGCTTGCTGATCCGGATGGGGTGACCGGAGGAACCGTTTTCAATGGTCGGAGGGAGGCGGCGCGCGAAAGCGTGGACTGAACCCCTCAATCGTCAGGGCTGCGCAGGCCAAGCAACAGCCGGTGATAGCGACGTCTCATATGCGTTTGCGCCTGAACCGTCGGACCCTGCCGCCCGCTCCACCAGACGCGCCCTGTTCCCGGGGCGTGTCCGTTGTTCCAGCCCGGCCAGTGTATTGCGTGCTGACAGGCCCGGGAGCCCATCCGTCTTGCCTCACTGAGTCAGTTTGGCCGTGATCTGGGCGAAGAGTTCCTCGTTTTCCTGGTCCCGGCCAACGGGTTCCTGCGTGTAGCTGATCTTGACGATGACGATGTTGTTGGCGGGATCGACACGGATGAACTGGTGGTGCAGTCCGAGTGCCATGAACACGTCGCTGCCCGCGTCGGTCCACCACTGGTACTGGTACCCCACCGGTTCGCCGGGTGCGACCGGCTCGTAGCCCTCGTCGGGAACGGTGGCCTCCGTCACCCAGTCGGCGGGCACCACCTGCTTGCCGTTGGCCATGCCGCCCTGCAGGAACATCTGGCCGAAGCGCGCATGGTCGCGCGCGGTGGAGGCAAGGCCCGCACCGTAGAATTCGCGGCCCACGTCGTCCGGCCCGTCCATGATCCAGTAGGCGTCGTATTCCGCGCCCATCGGCTGCCAGAGCTTCTCGCTCATGTACTCCGCCCCGGTGCGGCCGGTGACCCGTTCCACGATGCAGCCCAGCACGCTGGTGTCGAGCGTGGCGTAGTTGAAGCGTTCGTCGGGGGCCGTCTCGCCCTTCTCCGACTCGTTCGCGGCGTAGTCGCACCAGCGGTACTTGTAGCCCACTAGCGCGTTGTCGTGGACCGTGGTCAGCTGCGTCTCGCTGCCGAACTCGTAGCGTTCCTCCCATGCCACGCCGGACCGCATCCGCAGCACGTCGCGTACCGTGGCCCCTTCGTAGCCTGAGCCTTGCATCTCGGGCAGGTACTTCGTGACCTTGTCGTCGAGGCTGTCGATCAGCCCGTCCTCCAGCGCGAAACCGATCAATGTCGAAGTGTAGGACTTCGCGACCGAGAAGGTGAGGAAGCGCGTGTCCGGGCCGCTGCCGTTGCGATAGGTCTCGTGCACGATGGCGCCGTCCTTCAGCACCACCAGCGCGTTGGCCCGCGTCCGTTCGAGCGCGCCTTCGAGATCGTAGGTCTCGCCCAGGATCGTGTACTCGCCGTCGAGCGGGATCGGGTTCTCCGGCAGCGTCCATGTCTCGCTTCCGGCGGGGACGGTGCGCGTCGCGAACATCTGGTCCATGTGCTGGAACGTCAGGTAGTTGAGCGAGGGCAGGAACATGCTGGCGCGTGCCTCGATCATGGTCGTGGTCAGCCAGCGGTCGGGATCGGCGGTCTGGGCAGTAGCAGAGCCGCAAAGGCCTACCACAATGGCCGCGGCGGTGAACGTCGCCGTCAGGTGGTTCAGATGTCTCATGCGTTTCTCCTCTGGTGCATGGGACCTGTCGACGATTGCCCGTTCTCCGATTGCCCTGCGCCCCCCCGCCGATTGGAATCCGGCGGAGGCCTGACATAAGATCGCCCGGTCATGTCCAGCCCTCCCGGAGGGACACGACGGAAACGAACTGTCGGAGCGCGCAGGATCATGAACGAAACCCACCCCCGAACCGGTCTGGCACCATGATTGCAATCGCCAGAAACTTTTAGTCAATAAAAAAATATATGGTATAATAGATTATCCGGATGGACAGCTCGAAGAAAACCATGGCGATGAGAGACGATGAACAGGCCGCCGGCGGAGCGGGGCCCGCGACCGGACTGAGGTCGCGCAAGAAGGCCAGGCGGCACGAGGAGATCCTCGATCAGGCCCGCGCGCTCTTCTCCGAGAAGGGCGTGGATGCCGTGACAATGGCCGAAATCGCCGAAGCTGCGGGCGTGTCGACACCGACGGTTTTCAACTACTTCGGCAACAAGGACGGCATCCTGATCGCAATGATCACCGACGGCGCGCAGAATGCCCGCGACAACAGCAAGGTGATGGAGCCGCGCACGGATGTCGATTTCCTCAGCACCCTGATGACGGTCTTCATGGATATCTCGGTCGAGACGATGGAGATCGCCAGCAAGCGCATCTGGCGCTACGCCAATGCAGCGGCAATCCGTCACTCGGAGTCGGAATTCGCACGGTCGTTTCAGGACGTTGACGCTGCGCTGATCGGTGTGATCGAAGCCATTCTCGGACGCTACAGCCTGACGCTGCACGACGGTTCAGCGGGGGACGCGCGGCACATCGCACAGCTGCTCTTCGATGTCTGGCTCAGCACCTTTCAGGTCTTCGTCGGCGTCCAGGAAATGACGATCGAGGCGCACGAGGACAAGCTGAGGGCCCGTTTCGCGCCGCTGTGCAAGATGATCTTTGCCCCCGAATTCCTTGCCCGGCCGACACTGGCAGACGCGGCACCGCACTGATCCTTGCGAACGAGCAGGCGGTGTTCAACGCCCGCCGCGCAGCCGCGCCAGTTCGGTCTTCATCCGGGCGACCCTGTCGTGATGCGCATCGCCGCGGCGCAGGCTGACGGCGGTCGAAAGTATGTCGATCACCACGAGATGCGACAGCCGCGACACCGTCGGCGTATAGAGATCCGTGTTCTCCAGCGTTTCGACCACCAGCGTCACGTCGCAATGGCGGGTGAGGGGGCTTTCCGCCTGCCCGGTGATGCCCACCGTCGCCGCCCCCCGCGCGTAGGCCGTGGCCATCGCCGACACGATTTCACGCGTCTGGCCGGTGTTGGAAATCGCAACCGCCGCATCGCCCAGTTGCAGCATGCCGGCGGTCATGAACATCTGGTGGGCATCGGAGGGCGCACCGCAGGGCACGCCGAACAGCGGGAACTTCTGCTGCGCGTCGCGCGCCACGATGCCGGATGCACCGAAGCCCAGGAACTCGATCCTTTGCGCGGCGGCCAGCAGGTCCACCGCCGCACCGATCCGTTCCACGTCCAGCCGGGACTGCGCCCAGTTGAGGTTCGAGAGGTTGAAATCGAAGATCTTGGTCACGATGCCGGGCAGGTCGTCGGCGTCGCTGATCGCGGTGTGTGACGTGGTCCGGGCAAAGGCGAGGCTGCGCGCCAGCCGGACCCTCAGGTCGCGGAACCCCTCGCAACCGATTGCGGCACAGAAACGGATGACGGTAGGTTCGGAAACCTCCGCTGCCTTGGCTAGCCGGGCGAGCGTCATGGCCACCACCTCTTCGGGGCGGTCGAGGACGACCTCGGCCACACGGCGGTCGGACTTGCGCAGGTCGTCCCGCAGGCGGACGATCTCTTCCAGCAGGTTGTCGTTCGGCGTGGGCGTGCTGTGCATCGTGGCTTTCTTTCTCAGGTGTTTGCGACGTCGCCCGGGAGGGCGCGCCCACCTGTCAGGGCTGTGAGGCCACGCGGCCCGTCGCCTCCGCAGCAATCTGCGAGATGGCGTCGAACCCCGGGCCGGACGTGGGGATCGGCACGTCGAAGACCTCGGCAATGACCTGCGTCCAGCCGTGGATGAAGTAGGTCCAGCCGTCCTCGATCTGCAAGCCGCGCGCCGCCTGTTGTGCCCGTGCCTGGTCGAGGAACACGAGATCGCCGCGATAGTTCAGCTCCCACACGATGCCGCCATGCGGGAAGGGGCCGTCGAAGGTCAGCGGAGAGCCGGGGGCATCCTTGCCCAGCCCGGTCGCGTTCACCACGACCGAGCCGGGCTGCAGCGTTTTCATCTGCGCATCGTTGTCCTCGCGCCGGTCTGCCAGCACGTAGTCGCAGGGAACATCGCAGCCGGACGCCTCGTGGAACGCGCGGATGTGGTCGAGGCGGGGCTGCGTGCGGTCGGTGACGACGATCCGCGCCGGCCGGTTGGCGCCGCGTGACGGCTGCGCAAGGTGCCAGGTCAGTGCGATGGTCGACCCGCCTGCGCCCATCGACAGAAGCTCCGCCCCTGTGTCGGCAAAATGGTTCGTAGTGAGGACCCCGTCGAGTGCGAGACCGGAAGAGATCGGGTCCTTCGCATGGCAGATCAGCCGTCCGTTGCGCTTCGACAGGCAGGAGGTTTCGGCCATCAGGCGCGCTTGCGGGTCAATCTCGTCGAAGAGGTCGGCGCAGGCGGCGTAGAGGTCCAGCTTGTGAGTCGTCACAAGCGCGCCGAGGCTGAGCGGGTCCTCCTTGATGAAGCGCGTCACGGCGCGGTAATTTTCCACCGTGTCATGTGGTTTCAGGTCGATGCCCTTGATCGCGACGTCGCCCAGACCGAGGTGAGCGGCCCACTTCGGAAAAACCCGCATGATCGACGAGGCGCCGGTGGTGACGCCGATGAAGTAGAAGGTCGGTTTCTGGGCCGGGGTCATGGTGCCTCGCTGCATGGGGATTGCCATCGTACGCGTCAGGCGGCGGTGGCCAGAACGGCGTCGATCTCGGCGCGGGTGCGCGGGCGGTAGGCGGCGTTGTCGACCGCCTCCCAGCCTTCCGGCCCGGCGACGATGCGTTTCGCCATACCGCCCGAGCGTTCGATGATACCGTAGTCCTGTCCGCTGTCGCTGGGGTAGCAGAAGCTCATCACCAGCGGCTGCAGCCCGGTGTTGACGGAGCGGTGGATCCACATCGGGGGGACGTAGACCATCACGCGCGGGCGGATCTCCAGGACCCGCGTCTCGCCCTCAGGGCTTTCCAGCAGCATCACGCCTTCGCCGCTTTCGCCGTAGTAGGTTTCGGGACGGTTGCCGGTGGCATGGATATGGCCGCGCGTCATGAAAAACTCGCGCCCGACGCGCCCCGGCTGCATCCATGTGGTCCCGAAGATCAGGTCGCCGGACGCCTGCTGCGGCCTTACCTCGTGCACGACGTAGACGATGCGGTCCGGGTCCTCGACCTTGAGCGTCTCGAAAGCCTGAGCGTCCTCATAGAGGCCCGCAAGGTCCGACAGGCGTTTTTCATACCGCCCGGTGGCTGCGCTCAGGTGCCCGGTCGACGGATCGATGACGTGGGCGGTCGGGGGCTGATACATCGGCGGGACTCTCGGCTGATAGGTAGTTTAACTACATCTGTAACGGGGGACGCGTCGATTTGGCAAGGCTGTGCCTGTCTCTCCATGTGGGCGGCGCAGACCGGTTTCGGGCTTTGAGTGTAAGATTGGTCCGTTTCTAGGGCATTGGATGTCAATTGCACTGACGCTTTGCCCGCCTGCCACTGGCTGCGATATCGTAGTTTTTCTACCTATACCGCTTGCGCGCGCCAGTGCGCGTCGGCACTCTGCCTGCCAGGGAGAAGCCCGCAAGCGGAGGAGAGACCATGCGCGACCTTTATCTGGCCATCGATGTCGGCACCGGCGGGCTGCGGTCTGCTCTGGTCGGGCGCGACGGGCGCATCCTTGCCTTTGCCCACCGCGAGCACGAGCAAATCGTTCCGCAGTTCGGCTGGTCGGAGCAGCGCCCCGCCGATTGGTGGCAGGGCACGCAGGACACTATCCGTGCGGTTCTGGCCGATGTCGATGGCGCTGCGGCCCGGGTTGCGGCGATTTGCACTTGCGGACAGATGCACGGCACGGTCCTGGTGGACGCGGACGGCCACCTGACCCGAGACACTGCCCCCTTGTGGAACGACAAACGCACGGCGCCGCAGGTGGAGGCATTCTCGGGCCGGGTCGGGCAGGGCGCGTACCTCGATCTCGCCGCAAACATGCCCGCGACCGCCTGGCCCGCCTTCAAGCTCGCCTGGATCGCGGAGCACGACCCGCAGGCCATGGCACGGACTGCGGCGGTCCTGATGCCGAAGGACTGGATCAACCTGTGCCTCACCGGACAGCTTGCGCAGGACCGGACGGAGGCCTCGCTGTCCTTCCTTATGGACTGGCGCAGCCGCGACTGGTCGGAGGTGTTGTGCCGGATGACCGGGGTGGACCCTGCGCTTCTGCCGCCGCTGCACGATGCCGGGGACATCCTCGGGCCGCTGCTGCCGGAGGTGGCGCAGGCGCTTGGCCTCGACGGCGGAATCCCTGTGCTGGTGGGCGCGGGCGATTACCCCATGGCGCTGCTCGGATCGGGCGTGATCGGGCCCGGCATGGGATCGGACGTGACCGGCACCTCGACGATCATCACACTGACGCATGACAAGCCGGTCATCGATCCGGAGATATCGAACGTGCTGTCGGCGGGCGGCGACTGGGGGGCCATGACGCTGCTCGACGCCGGAGGGGACGCGGTGCGGTGGGCGCGGCGCGCCTTTCATGGCAACGACCGCAGCTATGCCCGGATCGCGGAGGACGCGGCGCAAGCGGTGGCGGGATCGGACGCGCTGTTCTTCCTGCCGTACCTGTCCGGTGAACGGTTCAACCCGCGCAGCCGAGCGCAATTCTTCGGCCTGACGGCCAGCCACGGCCTGCCGGAGCTGCACCGTGCCGTGCTGGAGGGGGTTGCCTTCTCCGTCCGCCAGAAGCTCGACGGGCTGCAGGGCGGGCAGGGGCGGCCGGAGCGGATCGTGGCGGCCAGCGGCGGCGCGAAGAACGCCCTCTGGCTGCGGATCAAGGCGAGCATGTACGGTGTGCCCTACCTCGTCCCCGAAGAACTGGAATGCGGCGTCGTGGGCGCGGCCATGCTGATGGCGGTGGCGACGGGCAATGCACCGGACCTGAAAGCGGCGGCCACGAAAATGGTGCGCTTTGCCGACGAGGTGCAGCCCGATCCCGTCTGGGCGGAGGTCTACGACCGGATGATGCCCATCTACGCGCGGCTCTACGACAGCGCGCAGGAGATCCTGGCGGAGATGGAGGGGCTGCTCTGAGGCTCGGCCCTCAGTCGGGGCGGTAGAAGCCCGAGCGGACCTCCGCAAAGGTGAGGGTGCCGCCGAGGCGTTGGTTGATCTCGGCCTTTTCCTCATCGGACCAGTCGACGTAGAGCACGATCTCGACCGGCGACAACAGGATGCCGTTGCCGTTTAGGTGCGCACCGTGGGCCTTGACGTGCGGGCTGGCGAAATGCGCCTCGAGCGCGGCGAGATCGGTGAAGACCTCCAGCCAGCGGTAGGTCACGCGATCCCCGGCGCGGGTGTGCACGGTCAGGGCGTGGACCAGCATTCCCGGTTCGGTCTCGCGGACCTTGTCGTCGATGGCCTGGCTTGCGGCCTCGTAATCGGCGACGCGGTCGGGGTGGACGTGCTCGAAGGCCTCGAGCGCGATGATCCTGTCGGTGGAAGCGGTCATGCGGTGTCCTCGCGGATGGCGGCGCCGTCGCTGGCGCGGAAGAAATGCAGCTTGGCGGGATCGAAGCGGATCGGCACATGGTCCCCGGGCCGGGTGGGCGTATCGGCGCGGGCCTGGCCGGTGAACTTGCGGTCGCCGACTTGGCCGATCACCAGCGTGTGCGGCCCGAGCGGTTCGATATCGACGACCTCGACGGTGACGCCGATGCCTCCTTCGCCCTCTGCGGTATGTTCGGGGCGGATCCCCAGCAGGCAGTCCTGTCCGACAAGCGGCGCAAGCGTGGCGGTGCGTTCGGCGGGAATGTCGAAAGTCAGCCCCTCGGTCCCGACGAAACGCAGGGTGTCGCCCGCACCCTCGATCCGGCCATCGAGCATGTTCATGCTGGGCGCGCCGATGAACTCGGCCACGAAGGCATTGGCGGGCCGTTCGTAAAGCGTGATCGGGTCGGCGGCCTGTTCGATCAGCCCGTCGCGCAGCACCACGACGCGGTCGGCCATGGTCATCGCCTCGACCTGATCGTGGGTGACGTAGACCATGGTGGTCTTGAGGCGGCGGTGAAGCTGCTTGATCTCGACCCGCATCTCGACGCGCAGTTTGGCGTCGAGGTTCGACAACGGTTCGTCGAACAGGAAGACATCGGGGTCGCGCACGATGGCGCGGCCGATGGCAACGCGCTGGCGCTGGCCGCCCGAGAGGGCCGCGGGCTTGCGGTCGAGATAGTCGGTCAGGTTCAGGATGCGCGCGGCGTTGTCGATGGCCTTGGCGGCGTCCGCCTTGGGCGTGCGGCGCACCTTCATGCCGTAACCGATGTTCTCGCGCACGGTCATGTGGGGGTAAAGCGCGTAGCTCTGGAACACCATGGCGCAGTTGCGCAGGCCGGGGCGCAGGTGCGTGACCTCGCGGTCGCCGATGTGCATGGCGCCGCTGGTGACGGTTTCGAGGCCCGCGATCATCCGCAGCGTGGTGGACTTGCCGCAGCCCGAAGGCCCGACGAGCACGACGAACTCTCCGTCGTGGATCTCCAGGTCCATCGGCGGGATGACCTGCAGGTCGCCGTAGGATTTCGTCACGCCGTTCAGCGAAATGGTTGCCATGTGGGGGTCTTTCCGAATGTCGCGAAAGGGGCGGCCCGCATAAGGCCGCCCCCGACGGGTTACTTCTGCGGCAGGCCCATGGAGGCCCGGTAGGCGGCAAGCTGTGCGTCGCGGCCGAACTGGTCGGTCAGCTCGTTCCAGCCTTCGGCCACGGTGTCCAGCGCCTCCTGCGGGGTGACTTCTCCGGCCAGCGCGCGGCTCAGCTCGATCTCGAGGATCTCGGTGTAGGAGAAGTAGCCCGGCAGACGCATGTCGAGCGCGACGTTGTCCGCGGTCACCGCCTCACGCTGGGCGCCCAGGTATTCCTGCGCCTCGCGCTCGGAGAACAGCGTGGACCAGCGCTCCATGTCGGTGGTGTGCGAGATCCGGTAGGGGTTCACGCCCGTGCCGCCGGTGACGGTGGCCTTGCCCGAAACCTCGGGGCTGGAGAGGGTGGAGATGAAGTCCCACGCCGCTTCCTGGTTCTTGGAGGACTGCGGAACCGCCGCCTGCCAGCCGCCGAACGCCATGAAGGAGGTGTCGACGGGTTCCTCGAAGGTGTCCCACTCGCCGGTCTTGTAGTTGTAGACCTCGGTCGAGGACGGGAGCACGGCAGAGCCGACATTGCCCGCGACGGTGGACTGGGCCGGGTCCGCCGCGATCACGCCGGTGTCGCCCCAGCCGATGGACTGGGCGACCTGGCCGCCCGCGAAGGCGGCGTTGACTTCGCCGAAGGAGAAGTTCAGCGCCGACGGCGGTGCCAGCTTGGAGGCGCGGATGTACTCTTCGAGGCCGCGGACCCATGCCGGGTTGTTCACTTGCGCGTCCATGGTTTCCGGGTCGAAGAACATGGCGCCGGGAAGGTCCGGGTGGCTGGCGTAGGCTGCCACGTGGGAGAAGAGGAACCAGAACTGCTGGCCGCCGCGGCGGAACGCTTCGGCCGTGCCGTAGACGCCTTCGACGTTGTCCTGGAAGTACTCGGCGATATCGAGGTACTCGGCCCAGGTCTTCGGCGGAGCGAGGTCGTAGCCGTACTTCTCCTTGAATGCGGTCTTGTTCGCCTCGTCCTCGAAGAGGTCGATGCGGTAGGTGTAGGTGTGCACGTCGCCGTCCATGGTCTGCGACAGGACCTTGTCGTTCCAGACCATCAGCTGTTCACGGTAGACCGGCGCGATGTCTTCCCATGCCTCGCCTTCCTGGAACTTGGCGGGCATCTCCGTCAGGAATGGCGTGAAGTCCGGCGCCCAGGCGGGAGCGAAGGCGATCACGTCGAAGGAGTCGTCGCCCGCGGCCAGCGTGGTGACGATCTTGGGATAGAGCTCGGACCAGGGGAACTCGACGACCTTGACGGTGCCGCAGGTCTTTTCCTGCCAGGCTTCGGCGGCCTGTGTCAGGGCCGAGGCGATGTAGGGGCCGGTCTGGGTGGTCGCGGTGATCTCGACGCCCGTGAAGTCGGGCGAGCAGGCCAGCGCCGCCCCCGTGCTCAGGGCCAGCGCCCCGACCGAGAGTTTCAACGATTTCAGCATGTTATTTCCTCCCTTGGAAATTCGCCCCTCCTCCGGGGCATTGTTAAGTCTACTTGACGGCGCCGCTCAGCAGGCCCGAGCGCATCAGGCGCCCAAGAAGCCCGGCCGCGATGACCATCGGAATGATGGCGACGAGGGCTGCGGCGGAGATGGCCCACCATTCATCGCCCCTCTGGCTGTTCTGACCGGCGATCAGGACGGGCAGGGTCTGCCATTCCGAGTTGGTCAGGAAGAGCGCGAAGAGGAACTCGTTCCAGGTGAAGGCCAGTGTGATGACGAAGGTCGCGATCAGGCCGGGGCGGCACATCGGCAGCACGATCCCGAAGAAGATCCGCCATTGCGGCACGTTGTCGACCAGCGCGGCCTCCTCGACCTCGAGCGGCAGGGCCGAGATGAAGTCGCGCATCAGCCAGACCACGATTGGCAGCGAGAAGGCGACATAGGCGAGCGTCAGGCCGATGTAGGTGTCGGTCAGCTTGAAGCCCAGCTTGCCCATCTCCGAGTAGAGCAGGAACAGAGCGAAGGCCACGACGATGGGCGGGAACAGGCGCTGGCTGACGAACCAGAAGACGATGTCGTCGTTGTTCATCACCTTGCCCGGCAGCGGTAAGCGGTTGGCCAGCACCGACAGCGCCAGCGCCACGCAGAAGGCGATGATGGAGGCGGTGGCAGGCGGCAGGCCCACCACGTCTCGGCCGAGCAGGAAGCCCCCCATGGCCACGGCGAAGAACAGGATCCCCGACAGCAGCTTCACCCGGAAGGGGAAGCGCACCAGCGCATAGGCCGCCATGGCGCCCAGCAGCGTGGCCAGCACAGACGAGGATACCGCCACGATGGTCGAGGACCAGAAGTTCGAATAGAACTCGCCCCGGATGCCGGAGAGCAGCTCCCTCCAGGCCTTCAGCGTCGGCTGGAAGTCGACGAAGGGCAGGTAGGTCGGACCGCCCACCACGTCGGGCGGTGTCTTGAGCGACGTGATCGCGACCCAGTAGAGCGGGAAGACGGTAAAGGCGAACCACGCGCAGCACAGGGCGAAGGCGACCCAGCGGCGCGGGCCGTGCAGGTCACGCACGCTCATTTGTACTTCTCCAGCCAGGGTTTCAGCAGGGCGAGGTAGACGAGGCTGAGGATCAGCACCACCGCGAGGAACAGGAAGGACAGTGCCGAGGTGTAGCCCAGGTTGAACTTCTTGAAGCCCTCCTGGTAGGCGAACAGTGTCAGCGTCTCGGTGGCCACGCCCGGGCCCCCGCCGGTCATGACAAAGACCGTGTCGATGATCTTGAAGCTCTCCACGATGCGGATGAAGATTACCGCCGCCGAGATGGGCAGCATCATCGGGAAGGTGATCCCCCAGAACTGCTGCCAGGGGGAGGCGTTCTCAAGCTCCGCCGCCTCGTAGACGTCGTCGGGCAGACCCTGAAGACCGGCGAGCAGCAGCAGGATCACGAAGGGCGTCCACTGCCAGATCTCGACCGCGATCAGCGACCCCAGCGCCCAGTGCGATTCTGTCAGGTAGGGCAGGTTGGGGAAGCCGAAGAAGGTGGCCACCTGGTTGAGCGGCCCCATGGTGGGGTTGAGGATCTGGCGGGCGATCAGCGCCACGGCCACCGGCGCCACCAGCATCGGCATCAGGAAGGTGATGCGGAAGAACTCCACGCCCCGGACCCGTTTGGCCAGTGCCAGTGCGATGCCGAAGCCGATCACGAACTGCAGCGCGACCGAGGTGAAGGCGATGATCGAGGTGGTCTTCACCGTCTGCCAGAACCGCGGGTTGCCCAGCAGGTCGGTATAGTTGTCGACGCCCACGAACCGCGCGGGCATCGGCGGCACGAGCCGCAGCGACATGAAGCTGTTCGCAAGCGAGTAGATCAGCGGAAAGATCGCGATGGCCAGAACCACGAGGAATGCCGGCCAGAGGAACAGGTGCTTGACCGGATCGTCGCGGGTCATGCGGTCTCTCCCAGAAGGGCGTCGATTTCCGCGCGGAAGGGCATGGCAGGGGCTGTGCCGCGGCGGGTCACCGCGATGCCTGCCGTGGCACAGCCCATGCGCACCGCGTCCTCGACCCCGCGGCCTTCGGACAGTGCCGCCGCGAAACCGCCGATGAAGGCGTCGCCCGCGCCGGCGGTGTCGATGACGGCGGCGTTGGTCATGGCGGGAATGCGGGTGCTGAGCCCTTGGCCGTGGATGTAGACCCCCTTGTCGCCCAAAGTGATCAGCGCCGTGCCGACCCCGCGCTCGACAAAGATCTCTCCGGCGCGGCGGGCATCTTCTTCGGACGTGATGTCGAAGCCGACGATGGCCGCGGCCTCGCTTTCGTTCGGGACGAAGTAGTCGGTCTGTGCGTAGCAGGCGTCGTCGAAGGGATTGGCCGGGGCAGGGTTGAAGACCGTGGTCACGCCCGCCGCCTTCGCCATGGTGAGCGCGGCAAGTGCGGCGTCGGCGGGCTGCTCAAGCTGGGTGACGAAGACCTTTGCACCCTCGATCACATCCCGCTGCGCCTCCACATCGGTAACGGAGATGGTGCCGGCCGCGCCGGGGTAGACGATGATCGCGTTATCGCCGGTCTGGTCGTTGACGAAGATGAAGGCCGCGCCGGAGGGCATGTCGGGCATCACCTCGACCTTCGCGGTCACGCCTGTTTCCTCGTAGATCTCCAGCGCCATCTTGCCGAACGGGTCGTCGCCGATCTTCGAGATGAAGCTCACATCGGCCCCGGCACGCCCCGCCGCCACCGCCTGGTTCGATCCCTTGCCGCCCGGTCCCAGCGAGAAACCCGAGCCGGAGATCGTCTCTCCGATCTTCGGCATGCGTCCGGCGAGATAGGCGGTATCGGCAACGTAGATCCCCAGGATCGCGATGCCCTTCTGCTCTGCCATGTCGTCTCCTCCCCCGTGCGCCGCCCCTCCCAAGGCGGCGCTGTGGTTCCCTTATTCCCCGTAGGGCACCCATATGTTCTTGATCTGCGTGGCCTGCCTCAGGAAGACCTCGCCCTCTGCCTCTGCGCTGGTCCAGTCCCAGGCGCGCCCGTGGTCGGTGAAGACCCGCTTGAGGTTGCCGATGGACAGCCGCTCCACCTCTGCCGACAACTCCGGCGTGGTGAAGGCCCAGAGCACGTCGACATCGTTGTGTTTCGCCAGTTCGCGGCCCAAGGTCTGCGCGCTGCCCGTGAGGATGTTCAGCACGCCGCCCGGCAGGTCGGAGGTTTCCAGCACCTGGTAGAAGTCGGTGGCGGACAGCGGATGCGCCTCGGAGGCGATGGCGACCACGCGGTTGCCGGTCGCAATCAGCGGCGCCACGGTGGAGAGGAACCCGAGAAGCGGGCTTTCCTCCGGACAGATCACGCCTGCCACGCCGATGGGTTCGGGCACGGCCAGCGCCAGCCCCTTCATCGGTGGCATGTGGACGGTGCCTTCGACTTTGTCGGCCCATGCGCCATAGGTGAAGAGCCGCGAGACGCTGGCCGCTACCTCGGCCCGTGCCTTGTCCGCCTTGATGCCGGTCTGCGCGCTCAGGCGCTCGGCAAACTCGGCGGCACGGGCCGAGAGGTTCTCGCCCATGTAGTAGAGGATCTGCGCCCGGTTGTGCTGGGACTTGCCGCCCCAGCTGGCCGCGCCGCGCGCTGCCTCGACGGCGTTGCGCACGTCCTTGCGGTTACCTTCGCCGACCTCGCCCAGAACGGTGCCCTTGGCGCCCAAAACGGGGCGTGCGGTGCCGCCGTCGGGCCGCGCCTGCTTGCCGCCGATGAAGAACTTTGCCGTCCGGTCCACCGGGTCGAAGCTGAAGCCCTTCGCGGGGGCGGGTGTGATGGCCTTGCGCTCGGCGGCCTTGGCGAATGCGCGTGGCTTGAGGTAGTCGTAGCAACCCTCACGCCCGCCTTCACGACCAAAGCCGCTTTCCTTGACGCCGCCAAAGCCCACGCCCGCGTCCATCACGTTGGTGCAGTTGACCCAGACGATGCCCGCCTGCACCTGCGCGGCCAGTTCCAGCGCGAGGTTGATGTTCTCGCTCCAGACGCTGGCAGCCAGGCCGTAGCGGGTGTGGTTGGCCAGTTGCACCGCCTCGGCGGGGGTGCGGAAGGTCATGGATACGGCGACGGGGCCGAAGATTTCCTCGGTCGCGGCCTCGCATGTGGCGGGCACGTCACGCAGTACGGTCGGCGGGTAGTAGCTGCCCTTGGCGGGTACCTCACCGGATTGCAGAAGCTTGGCACCGGCGGCCACGGCGCGGTCGACCATGCCGGCGATGCGGTCCCGCTGCGGGCCGTCGATCACCGCGCTCATGTCGATGGTCTTGTCGAGCGAGGCGCCAATGCGCAGCGTCTTCATCCGGTCGGCCAGCCGGGCATGAAAGACATCGGAAACGCCTTCCTGCACCAAGAGACGCGAACCCGCGCAGCAGACCTGGCCCTGGTTGAACCAGATGGCGTCAACCACACCCTCGACCGCCGCGTCGATGTCGGCGTCATCACAGACGATGAAGGGGGACTTGCCGCCCAGTTCCAGCGTCAGCGACTTGCCCTGACCGGCTGTCGCCTCGCGGATGCGGCGTCCGACCTCGGTCGAACCGGTGAAGGCAACCTTGTCGGCGCTCTCGTGGGCCGCGATCAGCGCGCCGGTCTCGCCGTCGCCGGTGACGATGTTCAGCACACCTGCGGGCAGCCCCGCCGCCTGCGCCAGTTCCGCGAACAGCAGCGCGGTCAGCGGCGTCGCCTCGGCCGGTTTCAGGACCACCGTGTTTCCCAGCGCCAGCGCGGGGGCCAGCTTCCATGCGAGCATCAGGAACGGGAAGTTCCACGGGATCACCTGACCCACGACGCCCACCGGATCGTAACAGGCGAACTGGCTCTCCTGGATCTGCGCCCAGCCTGCGTGATGGTAGAAGTGCCGCGCGGCGAGCGGAATGTCGATGTCGCGCGTCTCGCGAATCGGTTTGCCGTTGTCGAGCGCCTCGACCACCGCGATCAGGCGGGAGTTCCGCTGGATGATCCGCGCAAGCGCGTAAAGCTTCAGCGCGCGTTCGTGGCCGGGCAGGGCGGCCCAGCCCTTCTGCGCCTTGCGCGCCGCCTTGAACGCCGCGTCCACATCAGCACCGGTCCCTTGAGACACCTGCGCCAGACGCGCGCCTGTTGCGGGCTCGATCGTGTCGAAGCCGTCGCCCGGCTTCGTGAAGGCGCCTTCGATGAAGTGGCCGAAGCGGGCGTCATGCGAGGCGAGCCATGCGCGGGCGGCGCTGTCGTCCTCTTTGCTGGGGGCGTAATCCATGCTGTCGAAAAAGCTCGCGACTGTCATCTGGTCATCCGATCGGGTGGCGTATGGCGGCGCTGTAGGCCCCCGTCACGCGGTGTTCGAGCTGGCGCTCGATGTCGCCCAGAAGCGACGAGGCGCCGAAGCGGAAGAGGTCGGGCTGTACCCAGTCGAGACCCAGTTCCTCTTTCATCAGTGCGAGGTAAACAAGCGCATCCTTGGCCTTCGACACGCCGCCGGCGGGTTTGTAGCCGACCTTCGCTCCGGTCATCTCACGGTACTGGCGGATTGCACGGACCATGGTCAACGAGACGGGCAGGGTGGCGTTCACGCCCTCCTTTCCGGTGGAGGTCTTGATGAAGTCGGCACCCGCCATCATGCAGACGAGGCTGGCACGGGCGACGTTGCGCAGGGTCTTGAGGTCGCCGGTGGCGAGGATCGCCTTGACGTGCGCATCGCCGCAGGCGGCACGGTAGTCGCGCATCTCGTCATAGAGCGCCTGCCAGTTGCCGGTCAGCACGTGTTCGCGGGTGATGACGATGTCGATCTCCTGCGCGCCGTCGGCGACGGAGGCGTCGATCTCGGCCAGCTTGGTGTGATGCGGGGCAAGCCCGGCCGGAAAGCCGGTGGACACGGCGGCGACAGGCACCCCGGTGCCTTGCAGCGCATCGACGGCGGTGGCGACGAAACGGTGGTAGACGCAGACCGCACCCGTGGTGATGCGGCGGTCGGCCATGCCGAGCGCCTCGAGGATATCCGGGCGGACCGGCTGCGCCGCCTTGGCGCAAAGCCTGCGGACACGGCCCTCCGTATCGTCGCCGTTAAGCGTGGTCAGGTCAATGCAGGTCACCGCCTTCAGAAGCCATGCGCTTTGCGCGTCACCCTTGACGGCGCGGCGGCCCGGCAGGCTGGCGGTGCGGCGGATGCTCGCCTCGGTGTTGACCTGGACAGCGCGCACGGCGGCCATGTCCAGCGCCATGCCGTCGTTGCGCGAATGCGCCACCGGCGCGGCGGCAGGCAGGGTCGTGACCTCTGTTTTCACAATCTTCCCTCCATGTCTCCACGCGTCCGCTTGCCGCGAATCTCGATGGAAACTTTTCAGCAGGATGCGTTGATCTTGTTGTTTCTGCAACCCCATTTTGTTACGATCTT
Source organism: Sagittula sp. P11 (assembly GCF_002814095.1). Taxonomy (NCBI): domain Bacteria; kingdom Pseudomonadati; phylum Pseudomonadota; class Alphaproteobacteria; order Rhodobacterales; family Roseobacteraceae; genus Sagittula; species Sagittula sp. P11. The sequence goes on from NZ_CP021913.1 coordinate 4,338,076, forward strand.
AACATAGTGAATTGCCGGGGTGTGACGATGACCCAGACCGACTCCCGCGGGTTGCCCGCAAGCCGCAAGGAGGCCCGCGCGTTGTGGCTTCGGGATGCGGTCATGAAACAGGGGCCGCTGCACGTGCGCGACGCCGCGGAAAGCCTCGACGTGTCCGAGATGACGGTGCGCCGTGACGTGCGCGAAAACCCGGAAATGCTGCAGTTTCTGGGGGGGCACATCGTCCTGTCGCAGGACGCGGTGCGGCGCGCGCCCTATGACCTGTCCGACGCGGCAGAGGTGAACCAGGACGCGAAGCGCGCCGCCTGCGAGGCCTGCCTCCCGCTGTTGGAACCGGAGGCCACGATCTTTGTCGACTGCGGCACAACCCTGCCGCATTTGATCCACGCCATCCCGTCCGATATGAAGCTGACAGTTATTTGTTACGCTTTGAACATCGCGGATCTCGTGGTGCGCAAGCCGGACGTCAAGCTGGTGCTGCTGGGCGGCGTCTACCATCCGGCCACCGCCTCGTTCTACCCGGTGGAGGAGGACGGCACGCTCGACGCCTATGCCGTCAACCTGGCCTTCATGTCGGCGGCAGGTGTGGATGCGGCACTGGGCGTGACCTGCACCACCTTCCGCGAGGCAGGGTTGAAGCGGCTCGCGATGCGCCGCGCCGCCCGCAGCGTGCTGGTCACGGACCGCTCGAAGTTCGGGACGGTCCGTTCGGCGCGGTTCGCCGGACTGGAGGATTTCAGTGACGTGGCGACGGAGGACGGCCTGATCCCGCCGTCCGGGTTGTCCCCGGACGGGCTGCGCCGCGATAGGACCTGAAGAGACGTCCACCCGTGACCTGCAGGCATGAAAAAAGCCCCGGGCGGTGACCCGGGGCTTTCCGGCGCTTCGGCCTGTCAGTCAGTCAGCGCGATACCAGTCGGCAATGTTCCAGATCTGGCTGTCCCAGCTGTTCATCCGCACGCCTTCGAGGGTCTTGGCCTTGCCCGACAGGATGCTGCGGTGGATCAGCGGGATGATCGTGTAGGATTCGACCAGCATGTCGTTCATCTCGCGCGCGATGCGTCCGCGTTCTTCAAGCGAGGCGGCGGTGCGGAACTCGGCGATCAGTGCCTCGTACTCCTCCGAGCAGAAGCGCTGGATGTTGTTGCCCTGCCACTGGGTCGCAGGGCTCGGGATATTGGCACAGCTCCAGTTGCCGAGGAAGGCCTCCGGGTCCTGCCCTTTGGAGTTGTCGGTGTACATCTGCACATCGGTGTAGAACTTCTGGCGGGTGTCGGGCGAACCCGGGTCGCCGCCGAAGAAGACGGAGGCGTCGATGTTGCGCAGCTCCGTCTCGACGCCCAGCTCTTCCCACCATGCCTTGATCAGCGACTGGCTGTCCTGCCGCACGCCGTTGGTGGAGGTCTGGTAAAGGATCGAGAGTTTCACGCCGTCCTTGTCGCGGATGCCGTCGCCGTCGGTGTCGGTCCAGCCGGAGTCCTCCAGCAGGGCCTTCGCGGCCTCGATGTCCTGCGTGACGCAGTCGTCATTTGCGTCGGACTTGTAGAGCTCCGGGGCAGGGACAACCGCGCAGCCGGGAATGCCGGAATCGCCGTAGAGGTTCTCTGCGATCAGCGTCCGGTCGATGGCCAGAGACAGGGCCTTGCCCACGCGCGGATCGGTGAGGAACGGGTGCGGACCGCCCTCCACGGTGGAGCGTGCATCGCCAAGCTCGGGATTGGGGTCGGTCTGGTTGAGGAACAGGAACTCCACAGCCGAACCGTTGCTGGTGATCACCTCGCCCGGGCCGTCGCTCATGGCGTCCAGCACGTCGGGCGGAAGCTGCAGGTTCCAAGCGTAGTCTACTTCGCCGGTCTGGAGCACCGCGCGCGCCGAGGCGTTGGGATCGCCGCCGCCCTTGAGCGTGACCCGTGCGAAGGCAGGTTTGTCCGGGTCACGGTATTCCGGGTTCATCGAGTAGGTGATGATGTCGTTGGCGCGGAAATCCTCGACCACGTAGGGGCCGGTGCCGATGGGATGGGTGTTCTCATCCGTGCACTGGGAGACCCGCGCGCCGGTGCAGTTCTCGAACTGTGCACGCTGGAGGATCGGTGCCTCGGAGCTGACGAAGGCGGCGTAGGGGTAGGGTTTGGGCTCGGTGAACCTCACCTCGATGGTGCGGTCGTCCACCGCGACGACCTCTGCCACGCCGTCGAATTGTTGCAGGGCGGCGCAACCGCTTTCCTCGTCGACACAGTATTCCCAGGTGAAGACCGCGTCGGCGGCGGTGACGGGCGTGCCGTCGGACCATGTCAGCCCCTCGCGCAGCGTCCAGGTGATCGAGGTCAGATCCTCCGACACGCCGCCGTTCTCGACCGTGGGGATTTCTTCCGCGAGGATCGGCACCAGTTCCCCGGTTTCCGAGAAGCGCGCCAGAGGCTCCAGCACAAGCGAGGCGGCCTCCACCTCCTTGGCAATACCCGAAAGGTAGGGGTTCATCGAAGACGCCGCCTGCCAGTACAGGATACGCAGCTCTCCGTCGCTGCCGCGTTCGGCGCTGGCGGTGAGGGGCAGAAGCGCAAGCGCCGTGCCCAATAGGGTCGAAAGGGTCTTCATAGAGCTCTCCTGTCGGTCTCGGGGCGTGTTGGCGTCCCCTGTGGCGGGGGCGTGGAACCCCGTATGTCTGTATTACATGTTGCGAGAGCATTCTTTGTCAGTCAAGATGTATCAAATCATACAGGGCGGAATGCGGGACACGCCGATGACATCTTCACAGGATCTGCTTGCACGTCTGCGCAACGGCGCACAATCGGGGGCGGAGCGCAAGGTCGCCGCCGCCCTGTCCGAGACCTTCCCGACGAGCGCCCTGGGCACGGTGGAGGCGCTGGCGAACCGAGCGGGCGTCAGCGGCCCGACCGTGCTGCGCTACCTCAACAAGCTGGGCTTTCTCCGCTTTGCAGAGTTCCAGGCGGCGGTTATGGAAGAACTCGACCGGCAACTGGGATCCCCGGCCGTGCAGATGGCCACCCCGTCCGAGCCGCAGGACGCTGGCGAACACCTCTACCGCCGCACATTGCTCATGCAGGCCGAGGCGCTGCGCCGTGTGGCGGACCGGGCCATCCCGGCCGAGTTCGACCGCATCGCCGACCTCCTTGCCGATCCGAAGCTGACGATCCGGGCGCTTGGCGGGCGCTACAGCCGCAACCTCGCGCAGCGGCTGGTGGCGCACCTGGGGCAGATCAGGGCGCATGTCTCGCTGATCGACAGATCGATCGGCTTTGCCTTCGACCCGCTGGTCGACATCGGGCCGCGCGATCTTCTGGTGATCTTCGATTACCGCCGCTACCAGCAGGACCTTCTGGCCTTCGCGCAGGCTGCGCGGGGGCAGGGCGCGCGGATCGTGCTGCTGACCGACCCCACGCGTTCCCCGGTGGCCGAGCTGGCCGAAGCGGTGCTGACGTCTCCGGACGACTCGCCGTCGCCCTTCGCTTCGAAGGTGGTCGCCACTGCGCAGGTCGAGGCCCTGGTCGCCGCGGTCGTGGCCCGCGACCGAGACGCGGCCCGCAAACGGCTGGAACGGATCGAGGCGCTGCGCCGGGACGGACAGGGCGATGCGTGAGCCGTATGAGATCCTGAACCCGGAGGGCCGGTTTCCCGGGCTGATCGTCGTGGACCACGCGGGCGTCGACTTGCCGGAGGGGCATGAGCTGGGACTGGCTCCGGAATGGCGCGGTACGCATCACTTCTGTGACCTGGGGGTCGAGCCGCTGGCCCGTATGCTGGCCGAGAGGCTGGATGCGCCGGTGATCCTCGGCACGGTGAGCCGCCTGGTTCTGGATCTCAACCGCTGGATCGCCGATCCGCGGTCGATCCTGCCGGAGGTGGAGGGCGTCCCGATTCCCGGCAACAAGCTGTCGCATGCGGCGCGCGAGGCACGACAGGACGGTATCTTCTGGCCCTATCACATCGCGCTGGACAGGCTGTGGCAGCAGGTGCAGGCGCGCCATGAGGATCCGGTCTTCTTCGCGCTGCACACCTGCACCCGGCACATGGACGGGCAACGCAGGCCCTGGGACGCAGGGACGATCTGGAACGAATCTCCCGCGCTCTCGCAGGCCCTGCTGGCCGGGCTCGAGGGGGCCGGTACGCTTGGTGACAATCAGCCCTATTCGGGCCGCGGCGGCGTCTACACAGTGGACCGGCACACCTGGGGCACCGGGCTGCGCGCCTCGGGGCTGGAGGTGTCGAACGATCTGGTCGAGACGCGCGCCGGGCAGGCGGCTTGGGCCGATCGTCTTGCCCGGGCCCTGCGACGGACTGTGTGGGCGGAGGTCGGCGCATGACCCTGAGCACCGCCACGCCTTACGCACTGAGCGCGCCGCCTGCGCCCGCGTCCGAGCCGCTCGAGGGCAGCCTGAAGGTGGATGTCGCCCTCGTCGGCGCGGGGTTCAGCGGTGCCATCGCGGCGTTGATGCTGGCGCGGCGTGGCGTCTCGGTCGCGCTGATCGAGGCGGCGGAGGTGGGTCACGGCGGTTCCGGCCGCAATCACGGACAATGTATCCCGGTCTTCGGCTACCTCGACGACTCCGTCCTGCCGCCGGAGGGCTTTGCGCTGCTGCGCGATTCCGGGCAGGTGGTGTTCGAGACCATCGAAGAGCTGGGAATTGCCTGCGAACCGGTGCAGAAGGGCTGGCTCAGCGCCGCCCACGACGCCACCGGGCTGGAGCGTGCTCGTGCTGCGCACGCGAAATATGCACGACTGGGAAAGGCCGGCGCGTTCCTAGGGCGGGAAGAGGTCGAGGCGCTGAGCGGCATCCCCGGATACCTGGGCGGCTGGGTGCACCGTGACGGCGGGCACCTGAACCCTCTGGCCTACGTGCGCGGCCTTGCCCGGGCGGCACAGGCGGCGGGCGCGTCGCTGCACGTCCGCACACCGCTGACCGCGCTGTTGCGGCAAGATGGCGGATGGCTGCTGAAAACCCCACGCGGAGATATCACGGCGCGCAAGGTCGGACTGACGGTCAACGCCTACGGCGACGCGGCGATCCCCGCGCGTCTGCGGCAAAGCCTCGTTCCCATGCGCTCCTATGCGGTGGCCTCCGCACCGCTGACACCGGATCAGCGCCGCGCCGTGCTACCGGGGGGCGTGAACTTCAGCGACACGAGGCACGACCCGATGTTCTTCCGCGTCGACGGAAGCGGGCGGATCATCACCGGCGGGCTGGTCGAACTGCGGCGCGGGCGTCTTGGCGGGCCGACGGTCGCGCAGGCGGGCAGGCGGCTCGCGCGGCTCTACCCGGCATTGGAAGGGCTGGCGTTCACCCATCACTGGTCCGGCATCGTGGGCATCTCTGCGAGGCAGCGGCCCGCGATCTTCGAACTGGATGACGAACTTTGGGCGCTGGCGGGCTACTCGGGTCGCGGCGTGCCGACAACGGCGGCGCTGGGACGAGCCTTGGCGGCGACGCTGGTGGACAAGGACGAGGGCGCGCGGCTCTGGCCCCATGACCCACCTGCACGGATACCGGCGGCGGCGCTCATCGGGTTCGGCGTGCAAAGCCTGCGCGGACCGCTGAACAAGCTGCGCGACAGGCTCTAGCTGGCACGGTCCCGTATCGGCGCGCGGTAGAGTTCCGGCTGCACCTGTTCGATGATCGGCGTCCCGTCGCCGCCCAGCAGGGCAAAGGCGCGCCGCACCAGCATCTTGTGCCGCTGGCGCATCATGTGGACCGGAAACCTCAGTAACTGCCCGAAGGGTTCGTAGTCGAAACAGCCGAAGGCGCAGGCGTCAAGTTCGTGCTCTGGCAGGGTGGCAAGGAAGCGCAGCACGCCCTCGAACACCGAGTCGGAGTTGATGAACAGTCCTCGCGGCAGACCGCCGAGGCGTGCATAAAGCGCGGCAATGGCCTCAGTCGCGGCGTCGATGTCGTAGGTCTCGGCGATGATCTGAGCGGGATCGACGCGGCCGACGTGGAAGTAGAGCGCCTCCGAGAAGCCTTCGATCCGGTTGGCGGTGGCGGGCAGGTGGCGGTTGCCCCCGATGAAATAGATGGTTTCGCGCGGCGCGGTGCCGACCCCGCCGAGCGCCGTCATCGAAGCGAGGATCTCGCGCGTAAGCACCTGCGCGCCGGTGCGGTTGTCGGTCACGACAGAAGGCGCAAGGGCACAGGGCTGGTCGACGAAGACATGGGGGATCCGCGCCGCCTCGCACTGGCGGCTCAGGTCCTCAGGCGCGACGGTGCCGACGAAGAACAGCGCGTCGATGGCCCAGGAAGTCAGGTCGGCAACGGTGCTGCGCTCTTCCTCGGGGTCGCGCTCGGTGGCGATGATGACGGGGCATAGATTGCGGGCCCGCACCTCGCGCGAGAAGGTCTGCGCGATCTGCGAGAAGAAGCGGTTGTACTCCGGCAGGAGCAGCGCCACCAGACCCGAGCGCGACGTGCGCAGCGCCCGGGCCTGAAGGTTGGCGGAATAACCATGGTCGCGGGCGATCTCGATGATGCGCTTTGCGGTCGCCTCGGAGATGCGGCGCTTCTTCCACGTGCCGTTCAGGGCGGCGGACACGGTGGAGGCCGAGGCGCCCGCCCGCTGCGCAATGTCGTAGATCGTCTTTTTCTGGTTGTCGGACATATGGTTGCGTGTACCTGCGCAAACGAACGTAAGGAAGTGTTGACAGGATGCGCGGACTCGGTATTTGTTTGCAACATCGATTGTGCAGCGCGCTGATCAAACAGACATGACCCCAAGAACAGAGGTCGTGAATTTTTCGGCGGCGATGCACAACCGATTGCGCAGATCAGGAGAGGTGGTGCGCAAAGCGCCACATGGGAGGATGACATGAAGAAACTGACAGGATTCGTCAGCGCGCTTGCGCTGACCGTTGGGCTTGCCACTGGCGCGGCGGCAGAGACCACGATGGGCGTCGTCGTGAAGATCGGCGGCATTCCGTGGTTCAATGCCATGGAAGACGGCATCAAGCGCCGCGCCGAGGAACTGGGCGTCACCGCCGAGATGATCGGGCCCGTGTCCGCCGACCCGGCGCTGCAGGTGCAGGCCATCGAGGACCTCATTGCCAAGGGCGTCGACGTGATCGGCGTTGTCCCGAACGACGAAGCCGCGCTGGAACCGGTGCTGAAAAAGGCGCGCGACGCGGGCATCAAGGTCATCAGCCACGAGGGGCCGGGGCTGGAAAACGTCGACTGGAACTTCGAACTGGCTTCGGCCGACGGCTTCGGTGAGGCACACGCGAAACTCCTGTCCGACATGACGCCCGAGGGGGGCAAGTACGCGGTCTACGTGGGTTCCCTGACGGTGCCGCTGCACAATGCCTGGGCCGACGCGGCCATCGCCTGGATGAAGGAAAACCGCCCCGACATCGAGATCGTCGGCGAGCGTTACGGCGTGGCCGAGAACGTGGACGACAGCCGTTCGACCGCGCTCGACCTGATTGCCGCGAACCCGGACCTGAAGGGCTTCCTCGCGTTCGGATCGCAGGGTCCGATCGGTGCGGGCCGCGCGGTGGAGGAGCGTCGCAAGACCGGCGAGATCCACGTCATGGGTCCGTTCTCCCCCGGTCAGGGCCGCAAGATGATCCATTCGGGCGTGCTGGCGGGCGGCTACATGTGGAACCCCGCGCAGGCAGGCGAGGTCTTTGTCACGCTGGGCGACATGCTCGCCAAGGGTGAAGAGATCACGGATGGCATGGAGATCCCCGGCTTGGGCGTCGTGCATCCGGATGTCGAGAACAAGGACATCATCACCGACAACCTCTTGGAAATCAACGCGGAAACCGTTGACGACCTGGCCGACAAGGGCCTCTGACATTCCCTCCTGCGGGCGGGTTACCCGATGGGTTCCCGCCCGCGCCTTTTCCTGACGAGGTGAACGATGACTGCCGAGGCAGACCGCTTCGCGCTGCGCCTGCACAAGGTCTCCAAGGCCTTTGGCGGGGTGCAGGCGCTGAATGCCGTGGATTTCGAGGTGCGCGCCGGTGAGGTGCATTGCCTTGCCGGAGAGAACGGCTGCGGCAAGTCCACGCTGATCAAGGTGGTGACCGGAGTCCACCGTCCCGAGAGCGCCGAACTGATCGAGCTGTTCGGCGAGGAGGTCCAGAAGATCACGCCGGTTCAGGCCCGGGCGCGCGGTGTCTCGGTGATCTGGCAGGACCTTGCGCTGTTCCCCTACATGAGCGTGGCCGAGAACATCGCATTCGACGATCTGGTCGGGCTGGTGCCGCGCCCGGTGAAGTACCGCGACATGGCGGCAAGGGCAGGGGCGGTTCTTGCGCGGCTCGGCGTGACGCTGGATCTTGGCGCGCCTTTGGGCGATCTGCCCATCGCGCAACGGCAGGTGGTGGCCATCGCCCGCGCGCTGATGAATGACGCGCGGCTGATCTTCATGGATGAACCGACCGCCTCGCTGACGCAGGCAGAGACCGACCGCCTGCTCGACATCGTCCGCAAGCTGTCGGCGGACGGGGTTGCGGTTGTCTTCGTCTCGCACCGGCTGGCCGAGGTGCTGGAGATCGCCGAACGTGTGACCGTGGTGCGCGACGGCAACCTCGTGGGCGTTTACCCGACCGAAGGCATGACGCAGGCCCGGCTGGGCGAACTGATGACAGGCCACCTGATCGACGACACGGTCTCGGCCCGCGACGTGGCGCCCGGCGCGGCAGAGGTCATTGAATGCGAGGGTCTGACCAGACGCGGCGAATTCACCGATGTCTCACTGAAGGTCCGCGCCGGCGAGGTGCTGGGACTGACCGGCCTGATCGGCGCGGGGCGGACGGAACTGGCGCATGTCATGATGGGCATGCGCCCTGCCGACGGCGGCCGGATGCGGCTGGACGGACAGGAGTACGCGCCGCGTTCGATCCGAGAAGCCATAGCGCGCGGCATGGCCTATGTGTCGGAAGACCGGCTTTCGCTGGGCCTGCTGCAGAAGCAGAGCATCGCGGACAACACGGTCATTTCTGTCCTGAAGAGGCTGACGGCTGCAACCGGGCTGATCTCGGACAGCCGCAAGTCGGAACTGGTCCGCCACTGGATCCGGGAACTGGGCGTCAAGATCGGCGCGCCGGAGGATGCCATCTCGACCCTTTCGGGCGGCAACCAGCAGAAGGTCGTGCTGGCGAAATGGCTGGCCACGGAACCGCGGCTCCTGATCCTCGACAGCCCCACCGTGGGTGTCGATGTCGGCGCACGGGCGGGGATCTTCCGCATCGTGCGGGCGCTGGCCGACGAGGGGCTGGCGATCCTGCTGATTTCCGACGAGGTGACGGAGGTCATGCAGAACGCCGACCGTATCCTGCACATGGCCAATGGCCGCATCGTCGGAGAGGTCGACCCGCGCACCATCACCGTCCCCGAACTGGAGGAGCGCATCTATGCGTAACTACACGGTCGAACTCCGCCTTGCGGTGGTGCTGGCGCTTATCTGCGCGGGCCTGTCGCTGGCCGCGCCGCAATTCGCGACCCTGCCGAATATCACCTCGCTGCTGAACAACAGTGCGGTCAACCTGATCTGGGCCGTGGGCCTGCTGGTCGTGCTGGTCGCGGGGGGGATCGATATCTCCTTCGCCGTGGCGTCGTCGGTGGTGCAGTACATCGCGGCCAAGCTGCTGATATCCATGGGCGGCGGCAACTGGCTGTTGGGCTTCCTGTTCTGCGGCTCGCTCGGCATCCTGCTGGGGCTGCTGAACGCCTGGCTGATCCACGGCTTCCGGATCATCTCCATCGTCGTGACCATCGCCACCTTCAACGCCTTCTTCGGGCTGCTGATGTTCTTCACCGGCGGGCGCAACATCTACAACCTGCCGGACTGGTGGACGGCGCGGATCTTCATCTTCGAGCACGAGGGCGCGAACGGTGTCTGGTCGGAGCTGACGCTGCCCGTGGGGATCATGATCGGCTGCGTGATGGCGACCTGGGTTCTGCTCAGGCGCACCAACATCGGCCGGCAACTCTTTGCCTTCGGCGACAACCCGGAAGGCGCGCGTCGGGCTGGTGTCAACATCGCGGTCATGCAGGGCATCGCCTTCGGCTGGATGGGCCTGATGGCCGGGATCGCCGGCCTCTGCCAGGTGAACATCGTGAAGGAGGTCGTGCCCAACGCGCTTTACGGACGGGAGCTCGACGTGCTGGCGGCGGTCGTGCTCGGCGGCGCGCGGCTTGGGGGCGGCAAGGGTACGATCCTCGGCTGCATCCTCGGCGTGATGTTCGTCGCCGTCACGCAGAACGGCCTGAACCTGCTGGGTGTCTCTCCCTTCGCGTTCCAGATGATCATCGGCGCGGCGATCCTGATCGCGATCTCGACCTCGAACATCGACCTGACGCGCGTCCTGCGTCTGTCCAAGACGGAGGCCCGCGCATGATGGCCCGTGCATCGACCTCACCCAAAGTCGCAACAGAGCCCCGCAAGGCGCTGATCGGCAAGGAGAACCTAGGCCTTCTGGCGATGCTTGCCGCGCTGGTGGTTGCCTTCGCGCTGGCCTCTGACCGGTTCCTGACAGCAGCCAACCTCGGCTCCATGGGGTTCCAGATGCCGCTCTTGGGGCTGCTGACGCTGGCCATGCTGGCGCCCATCGTTTCCGGCGGCCTGAACCTTGCCATCGTCTACACGGCGAACATCAGCGGGCTGACGCTGGCCTGGACGCTGATGCAGTTCGGCGGGGCGGAGGCAGGCATCCCCGCCTTCATCCTCGGCTGCGCGCTGGCGCTGGTCGTGGGCGCCGCAGCGGGGGCGACCATGGGGCTTGTCATCGCCTACATCGGCGCGCACCCGATCCTCGTGTCGCTCGCCATGATGATCTTCCTGCGCGGTTTGGGGGAGTTCCTGACCCGTGGCGGCGACATCTCGGGCTTTCCCGGCTACATGAACGTGCTGGGCCACGGGTCCCTCATGGGCATTCCCGTGCCGCTGATCCTGTTTGCCGTCATCGCGCTGGCCTGGCACGTCCTGCTGCGCCGCACGCCGCACGGCTTCTCCGTCTACATGACCGGATCGAACATGCGCGCGGCCGAGTACGCGGGCCTCAACGCCAAGCGCACTCTGGTCCTGATCTACACGCTCTCGGGCATCCTCTGCGCCGTGGCGGGCATCCTCATGGCGGCGCGGTTCAATTCGGTCCGCGTGGGCCATGGCGAGGCGATGCTGCTGATCACCGTGCTTGCCTGCTTCCTCGGCGGGATCGACCCTTTCGGCGGGCATGGCCGAGTGGCCCCCGTCATCCTATCGCTGGTCATCCTCCAGGTGCTGTCCTCCGGGCTGAACCTGATCGGTGCCAACCAGCATCTTGCAACCGCCGTCTGGGGCCTGTTCCTGATCGCCGTCATGGTTCTGCGATCCGACCGGCTGAAACGGGCATTCCGACTTTCGCGAAAGGACACGTAATGGAAGGCTTTGGCGTACACACAAGCATGTGGACGATGAACTGGGACCGCGAGGGCGCCGAACGCGCCGTCGCCGGGGCGAAGGAATACGGGGTCGATTTCATCGAGATCCCGATGCTGCGCCCCTCCGAGGTCGACACCGCACACACCGCCGCGCTGATCGAGAAGAACGGACTGCGCGCGATCTGCTCGCTTGGCCTGCCGGAGCAGTACTGGGCCTCCGTCAACCCGGAAGGCGCCATCGACTACCTGAAGCTGTCGATCGACAAGACCAAGGCCTGCGGCGCGGAGGCACTGTCGGGCGTGACCTTCGGCGGCATCGGCCAGCGCACCGGCACCTGGCCCACACAGGGCGAATACGACAACATCGCCACTGTGCTGGATTCAGCGTCGAAGTATGCGAAACAGGCCGGTCTGCTCTTTGGGATCGAGCCGGTGAACCGCTACGAGAACCACCTCATCAACACCGGCTGGCAGGCGCGCGACATGATCGAGCGTGTGGGCTCCGACAACATCTTCATCCACCTCGACACCTACCACATGAACATCGAGGAGAAGGGTGCCGGCAACGGCATCCTCGATGCGCGCGACTACCTGAAGTACATCCACCTGAGCGAAAGCGACCGCGGCACACCGGGCGAAGGCACTTGCGACTGGGACGAGATCTTTGCAACCCTGAAGGCCATCGACTTCAAGGGGGGACTCGCCATGGAGAGCTTCATCAACATGCCGCCCGAGGTGGGCTTCGGCCTCGCCGTCTGGCGGCCGGTGGCGAAGGATCACGACGAGGTCATGTCGAAGGGCCTGCCGTTCCTGCGCAACAAGGCCGCGCAATACCGGCTGATCTGATGGCCCGCACCGTCGATATGGAGGGCCTCCGCACGGAGGCCCTTGCCCTGTTGGATCGCCCGGGCCGGCAGTTCATAGCCATCGCTGGCGCGCCGGGTTCGGGCAAGAGCACGACCGTCGAGCAACTGTTCGAGGCGCTCGAGGCCAGCCATCCCGGTTTGGCCGCGATCCTGCCGATGGACGGGTTTCATTACGACGACGCGGTTCTGCACGCGATGAACCGCCGCCCGTGGAAGGGCGCGCCGGACACTTTCGACGTGGGCGGACTCGCCTCGGTTTTGGACCGGCTGAAGCCGGGCAGGGAGGTGGTGGCCGTCCCGGTCTTCGACCGAGAGCTGGAAATCTCGCGCGGGTCGGCGCGGCTGATCGGGACGGAGGCGCGGCTCATCCTCTGCGAGGGCAACTACCTGCTGCTGAACCGTGCGCCGTGGGACCGTCTGGCGGGGCGCTTCGACCTGGACGTGACGATCGACGTCCCCGAAGAGGAACTTGCCCGCCGGTTGCGCCGCCGCTGGGTGCACTACAAGCTGACCGAGGAAGAAATCCGGGCGAAGCTGGAGGACAACGACCTCCCGAACGGGCGCACTGTTAGAGCGGAGAGCCGCGAGCCGGACCTCGTTCTGATCCAGACGCGCGCCGGGCAGGACCCGCGGCCCTCCTGACCGCCTGTTTATTGAATGCGGATGCGTCTGTTTGAGGCGGCCTACCGCTCCCGGCACATTGCAGTCCGGGGCCCTCCGGTTGGCCGTTCAGAGGTGCGGTGCGCCTAGCGCGCGGTCGGCGCCGGAGGGCACCTCGTGCATGCGCCCACCGGCCAAGGTATCCCTCACCAGCAGCAGAAGCCGCCGTCCACCAGCAGGTCCACGCCGGTGACGAAGGACGACGCGTTCGACAGCAGGAAAACAGCGGGGCCGACCATCTCGTCGACGCTGGCCATGCGTTGCATTGGCGTCTGGCTTTCGAACTCCTTGGTCTGGTGCACCATCTCGGGCCGGGTGTTCATCGGCGTCGCGGTATAGCCCGGAGAGATCGTGTTGACGCGGATGCCGTGACCGACCCATTCCATCGCGCGCCCCTGTGCTCGGCAGGTCAGCCAGATGCCCTTCATGTTGATGTCCATGAGGGCCTGGTACTGGTCTTCCTCCATCTCCTCGTTCCTGTTGGCGTTGGCGATCCCGGCGGCGTTCAGGCACAAGGTCAGCGGCCCTAATTCGCCTTCGGTCTGCGCCACCGTATCGGTGAAGCGGCGGCGCATTTCCTCGAGGCGACCCTCCAGCCGGGTGAGATCATCGGCGTGTCTAGCTGGTTGGAAACCATCCTGCGGATGGTCGACAACATCCATCCGATGAAGTGTGGCAAGGCGCGCGTTGTGGTGCTGCGCTGGCGTGAACCATTCCCGGCGGCGATTGCTGTGCATCGGATTCGGCGTGGCGAGGTGATTCTCGATCTACTTTGCCGTCGTGTTGGGCGGTGGAAGAGGTGCTCGTATGGGAGGAGTGATTGTCTGCGTGTCATTCAGCATTTTTCATAGGTTTTCGGCCTGTCAGAGACACCTTGACCCGAGCAAAATACAACTCATCCGAAGAGCAGCACTCCGCGGCTGGCCAACAGGTCAGCGGACTGTATCACTCCACCACCTGCAGTGCGCCCAAAGATTAAAGTTGGCGCGCAATTCATTGAATATGCGCGCATACTTGGATCGTTTCGTCTCCCAAAACTCACCGGTTTACAAAAGTGATAAAATAATACTTAATTGATTCACGGAGCGTCAGAAGGCTCCGACAGGGAGGACATCATGACATTCAAGACAACGCTACTGGCGTCCACGCTCGCTATTGCTCCGCTGGCCGCGATGGCCGCAGATCTGACCATCGGTTTCAGCCAGATCGGCTCCGAATCCGGATGGCGCGCGGCAGAGACCACCGTCACCAAGCAGGAAGCCGAAAAGCGCGGCATCGACCTCAAGTTTGCCGACGCGCAGCAGAAGCAGGAGAACCAGATCAAGGCGATCCGCAGCTTCATCGCGCAGGGCGTCGACGCGATCCTCGTGGCCCCCGTGGTCGCCACCGGCTGGGACGAGGTCCTGGAAGAGGCGAAGGACGCGGACATCCCGGTCGTCCTGCTCGACCGCACAGTGGATGCCGACAAGTCGCTCTACCTGACCGCCGTGACCTCCGACCTCGTGCACGAGGGTCGCGTTGCCGGTGAATGGCTGGTGAGCGAGATGGGCGACGAGGAGTGCCGCATCGTCGAACTGCAGGGCACCACCGGTTCGTCGCCCGCCATCGACCGCAAGAAGGGGTTCGAGGAAGGTATCGCCGGCCACGACAACCTGCAGATCGTGCGCAGCCAGACGGGCGATTTCACCCGCGCACAGGGCAAGGTCGTCATGGAAAGCTTCCTGAAGGCCGAGGGCGGAGAGAACATCTGCGCGCTTTACGCCCACAACGACGACATGGCCGTCGGCGCGATCCAGGCGATCAAGGAAGCCGGCCTGAAGCCGGGCGAGGACATCAAGATCGTCGCCATCGACGCGGTGCCGGATGCGCACAAGGCGATTGCCGAGGGCGAGATGAACGCCACCATCGAGCTGACGCCGAACATGGCCGGACCCGCGCTCGACGCGCTGGAGGCCTACCTGGCCGACGGCACCGAGCCGGAGAAATGGATCCAGACCGAATCCAAGCTGTTCACCAGCGAAGACGACAACCAGGCGATCTACGAAATGAAGAAAGACCTGGGTTACTGACTCCTCCGGAGAGTGGGCGCGCTCTCCCTCGTCCGCCGGGCCGATCACGGGCCCGGCGGCATTTCCTTAGGCAGATCCCGGCACCGCCGGTAAGGTTTTCCCATGAAAGACACGCTGACACCCGATGACCGCCCGGTGCTGCGGGCGCGCGGGGTATCCAAGTTCTTCCCCGGCACCATCGCGCTCGACGATGTGGACCTCGCGCTGAGGCCCGGCGAGGTGCATGCACTGCTGGGCGAGAACGGGGCCGGAAAGTCGACGCTGATCAAGTGCCTGACCGGCGCTTATCGGCGCGACGCGGGAGTGATCGAACTGGACGGGCAGGCGGTCGAGCCGCAGTCCACCGCCGACAGCCAGAAGCTGGGCATCGGCACGGTCTACCAGGAGGTCAACCTGCTGCCCAACCTGACCGTGGCCGAGAACCTGTTCCTCGGGCGCCAGCCGATGCGCCTGGGTTTCGTCGCGCGGCGGCGGATGAACCGTGAGGCGCAGGAGGTTCTGGCGGGCTATGGTCTGGACGTCGACCCCGGTGAACCGCTGACCGCCTATTCGGTCGCCATCCAGCAGGTCATCGCCATCGCCCGCGCGGTCGAGATGTCGGGCAAGGTGCTGATCCTCGACGAACCAACGGCCAGCCTCGACCGGGAAGAGGTGCAACTGCTCTTCGGTGTGATCAGGCAACTGACGGCACGCGGGCTGGCGGTGGTCTTCATCACGCACTTCCTCGACCAGGTCTTCGAGATATCGGACCGCGCGACGGTTCTGCGGAACGGCCGCGTCGTGGGCACGGTGAAACTGTCCGAAGTATCGCCGCGCGATGTCATAACAATGATGCTGGGCCGCCAGTTGGAGGCACGGGTCAAGCGCCATGAGGTCGGCCCGGCGGGCAAGGGTCTTGTCGCCATCGACGGGCTGGCCAAGCGCGGCATGATCGAGCCGTTCTCGCTGAACATCCGGGAAGGCGAGGTGGTCGGCCTGGCAGGTCTGCTGGGCTCGGGCCGGACGGAGACGTGCAATCTTATCTTCGGCGCGGTGCAGGCCGACCAGGGACGTATCCTGTTGCGGGACAAGGAGATTTCCGTGTCCCGGCCGCGAGACGCCATCGCCCATCGCTTTGCCCTTTGTCCGGAGGACCGCAAGGTGGACGGCATCGTCGGCGACCTGTCCGTGCGGGACAACATCATCCTTGCGCTGCAGGCGCGGCAGGGCTGGATGCGGCCGATTCCGCGCGCCAAGATCAACGAGATCGCCGAGAGCTATGTGCGGGCGCTGGACATCCGGCTGGCCTCTCTCGATATGCCGATCCGGCTGTTGTCGGGCGGCAACCAGCAGAAGGCGCTGCTCGCGCGCTGGCTGGCGACCAATCCCGATTTCCTCATCCTCGACGAACCCACGCGCGGCATCGATGTGGGCGCCCACGCCGAGATCATCGCCCTGATCGAGCAATTGCGCGCGGACGGCATGGCCCTTCTGGTCGCCTCGTCCGAGCTGGAGGAACTGGTAGCCTACAGCACCCGCGTCGTGGTGCTGCGCGACCGGCAGCAGGTCTCGGAACTGAAGGGCGACGCGATCACGCCCGAAAACATCGTGCGGGCGATTGCGGACGAAGGAGAGGCTGCCTGATGGGACCGAAACCCTCGACACTGAAACGGGTGATGCCGCAGTTGCTGATCCTCGCCGCGGCACTGGCGCTGAACGTGCTGGTCTTCCCGGAGTTCTTCCACATCGACTTCCGCAACGGGCGCCTGTTCGGCAACATCGTGGACGTGCTGAACCGGGGTGCGCCGGTTGCTCTGCTGTGCATCGGCATGACGCTGGTCATCGCGACCCGCGGCATCGACCTGTCAGTGGGCGCGGTCATGGCCATCGCGGGCGCCGTGGCGGCGTCGATGGTGGTCAACGGGCATGGCTGGGTCACGGCGCTTCTGGCCGCGCTCGGCGCTGGCGGGATCTGCGGGCTGTGGAACGGGTTCCTCGTCGCGGTGCTGCGGATTCAGCCCATCGTCGCGACGCTGGTCCTGATGGTGGCCGGGCGCGGCATCGCGCAGCTTGTCACCGAAGGGAAAATCCTGACCTTCTCCGACCCCGGTCTGATCCATCTGGGCGCGGGTGTCGTCGCAGGCATCCCCACGCCGATCCTCATTTGGGTGTCGCTGGGCCTGCTGGTCGCCTGGGCCGTGCGCAAGACGGCGCTGGGGATGCTGATCGAGGCCATCGGGATCAACGAACGATCCTCGCGGCTGGCCGGGATCAACAGCCGTGTCCTGCTGATCTGCGTCTACACGGTGTCCGGCCTCTGCGCCGCGCTGGCGGGGGTGATCGTCGCCGCCGACATCAAGGGCGCCGACGCGAACAACGCCGGTCTCTGGCTGGAGCTGGACGCGATCCTTGCGGTGGTCATCGGCGGCAACTCCCTTCTGGGCGGGCGGTTCTCGATCCTCGCCTCGCTGATCGGGGCGCTGATCATCCAGTCCGTCAACTCGGTCATCCTGCTTTCGGGCATGCCGCCGGAGTTCAACCTCGTGATCAAGGCGGTGCTGATCCTCTGCATCCTGGTCATCCAGTCGCCGCGGATCGGCAACCTGGTCTACATCCTGCGCGCGTCCGGGCCGCAACCGCAGCCCGACCGGCCCGCAATACCCGAAAAGGAGGCGGCGCGATGATCCGTTCCACCCATCTGCCCCTGCTGGTGACGCTTGCCACCTTCGTCCTGGCCTATGCGCTCTGCGCCGCGGCCTATCCGGCGATGCTCTCGACACGGGTGATGTCAAACCTGCTGACCGACAACGCTTTCCTCGGGATCGCGGCGGTGGGGATGACCTTCGTCATCCTTTCGGGCGGGATCGACCTGTCCATCGGGTCGGTGATCGCCTTCACCGGCGTCTTCCTCGCCGTCGTCCTGCGCGACACCTCCATGCACCCGCTGGTGGCCTTCGTGCTCGTGCTGTGCATCACGACCGGGTTCGGCGCGGCCATGGGGGCCACGATCCACTACCTCGAGATGCCGCCGTTCATCGTCACGCTGGCGGGCATGTTCCTGGCCCGTGGCGCCGCCTATGTCCTGTCGACCGAAAGCGTGCCGATCACGCACGAGTTCTACGACACGTTGCAGGGCCTCTACTGGAAGGCGCCCGGTGGCGGGCGGTTTCGGCTGATCGGCGGCGTCATGGTCCTGACCTTCATCGTCGGCATAATCGTCGCCCACCGCACCCGCTTCGGCCAGAACGTTTATGCGCTTGGCGGAGGAGAGCAGGCGGCGCGGCTGATGGGCGTTCCGCAGGCGCTGACCACCGTCGGCATATATGCGACATCGGGGTGCCTAGCGGGGCTGTCTGGCATCGTCTTCTCGCTCTATACATCCGCCGGGTACTCACTCGCGACGGTGGGCGTGGAACTGGATGCCATCGCGGCGGTGGTGATCGGGGGCACGCTGCTGACCGGGGGATACGGCTTTGTGGGGGGGACGTTCTTCGGCATCCTCATCATGGGCCTGATCCAGACCTACATCGTGTTCGACGGAACGCTGTCGAGCTGGTGGACCAAGATCGTGATCGGAGGGCTGCTGTTCGCATTCATCCTCCTGCAGAAAGGACTGACGTGGGCAACGCAGGCAAAGGCGACCCGGGCAAGACGACGAACAGCGACTGGCTCCGCCGCTCTCTCATGACCCTGATGCAGGCCGGGGGCGGGGCGGAGCGCGCGTCGAACCACACGGCCTTCGTGGTGGAACAACTTGGCCGGGCCATCGTCGCCGGGGAATACCCGGCGGACACCATGATCCCGCTCGATCCCGACCTGTGCGAGATGTTCGGCGTGTCGCGGACCGTCGTGCGCGAGGCAAAGAAGACCCTGATCGCGAAGGGCCTGATCCAGTCCAAGGCCAAGGTCGGCACGCATGTGCGGCCCGCCGACGAATGGAACATGTTCGACCAGGACGTGATGCGGTGGCATGCGGCGGTGAAGAACCCGACCCGGTTCTACGAGGAACTGTTCGAGATCCGGATGATCTTCGAACCCGCCGCCGCCGCGCAGGCCGCCGGGCGGGTGAACCAGCTGGGGTGCGAGGAGCTCTATCGCCTGTGCGACCAGATCGCCGCCGCCACCAGCCGGGCGGATTTCGCGCTGGCCGATTACGCCTTTCACAAGCAGGTCCTGAAGATGTCGGGCAACCGGTTCCTGCAGTCGCTGGGCGACCTCGTGCAGACGGCGCTCTATTCGCTGTTCATGTCGGAGTCGAACCGCGACTATGCCGACCGGCGCGAAAGCGTGGCCGAACATCACCGGGCCATCGTCGCGGCCATCGCCTCTGGCACCCCGGACGCCGCGCGAGAGGCCATGGGCCGCGTGATCCATGACGGCTACTGGAACGCCATCCCTGCCGGACGCGCCGCGGGGGGCTGACCGGAGGGTGCTGCGGGCGTTCTCCCGAGCTCAATGCTTCGGGACGGTCGAGGTCGTCACGTCTCCAGATATCGGGCGATGACGTCCACCTCTTCCGCCGCACCGAAGACGAGCGGCACGTTTTCATGCGGATCGGCGGGGACGTGGTCGAGGATGCGGCGCTTGCCATCGGTGGCCTTGCCGCCCGCGGCTTCCATGAGAAAGGCGATGGGGACGGCCTCATAGGCCAGGCGCAGGCGTCCGTTCTCGTAGCCTTTCCTCCGGTCGGCGGGGTACAGGAACGCACCCCCCTGCAGGACGATGCGGTGGAGTTCGCCCACGGCGGCGGCCAGCCAGCGCATGTTGAAGTCGCGCCCGCGCGGCCCGTCCTTGCCAAGCCGCAGATCCCGTGCCCAGGCTTGCAGGCCCTCGGGCCAGTGACGCTCGTTCGAGGCGTTGTAGGCGATGGTCGAGGTGGTGGGTTTGATCCTCAGGTCACGTGCCGCTTCGCGGAAGTCCTGCCCGTCGAAGGTGAAGACCTGTATGCCTTGGCCAAGCGTATACCCGAAGTCCAGGGAATGCCCGAAGGAGGCATAGCCGGAGGCCACGGCCTCGGAACCGGGGCGGGCGAAGGTCACCGGGCCGGTCGGGTAGATGACAAACAGCATACCCAGCGGCGCGCCGATCCCGATGGAGCCGGAGCCGTCTATGGGGTCGATGGCGATATCGTACCCGCCATCGGGGTCGAGGGTTTCGACCGCCACCGCCTCTTCCGACAACAGGTGGCGGACGCCGCATCCGCGCAGCTCGGCGAGGATGTGATCATGGGCGCCCACGTCCAGCGCTTTTTGCGCATCGCCGCTGTCGTTGGTCCCGACCAGAGCCGCCGGATCGCCCGGCAACCGGCCGGCCGCAAGGCGCGCGGCGATGGCGGGCAGGGCGTGGGCAAGGGCGTTGACGATCCGCCCCACGCCGTTCTCCGGCAGGCAGGCGGGCAGGATCGGGGCGGTGGAAATCATGTCGTCGGGCAGGGTCAGCATGGGCACTCCGGTCGCAGGCAAACGGGCAGGGGTGTGACCGTTCGCAGGGGCCATATCACGCCGGGCTGAAGAAGGGGGATGTTTCGTGCGGGCCGGCCAGACGGCGGTTGCCGCGGCCCACGAGGACGAATTCGGCGCCATCCCTGCCCGGAAACGACACGGCGCGGGCTCCCGGCCAAACGCCAGGAGCCGGGTTTGTCAGCCGTTCACCACCGCAAGTTCAGGGCGCGGCAGGGCGATGTCGAACACACCACGCACCGCGCGCGCCGCTTCCGCGCCCTTGGTCACGAAGTGCTCCTGGTAGAAGCCGGTCAGCAGCTCCGTCTCCTGGTAGTTGTGGGGCGTCAGCGACACGCTGAAGACCGGCACATCGGTCTGCATCTGCGCCTCCATCAGCCCCTTGACCACGGCGTCGGCCACAAAGTCATGCCGGTAGATACCGCCGTCGACGACGAAAGCCGCGGCCACCACCGCGTCGTAGCGCCCGGTCTTGGCCAGCCGCTTGGCCAGCAGCGGCATCTCGAAGGCGCCGGGCACGTCGTAGGCGTCGACCTGTGCGCCGGGAAGCTGCGTCCTGGCCTCGGCCAGAAAACCCTCGTGCGCGCGGTCGACGATGTCTGCGTGCCAGCGCGCGCGAATGAAGGCGATGCGTTTGTTTGAGAAGTCAGTCATGTCGGAACCCTCCGTTTGATACAAAAGGTCCCAAGGCTTACGGCCGTACGGAACCGTCAGGTCCCGTCCGTCGCGTCTCTTCCATCCGGACTTTCACCGTCGGCCCCGGAGTTCCACCGGATCTGCTTGACCCCCTCCGAAAGGAGGGGCGCTCGCGGGCTGTCACCGCCGGTGGGGAATTTCACCCCGCCCTGAGAACGCGGCCAAATTAACTGCTGTGACGGGAGATTCCAGTGTGAAACCGTCAGGCCTGGGCATTTTCGCGACGGCGGGAGGCAGGTGTACCAGATCGTAGGGCATAAAGAGTTTGCAGGCAGTCGGGATCGGTGCTCAACCTATGCCGGGTCACGCGGCGCGTTCTGTGCGCGTTCGACGCTCCCGGCCGGCCGCTCTGATCGTGCGAAACATCTTGAGAAGGCGGGCCGGAGGGGGTGGCGCAAACACCCGGTTTCGGGGCAGACATGAATCGGGCGGATCGGACGCCCGCCGCCATACGCAAGGAGGTCACATGCGATATCACAGTCCCACCAGTTTCACGGACGCCGCGGGCATTGCCGCGGGGGCTTCCGGGCTGACGCGGTTCCTTGCCGGCGGGACGGACGTCCTCGTGCAGATGCGTGCGGGCATGGTGCAGCCGGACGACCTGATCGACCTCAAGAAGATCGCCGGCGTCAGCGAGATCACTCCCACGGATGACGGTGGTTGGCGCATCGGGGTTGCGGTGCCCGGCATCGCGCTTGGTGCGCATGCGGGGCTGAAGGGTGCCTGGCCCGGGGTGGTCGAGGGCATGGAACTGGTGGGATCGACCCAGATCCAGGGCCGCGCGACGCTTGCGGGAAACCTGTGCAACGGGTCGCCCGCGGCGGACTCGGTGCCGGGCCTCGTTGCCGCCGGTGCGACGGTCGAGATCACCGGTCCCGACGGCACGCGTACAATGTCGGTGGAAGAGATCCCCGCCGGACCCGGCAAGACGAACCTCGGCAAAGGCGAGCTGATCAGCGCGATCCTGCTTCCGGCGCGGGGACAGCACGGCGGCGACGCCTACCTGCGGTTCATCCCGCGAACAGAGATGGACATCGCCGTGGTCGGCTGCGCGGTCAACCTGACCCTCGACGGGGACAAGGTGAAATCGGCGCGCATCGCGCTGGGGGCCGTGGCGCCCACGGTCATCCTCGTGCCTGAGGCGGCAGAGGCGATCGTCGGCACGACGCTCGACGACGATGCCATCGCCGCGCTCGAAGCCGCGGCCCGGGGTTCGGCAAAACCGATCAGTGACAAGCGCGGGACCACGGAGTTCCGCGTCGACGTCGCGGGTGTCCTTGCGAAGCGCGCCGCGCGCATCGCCTACGCCCGCGCGAAAGGAGAACAGGCATGAGCAAGATCCATGTGACAACGACGATCAACGGCGATCCGGTCGAATTCCTCGCCGACCCGCGTGAAACGCTGCTGGACTGCCTGCGCGACAAGGTGGGGCTGACCGGCTCCAAGGAAGGCTGTGGGACGGGCGACTGCGGCGCCTGCAGCGTCGAGCTGGACGGGACACTGGTGTGCTCCTGCCTGGTGCTGGGTGTGGAGGCGGACGGCAAGTCAGTGTCTACCATTGAAGGCATGGCATCGGACGACGAGCTGCATCCGCTGCAGCGCAAGTTCATCGAACACGCGGCGCTTCAGTGCGGGTTCTGCACGCCGGGCATCCTCGTTGCGGCGAAGTCACTGCTGGCGAAGAACGCGGACCCGACCGAGGAAGAAGTGCGGTATTGGCTGGCGGGCAACCTGTGCCGCTGTACCGGCTACGACAAGATCGTGCGCGCCGTGATGGATGCGGCGGCTGAAATGCGTCAGGAGGTGGCGTGATGGCGAAAGACGGATTGAACGAATTCAAGCTGGTCGGCACGCGTCCTGACCGTCCCGACGGTCTCGACAAGGTGACGGGCCGGGCGCGGTACGGCGCGGACTTCTCTTTGCCGGGGATGCTGTGGGGCGCGGTCGTGCGCTCGCCGCATGCGCATGCGAAGATCGTGAAGATCGACGCGACCAAGGCGCTCGCAATGGAAGGCGTGAAGGCCGTGGTGACCCGCGCCGACTTCCCCACCGGACTGACCGGCGAGGACTGGGACCTTCAGGAAAACACCATCGCGGGGGAGAAGGCCCTGTATGACGGGCATGCCGTTGCCGCGGTGGCCGCCACGTCGAAGCTGATCGCCGAAGATGCCGCACGGCTGATCGAGGTCGAATACGAGGTCCTGCCGCATGTCATCGACGTCGACGACGCGATGGCCGAGGGCGCGCCGGTGATCCGCGAAGGCGCCGCCGATCCGACCGTTCCCGAAGGACTGCATCCCAACGTGGTCAAGTACATCGAATTCGGGCACGGCGACGTCGAGAAGGGCTTTGCTGACGCCGACCTCGTGCGGGAAAAGTCCTACAAGACCGAGGCGACCCACCAGGGCTACATCGAGCCGCACGCCTGCGTCGGCCAGATGGGCCGCGACGACAAGGGCGAGATGTGGGTCTGCACACAGGGCCAGTGGTTCATCCGCAAGATGTGCACCGCCGTGCTGGGCGTCGAGGCCTCGCAACTGCGGGTGACGCCGTCGGAAATCGGCGGCGGCTTCGGCGGCAAGACCACGATCTTCATGGAGCCGCTGTCGCTGGCGCTGTCGCGCAAGGCGGGCGGGCGTCCGGTCAAGATCGTCATGAGCCGGTCCGAGGTGCTGCGCGCCACGGGGCCGACCGCCTCGGCGTCGATGGATGTCAAGATCGGCATGAAGAAGGACGGCACCATCACCGGCGCCCGGGCGGAGTTCCGGATGCAGGGCGGCGCCTTCCCGGGCGCGCCTGTGGACATGGCGCTCTATTGTGCCTTCGCGGGCTACAAGCTCGAGAACGTCCAGCACATCGGCTACGACGTGCTGGCGAACCGTCCGAAATGTGCGGCCTACCGTGCACCGGGGTCGCCCATGGCCGCCTTCGCCGTCGAGAGCCTTGTCGACGAGATGGCCGCCGAGCTGGGACTCGACCCCATCGCCGTCCGTGAAACCAACGCGGTGCGGTCCGGGGACAAGTCGTCCTACGGGCCCAAGTTCGGCTCCATCGGTCTGGTCGAGGTGCTGGACGCGCTGAAAGAGCACCCGAACCTGAAGGCGGAGCTGGGGAAAAACCAGGGCCGCGGCATTGCCGTGGGCTACTGGTTCAACCACAACGGCGAAACCTCGGTGTCGATGGCGATCGGCGAGGACGGCACCGCGCAGGTGTCGATCGGCACGCCGGACATCGGCGGCAGCCGGGCCTCCGTCGCGCTGATGGTCGCGGAGACGCTGGGCATCCCCTACGAGGACGTGCGCGTCAACGTGGTGGAGACCGGCGCGCTTGGTGTGAACGAGCCGACCCACGGCAGCCGCGCCACCTTTGCCACCGGCAAGGCCGCGGTGGAGGCCACGGGCCATGCCATCAAGGAGATGTGCCGCCGCGCCGCCGCCGAATGGGGCATCGACGAGGACGCGGTGGAATGGGTGGACGGTGCCGCCCAGCCCGCAGGTCCCAACGCGGGCAAGTTCCCCCCGATGACCATCAAGGAAATCGCAGGCAACATGGGCAGCACCGGCGGTCCGATCTCCGGTCACCATGAATCTGTGCCGGACGGTGTCGGCGCCTCCTTCGGGGCGCATGCCGTGGATCTGGAGGTCGATCCGGAAACCGGGCGCGTGACGATCCTGCGCTATCTCGTCGTGCAGGACGCAGGGAGGGCGATCCACCCGTCCTACGTCGAGGGCCAGTACCAGGGCGGCGCGGCGCAAGGCATCGGCTGGGCGCTGAACGAGGAATACGTCTACGACGACAAGGGTCGGCTGGCGAACCCGGTGTTCCTCGACTACCGCGTGCCGGTGGCCTCGGACCTGCCGATGATCGACACGGTCATCGTCGAAGTGCCGAACCCCGGCCACCCGTTCGGTGTGCGCGGTGTGGGCGAGACGGGCATCACCCCGCCGCTGCCGGCCATCGCCAACGCCATTGCGGATGCGGTGGGGGTGCGCATGACGCATCTTCCGATCAACCCGCCGAAGCTCCTCGCGGCGCTGAAGGCGCGCTGATGGCGCAGGTCACGGTCCACCTGTGGTCCGGCCTGCGGCGTCTGACTGACGGCGCCGAAGCGGTCGAGGTCGAGGCCTCGACCGTGGGCGAGGCACTGGATGCGCTGGCAACGGCGCATCCGGGCGTCAAACCCGTGCTGGATGCGGGCGTCTCCGTCGTCATCGACGGCGAGATGACCACCTCCCGCCATCAGCAGGTCACACCTGAGAACGAGATCTACCTTATGCAGCGTCTCAAGGGCGGCTGACACACGCTGTCCATGTCAAGAGCGCGTCTCAAAGAGGCCGACCACTTGCGGGTCGGCCCTTTTGCTTATCCAGACAAAGCTCCGACGCGCAGTGTATGGCGCCATCGGAAACCGGGGCATGACGGAAACTGGAGCAACGGAAACGGCCTGCTTTTCTTGTCCGATGACCGACAGGCTGGACGGCAAACGGATCTTTGCTTGCCCTATTCAGGGATGAGCGACTGACCGATTCTCCCCGCAGTTGCGTGGCGCTGCCCAATTTGCAGACGTCGGGCAAGTTCAAAGTTAATGTTTGAGCAAGAAAAAAACCTTGGTTCGTGAGACGCCCTGACCTAGGGTAAGCCGATAGATTCATCGCTTATTGTCGATGGCTGCTCTTCGCTCTTGTTTTCCAGTGTAAGTTTGGTGCGCAATTTTTATGCGCGATCAATTAGTTAGACGGCAGACGTCGGCACACTGTCCGAGGGAGACTTCGATGGCACTGCCGTTCGAACCGCGTTCCAGCAAGCGCGAGAAGCGTTCCACTGCATCTTGGGATCAGGCTTTTTCCTGGTTTACCGACCTCGGGACACGATCTTTCCGAAGGACCAGGCGCATGGCGCCCGGTGGGAAACTGCCAGGGCTGAAGATGGAGGCGATGGAGCCTCGTTTCCTGCTGTCGGCCGATGCCGCGCCGTTCCTCGCGGACATGTCGATGACGACAGGAAACGACTACCTGCTCAAGTACGACTCCCTGACGCAATCCATTAACCTCTACGACAAGCAGGCGAATTCCCTCATCGCCCAGCGTCTCGTGCAGGAGATCACCTACGTCCGGGTTACGGGCACGGCAGGCGACGATTCACTGGAACTGGACTTCAGCGATGGCTTCGTTTCGCCCATCGACATCCGTTTCGACGGCGGCGACGGCGCGGACACTGTCACCCTGTCCGGCGCGACGCTGGATGCCGTGACGCTCAGCATCAGCGGCGAAGGGTCGGCGGACATCAAGATGTCGGACGTCAGCCACACCCTGAGCCTGTCGCTGACCGGCACGGAGGCGGTGCACGACCAGAACACCGCGACGGACCGTCTGTATTCCGACGCGACGACGCATGGCCAGAACATCCGCATCCAGGACAACAGCGGCAGCACGGCCGACAATATCGGCACGATCGCCGGGGACGGCCTGCTGGCTTACACCTTCACCGCCGAGACCGGGACTATCACCGTCGATGCCGGGGTGGGAGACGACGATATCGCCCTCGAGTCGCTGGACACTGGCCTTGCGGGCCGCGTGCTCCTGAGCGGTGGCGCAGGGACCGATGCCGTGACCGGGCCGCCGGTGGATCTGACCTGGACCGTGACCGGCGAGAATGCCGGCGAGGTTGCAGGTGTGTCCTTCGTTTCGGTGGAGACGCTGATTGGCGCCGCCGATACGGAGGACGTTTTCGTCGTTCAGGCCGGGGGTTCCCTCTCTGGCGGGCTGGACGGCGGGACCGGCGGTTTCGACACGCTGGTCTTCGATGGCGGATCGTTCCAGAGCGTCGAATACCTCGCCTACGATCTGCACTCCGGGGTCATCACCCGCGACGGCGTTTCGCTGAACTACGCCGGGCTCGAGCCGATCAACGACAATTCGGATGCCGCGAACCGGGTCATCGACCTGTCCAGCATGTCGGACACCGCGGAAATCACGCAGGACGGTACGGGCCTGCACATCACGCCGAGCCTGTTCGGAATCACCATTCCTCCCAACATTCCCGCCGGCCTGACCTTCGAGACGGTCAACATCGCCACGCTGCCGACCGAGTCGCTGACGATCAACCTCGGCGACAGCGCGGATTTCCAGGGCGATGCGATCCCGTTTCTGTCGCGCGACAAGGTGACGATTTCCGGCCCGGTCGACCTGGGCAACATCCACCTGACCATCGACGGGCAGGGCGACAAAGACCAGGTGGTGATCGCCGGTGACCTGACCGTCGGCGACCTGACCGTCAACGCCGAGATCATAGACGTGACCGGCAGCATCACGGCCAACATCGAGACAGTCGGCAGCCACACCTCCACCGGGACGGTGACGCTGAATGCGCTGGCCGAGGACGATGGCGTAATCGTGGACGGCGATTCCCCGTCGTTCCTGCAGGGCATCGGCCTTGAAGGCTTCTTCGTCGCGGCGACCACGGCGACCGTCGAGGTGTCGGGCAGCATCACCGCCGGTGGCGCGCTTGTCATGACCGCCGAAGGTGCGGTGAACATTTCCGCGGGCACCGGCGATCTGGCCGGCGCCGGCGTGCTCGACCTGACCGGCGTGGTGGCCCTGCCGGATGTCGCCGTGCGCATCGACGGGGCGACTCTGTCCGCCGAAAGCGTGACAGCGACTGCAACCGCCGATATCGACGTGACCGTGGCGGACGACGCGGGTGCCGACGACACCAACTCGACGACGGCCGACGCGGCGGTTTCGGTCGTGGCGGTCTACGGCGACAGCGCCATCTTCGTCGACGGGGCAAGTGCCATCACCGCGACCTCCGGTGCCGTGACACTTGGCGCCGTGTCCGAACTGAACGTGGCAACGAAGGCAGATGGCTCGACCGAGGCAGGCGCGAAGGGCGCGACTCTGGCGGTTGCAACCATCGGCATCACCACCTCCATGAGCGTGGCCTCGACCGCCTCGATCACCGCGGGCAGCGGCGATGTGGCGCTGGCCTCGACCCTGACGTCGGTCGTGTCGACCGAGGCGATCTCAACCCAGGACGGTGCCGACGACGGCGCGGGTGCCAACCAGTCGGAGCAGCGTCTGCAGGACCCGAACGACGACGGCGACACCAGCGACCAGGCGGCGGGTCAGGGCGGCAGCGTGAGCTTCGCGGGCGCCGTGGCGGTGACGGATTACCGGCCGGTGACGCTGGTGACGCTGGGCGGTACGGTGAACAGCGGACAGGCGCTGACCCTGACGGCACTCAGCACCGACAGCGTGACGACGAAGGCGGACGCCTCCGTCACCGGGTCGGGCGGCGGTGCGACCGGCGTGGGCATCGGCGTTGCCATCGGGATCGTCGATTCCAGTGTCAGCGCGGCGATCACCGGCGGCGACCTGACGGCGGCGAACGGTGTGACGCTCCTTGCGCACATGGACGCCGACGAGACCTTCAGCATCGAGGCGATCTCCGGCATCGGGGACGGGGCGAAGACCGCCGTCGCCGGTTCGCTGGCCATCCATGTGGGCCTCGCCGATGTCACGGCCACCGTGGGCGGGACACTGGACCTGAACGGATCGAACCTGAGCGTGTCGGCGCTGTCGGAGACGCGCACCGTGACGCGCGCCGTGCCTTCCGAGGATGGCGTGACTGGTGAATCGACAGGCGTCGGCGCCTCGGTCGCGCTGGCGATCATCGACTACCAGACCTTTGCCGGTGTGGACGACAATGCCACGATCACCAATGGCGCGGACCTGACCCTGTCGGCGACCAGCAATCAGGACGTGGAGACCGTGGCCAAGAGCGGCGCAACGGGCGGGGCCTCCGGCACGGCCTTTGTTCCGGTGGCGGCGATCACCATGCTGTTCAGCGACACGGCGGCGGAAATCGGTGTCGGTACGGGCGCTGTCAGCTTTGCCGGCGACATCGGCCTGAGCGCCACCCATAACGCTGGCGCAGAGACCACCGGCGAAGGCAATGCGGAAGGCGGCACAGCCGTCGGCGTGTCCTTCGGCCTGACGGTCGACGAACAGACCTCGATGGTCCGCGTTCTGCGCGACCTGGCGTCGACCGGCGGCGCCATCGCGCTGACCTCCACCAGCCTGATCCGGTCGCGTACTGACGCCAAGGCGTCGGCGGCAGGTGCGGCGGAAGATGACGGCTCCAGCCCTGAAGGCGTGGATGACACCACCTCGCAGCAGGCCGGGTTCGCGGACGATCAGGCAGCGGCCCGCACCGGCTCCGGCCCGCGCACCACCGACACACAGTCGGCAGAGGGTCAGGGCGGCGGCAAGATGTCCGTTGCGGCGGCGATCTCGCTTACGATCCAGAACGTGGACACGGTGACGGTTCCGGCGGACGGCGTGTCGATCACCGCAGATGAGGGCCTGTCGCTTGTCGCGCTGTCGAACGTGGATGCCTTGGCCGACGCTGATGGCAGCGCGTCGCAGGGGACGAGTGGCTCCATAGGTGCGGCAGCATCTCTGACCTATTCCAATGTCTCGACGCTGGCATCCTCCGGCGCGGGCACCACGCTGACCGGCGACGGGATCGAGATTCGCTCTGGCGTCGCAACCCGCAACGTGCCGCTGACCGTCCAGTCGGGCAAGGCGCTGGATGAGGACGCCGACACGATCGTCCTGGGTGAGGACCATGGGCTCAGCACTGGCGACGCGGTGGTCTACACGAACAACAGCGGCGGTAACGACATCGGCGGCCTGACCAGCGGCCAGACCTATTACATCGTCGAAGACACAAATGGCCGTGTGAAACTGGCCGCGACGGAGCCGGACGCAAACGCAGATCCGGCGGTGACCATCGACCTGTCGCTGAACGCCGCCTCTGGCGAGCACCAGCTTCAGAAGGGCACCGAGGACGCCAAGACCTTCGATCCGACGACGGACGTGTTCGGCCTCGACAGCAGCGAGAAGTCGAGCCTGCGGACGGGTGACGCGGTCACCTACACGACGAACGGCACCGACACTGACATCGGTGGCCTGACCAATGGCACAACCTATTTCGCGATCATCGACGAAGAAGGCGACCTGAAGCTGGCGACCAGCAGTGAAAACGCGCTGAAGGGCGAGGCGATCGAGATCACCTCCGCCGGAAGCGGCACGTCGCACCAGCTGGCAGAGACAGTCAGCCGCGCCGCAGCGGATTCCACGTCGGGTGCGTCCGACGGCGACCTCGGCATCGCAGGATCGCTGGCGATCAACGTCGCCGAGGTGAACACCAACGCAACCCATGCGGATACCTCGACGGCGGTCCTGCGGGACAGCACCGGCGGCGATGGCGCGGTGGGCGCGCTGACCGTTTCGGCAACGGCCGAGACGATGGCGGGGGTCGACGCAAACGCGCAGCAGTCCGAGGCGGGCAAGACCGGGGTCGGCTTCTCCTTCGGTCTGAACATCACGGATCACAACACGCGCGCAACCTATGAAGGCGGCGCGCTTCTGGACACCGTCACCGGGTCCCCGGATGACGTGACGGTCGAGGCATCGGGCACCTATTCGATGCTGACCAATGTCGAGGGCGGCGCGCAGTCCACCGGCGGCACGGGCGCCACGCCGGTACTGGGCATCTCCGTCGCAATGAACGACACCTCTGCCGTGTTCGAGGACGGCGATGCGCTGACCATCGGCGGCGATCTGACCGCCAAGGCCACCCATGTGGCGGACAGCACGACCATCGCGAAAGGCGACACGAAGGGCACCGACGCGGCCGTGGGCATTTCCTTCGCACTGACCGTGGCCGAGGATGACGTTACGGCGCAACTGCTGCGCGACGTGACCTCCACCGGCGGCGGCGTGTCGGTGACGGCAGAGGGCGCCTCTGCCTCCACGACCGAGAGCCAGGCCAGCGCCACGGGCGCGCCGGAAGACAACAGCAACCAGAACGTCAACGACCAGACCGGCGCGCAGG
This sequence comes from Sagittula sp. P11, assembly GCF_002814095.1. Lineage (NCBI taxonomy): Bacteria > Pseudomonadati > Pseudomonadota > Alphaproteobacteria > Rhodobacterales > Roseobacteraceae > Sagittula > Sagittula sp. P11. The sequence goes on from NZ_CP021913.1 coordinate 4,369,077, forward strand.
CCGGTCAGGCGCAAAGCCAGAGCGCGGCCCGGACCAGCAGCGGGGCGACCCCGTCGTCCGCGTCCACCGGGCAGGGCCAGGCGAACGCGTCGAACAACGGCAGCAGCCTGACGGTCGCCGCCGCGATCAGCCTCAACATTGCCGACATGGACGTGATCGCCAGCATCGACAACGGCGCGGTGGTCAATACCACGGGCGCGGTGGAGGTGACGGCCCGCGGCAACATGGACGCGCAGGCCGAAGCGGACGGCAGCGCCACGACGATCCCGGCCTCCGGCACCAACAGCACCAACATCGGCGCGGCCGTGGCGCTGAACTGGGGCTCCGCCGACATCGACGCGATACTTGGCGACGCGGACGTGACCGCCGGCGGCCTGACGGTTCAGGCGCTGATGTTCGAGCGCGGCGACGACGACACCCATACGTTCGGCGCCAAGGCGACCTCGGGCGCCAGCGGCGGCTCCACCGGCGTGGCGGGGTCCTTCGCGTTGAACCTGCCAAGTGTGTCGACCTCCGCGCTCGTGTCGAACGACGCGGTCGTGGCCATCACGGGCGCGGGCGACGTCGTGGTGAAATCCGTCTCGAAGACTGAATCCTCGGTCGTGGCAGGGGCAGCCACCGACGCGAAGAAGGCGCAGTCGACCGGGTCCTCGTCCTCCGGCGGGACAAGCGGCACCAGCGGTACCGGGTCCAGCTCAACCAAGTCGGGCAACACCATCGGCGTGGGCGTCTCCATCGGCGTCAACGTCTCCGACATGCTGACGGAGGCGTCGCTGGGCGGGAATGCCGCGCTGACCGGCGCGCAGAACCTTACCATCGAGGCCGATGGCACCCACGCCATGACCACCAGCGTCGAGGGCGGGGCAGAGGCGGCGGGCGGATCGGCGGTGACGCCGGTTATCGGGATCAGCGTGGCGCAGAACGCCGTGCGCGCGGACCTGCCCTCCGGTACTGAGCTGACCATCCTTGGCGACCTGACTGTGAAGGCGTCGCTCGATGCCGACACCTCCACCGACGCCAACGGCAGCGCAGATGCGACCAACGCCGCCATCGGCGCGTCGCTGGCCCTGACGATCACCTTCGACAGCGCGGTTGCCACATTGTCCCGCTCGGTGACGGCGGGCGGTGCGGTGCTGGTCAGTGCCGCCGCCGTGACCGTCAGCCGTGGAGACGCGCGCGCCTCTGCCGTGGGGTCCCAGCAGGCGAATTCCCAAGGTCAGGCACAGACATCGGGCGGCAGCGTCCAGAGCCAGACCGACAATCAGGTGACCGAGGCCAACAACCGCTCGGCCACATCGGGCACGGGCAACACCGCCACCAGCCCCAGCAACCGCCAGCAGACCAACAGCGGCCAACTGACCGTCGCCGCCGCCATCGGCATCAACATCGCGCAGACGGAATCGCGCGCGGTTCTTGCCGGCGCACCGGGCACCCCGATCACCGTCGAGGCGGACGGGGCCGTCACTGTGAAGTCCGAGGCCAATGACGATGCCAACGCCCGCGCGGACGGGCAGGCCACGCTGAAGAAAAAGGCGAGCCAGGGCAACAACACCTCCAACGACACGACCATCGGCGCGGCCATCGCTGTGAACGTGGCGCAGATCGACAACATCGCCCTGATGAACGACGCGTCAGTCACCGGCAACGGTATCAACGTGCAGGCGCTCATGGCGGCGCGCGAGGTGAAGGTCGAGGCCAGCGAACTGTCCACCGTGGATACCGACGCCGACACGATCTTCGTGGGCGAGCCGGAGGTGGCGTTCACCACGGGTGAGCAGGTCACCTACAACATGGGCGCGGGCGGCACCGCCATCGACGGGCTGACCGACGGCACGGACTACTACGTCATCCTTGGCGACAACGGCACGATCCAGCTTGCCGCCAGCCAGTCGGATGCGGAGGAAGGCAAGGCCATCGACCTGAAGGACCAGGGCGCGGGCGATGCCCATGAACTGGTGCGCACGGCACAGACGCCGGAGAACACCACCGCCGATCCGGTCGAGTTCGACCCCGACGAGACGCGGGTGGAGATCGTCTTCGACAATCCGGGCGGCCTTCAGACCGGCGAAGCGGTGGTCTATGACACCGACGGCGCGGCCATCGGCGGGCTGACGAACGGTGAGACCTACTTTGCCATTGTCGAGGCGGACGGACGGCTGAAGCTGGCCGCCAGCCGCGACGACGCGATGAAGGGCGAGGCCATCGAGCTGACCTCTGCCGCGTCGGGCGACGCGCACAAGCTGACGGAGGCGGCGCACAGCAACGGCGCCACTTCGGTGTCCGGCGCATCGGGCGGCAAGACGAGCGTCGCGGGCTCCGTCGCGGTGAACGTGGCGCTTGGCGAAACCTCGGCACTGTATGGCGAGACGGCGCAACTGACAGTCACGGGCGGTGGCGCCAGCACGGTCGAAGCGAAGGCCGCGACCTACACACTGACGCGCGCCCTGTCGGCCAAGGACACCGCCGGCAAGTCGCTGGGACTGGGCCTGTCCTTTGCCATCGGTGTGTCCGAGCATGACGTCCTGGCCTCCGTCGCGGGCGGTGCGACCCTCGCGGACTTCGGTGACCTCTCGGTTTCGGTAACAAGCGATCACGTCGCGGCCACACAGGCCAAGGCGGGCAGCGTGACAACGGCGACCGACGGCACCTCCGTCGGCGGGTCCCTCGCGCTGATGGTCTCTCTCAACGACACCGAGGCGACGGTACCCGCAGGGGCCACCGGCCTTTCGGTGGACGGCAACCTTTCGGTCACGGCGGCGCATACGCTCGACCTGCTGACCGAGGCAGACGCCGACACCAAGGGCAATACCGGCGTGGGCATCGCGCTTGGCATGGCCTGGGCAGAGGACGACACGCGGGCACTGCTTGGCCGCGATGTCTCGACAACCGGACCGACGGCGGACGATGTGACCGTCTCTGCCACCAGCGTCACCACCGCGCTCACCGTCTCGCAGGGCAGCTCTCAGGGGGCGAAGAAGAAGCAGTCGAACGGCGACGGCACCACGGCGAACGAACAATCGGCCAGTGCCACCGGTGCGGCGAACCAGCAGTCGGGCGCGACGCTGAACGACCCGCAGCCCGGCTCTCAGGTCCAGAGCGGCAACAACACCGCAGCCACCCAGACGACCAACCCGGGCGGGCAGGGCGGCAACGCCCAGCAGTCGACCCAGCAGACCACCGGCGGAGCGGTGCAGGTGGCAGGTGCCATCGCGGCGACGGTGGTCGTCTCCGACGCGGAGGCCGTGGTCGAGGACGTGACCATCAACGCGACCGGCGACATGACGGTCCGGGCGCTGAACGATGCGGATGCGTCGTCCATCGCCACCGGGCTGGCACTCAACACCTCCGACGGCCAGACAGGTGTGGGCGCCGCGGTCGCGGTGAACGTCGCCGTGCTGAAGGCGAAGGCCACGGTCGCCGCGGGCACCATCTCCACCGGCTCTCTGACCGTGGAGGCCGGGACCTCCGACGGCGAGACGAACGAGATGCAGACGGTCGCGTTGGCGGGTGCGGGCGTCAAGCAGAAGTCGAACCAGCAGCAGAACCAGGGCGGCGGCGGCACCAACACGAACGGCGGGCTCGCCATCGCGGGTGCGGCTGGCGTCAACTACTACGAAAGCGACACGGACGCCTCCATCGCGGATGGCGCCACCGTGACCGCGGTCAGCGGCGATGTGGATATGACCGCGCGGCAAAGCGTCGGCGTCCAGAACATCGCGGGCGGCGCATCGCTCCTGCTGAGCAACAGCAACGGCGGCGGTGGCGGCGGGTCGGGCAGCGATGGCGGCACCAGCGTCGGTGCGGCCGTGGCGGTCAATATCGTGCCCATCGACACGGATGTGAGCATCGGCGCGGGTGCCACGGTGACGGCTCAGGGGTCTGTCAGCATGCTGGCCGACAGCGAGATCGTCCCGATGGAGATTGTGATCCCCGACGTGCTGCCCGAGGCGCTCGGCATCGGCGAGATCGAGACCGGGCTCTTCGTGACCGGCCTTGCCATCGGGGCCTCCATCGCCTCCGGCGGCGGCGACCAGCAAGGCAGCGGTTCCGATGCGGGTGCCGGATCGGCGGTCATCAACGTATTCACACCCGACACGCGCGCCATCGTCGGCGCAGGGTCGACCATCACGGCCACGACCGGCGACATCTCGGTCCGTGCCGAGTCCGAGACGCGCGTGACCGATTCCGCCGGGTCTCTCGGCTTCTCCACCAGCGGCTCCGGTGTCGGCGTGGGTCTCGACGTGACGGTGCACGAGGCGACGACGCTTGCGATCATCGAAGGCGGCGATCCGTTGGGGACACCCACGACGCTGCAGGCCGGTGGCAACATCATCGTGGAAGCGCAGTCCGTCGAGGACTTCTTCCAGCTCGCGGTGAACGTCGGCGCGGGCGACAGCACCTCAGGCGCGGGTGGCGCAAACGTTCTGGTCAACATCACGGATACCCAGGCCCGGATCAACAACGCGCTCGACGCGGCGGACGGTGCAGCCTCCGTTGCGGCGGACGGCAGCGTCGTGGTGCAGGCGCGGTCGAAGACCATCGCGGACAGCTATGCAGGATCGGGCGGCGGCAGCCTGAGCGGTTCGGCGGTCGGCATCTCCGTCGACGTGCTGGTCGACCTTGATGACACGCAGGCGATCATCGGCAACGGCACCGACATAGTGGCGCGCGGCAACGGGGCCAGCGGTGTCGAGATCGCAGGGGACACTTTCGACAGCAACGGCGATCCGGTGACAGAGACGGTGCGCGGCCTGGCCGTCACGGCCTCCAGCTACGACGCCCTCTACCAGCTTGCCATCGCGGCGTCGGCCTCCCTCGGGTCGGACAACAGTGGCTCGAACGGCGGCGGCGGTGGCAGCAGCCAGTCGGGTGGCGGCAGCAGTACGACCATCGGCATCGCAGGGGCCGTGACCATCGCCGTCCTGAAAGGCGAGACGAAGGCTGTGCTGGGCGACGACGTGGACGTGAATGCCGACGCGGCGGCCAACAACCTCGAAGCGCACGCCCTGCAGGGCATCACCATTCGCGGCACGGACCAGACCACCATCGGCCAGGATGCCGGCGGCGGCACCTTCGCGCTGAACGGCGATGTGGGCCTGACCGGATCCGTCGCGGTGATCGATTCCGACCAGTCCGTCTGGGGCACCGCGCTTGGCGACAACACGCTGCGGTCGAAGGGCGGCGGCGTCACGCTCGACGCACATGGCGCGACCGACATCGACACGCTGGTGATCGCGATTGCGGGTGTCGTGGACACCGGGTCGTCGAACCAGCAAAGCTCCAGCGGCGGCGACATCAAGTTCGCCGGGGCCGGTGCGGTGACGGTGAACCTCGTGGACAACGAGGTACTGGCAGAGGTGGGTGCCGACAGCGAGATCGCCACCACCGGCGCGCTCAGCATCCAGGCAGCGGACAACTCCGACATCACCTCCGACTCCGGCGGTGTGGCCTTTGCGCTTAGCACCGGCCAGTCTCAGGGCGGGACCACGGCAGGCTCCGTCGGGGCGTCGGTCGCGGTGAATGACATCACGCAGACCATCCGGGCCACGGTGACGGACACGCCGATCACGGCGGCCAGCGTGGACATGGACGCGATCAACAACGCCGAGGTCGATACGCTGACCATCGCCGGGTCGGCTTCCGTCTCGAACAGCTCCACCGCTTTCGGTGGCGCGGGGTCCGGGTCCGGCAACTACATAGACGCGACCACCATCGCCAGCATCTCGAACCCCTCGGGCGTGCAGGTGGTAAATGCGGCGGGCGGGGCGGTTTCCGTCAACGCGCTCGACAACGCGAAGATCAACGCCGATGCCGGTGCGGGTGCGCTGGCCGTCTCCACCGCGAGCAGCGGCAACAATGCGGGCGCGGTTGCCATCGGTGCGGCCATGGCCGTAAACCACATCACCAAGACGACCACGGCCGAAGTGCACGCCGCCACCGTCACCTCCGCCGCCTTCACGACCGAGGCGCTGTCGACCTCTGAGATCGACGCCTTCACCTTTGCCGTCTCGGGATCGCTGTCGTCCGGCAGCGGCACGCTGGCCCTGTCCGGCGCCGGGTCGGGTTCCGGCAACGAGGTCACGTCCTCCGTGCTGGCCTCCGTCCGGCAGAGCAGCATCACCGCCACCGGTCCGGTCACGATCAACGCAGCCGAGGCGGGGCGCATCGACGCGACCACCGGCTCTCTCGGCATTGCGCTGAACGTGGGCAGCGGCACCGGTGCCAAGGTGGGCGTCGGCCTCGGGATCGCGGTCACGCTGAACGACGTGACGGCATCCGCCATAGCGGAATCCGAAGATACCTCGATCAACGCAGGCACGCAGGACGTGTCGATCACCGCGGACAACACCGCCTCCATCGACTCCACGGCCTTCGGCGTCTCGCTGAGTGTCTCGACCTCCCAGAGCGGCGCATCGGTCGGTGTGAGCGCTAACGTCGCGGTCTCCCTCAACGATATCAACCTGGAGACCCGCGCCCTCGTGACCGACACGGCCGGGGGAGACTCGGACTCCGTCCTGGCGGGCGACCTGACGGTCAGCGCCACGGACAGCGGCAACATAACGGCGGATGCGACATCGGTTGGCCTGGCTGTCTCTTCGTCGAGCAGCAGCGTGTCCGTCTCGGGCGCGGTGAACGTGTCGGTCGCCGACAACACCATCACCTCCACGACCGAAGCGCTGATCGACTCCGTCGATGCGACACTGAGCGGCGCGGTCGACATGGATGCGTCGTCCGAGAAGGTCATCACCGCGATCGTCACCGCGGCGTCGGTCGGTGTCAGCCTTGGCAGCGGCAGCGGGGCGTCGGCCTCCCTGACCGGGGCGGGCTCCAGATCCTACAACGAAACGACCAACTCCGTCCTCGCGGCGATCCGCAATGCCGACGTGACCGCCACAGGCGATGTCACGCTCGACGCCGTGGATTCGACCGAGATCTCCGCCACGCTGGTGGCGGTGGCGGCATCGGTTTCCGTGGGCGGCGGCAGCGGCGCATCCGCATCCCTGACTGTTGCGGTGAGCGACGCGCAGAACGTGATCCAGAACACCACGCGCGCGGTGATCGAGGGCGGCTCCGAAGTCCGGTCCACCGGCGGTGCGATGCGGCTCGACGCTTCTTCCGACGGGTCGATCACGGCGACAGCCGTCGCGGCCTCGCTCGGGGTCAGCACCGGCGGTGGCAGCGTCTCACTGAGCGGCGCGGGTGCCGGTGCCAACGCCGACAACAGCATCACCAACACGGTCGAGGCCGGCGTTCTGGGCGCGTCCGACGCCATAGTGGACGGAGCGCTGGACATCACCGCAACGGACGCGGCCAGCGTCACCGCGACCGTCGTCACGGCTGCGATTTCGGCCGACCTGGGCGGTTCCGGCTCAGCCAATATCACGCTGTCCGCCGCGGTGTCCCTTGCGGACAACAGCATCTCGAACACGGTGGCGGCGCATGTCGTCTCGTCCGGGATCGACGCGGGCGGTGCGGTGACGATCAAGGCGGACTCGACCAAGGCCATCGACGCGGTGCAGGTCGCCGCGGCCGTTGCGGTATCCATCGGGTCGGGCACCGTGTCGTTTGCCGGCGCCTTCGGTGTCGCGCAGGCGCAGAACACCATCGGCGGATCGACCACCGCGGGGATTTTCGGCGCGGACATTGCCAGCATCGGCGGTGCGCTCGACATCGACGCAGTCAGCGGCAGCACGATCAACGCCACGCTGGTGGCCGCGACGGCCTCCGTCTCGGCAGGATCCGGCACGGTGTCTCTGGCCATGTCGGCGGCCATCGCGCTGGCCACGAACGAGATTTCCAGCGTCGTCCTTGCAGGCATCGACGACACCCCGGTGATGACAACCGGCGGCGCCGTGACGGTGGACGCCACCAACAGCAGCCAGATCGACGCGACCTCCGTCGGGGTGGCCATCGCGGTCAGCGCGACCAGCGGCAGCGTGTCGCTTGCGGCGTCTCTGGCGCTGGCACAGGCGAACAACACCATCCTCGGCAGCACCGATGCCATCGTCTCCGACAGCGGTGTGACGGCGGGCGGCGCGGTGGGCATCGGCCTGACCGACAGCGCGCAGATCAACGCGGACGTGATCGCGGCCTCGGTCTCCGTCTCCCTGAGCAGCGGCGGCGTGGCGGGCAGCCTTTCGGTTGCGGTGGCGCTGAGCGAGAACGTGATCGGCGGTACGGGCCGCGCAGCCATCGACACGGCGAGCGTCGTGGCGCAGGGCGGCGGCATCACGCTGGATGCCGTCAGCACCAAGTCGATCACCGCGACCGGTGTCGCGGCGGCAATCAGCGTATCGGGCAGCGGCAGCGTCGCGGTGTCCGGCGCAGGCGCGGGTGTCGATGTCAGCAACACCATCACCAACACCTTCGGCGCCGAGATCCTGAACGCGCCTCAGGTGCAGGCGTCCGGTGCAATCGGCGTGACCGCTTCGGATACGTCGACGATCACGGCGACCATCGTATCGGGCGCGGCAGCCGTCGCGGTCGGCGGCTCGGCCTCCGTCGCGGGGGCCGTGGCTGTCACGCTGGCAGAGAACACCCTGTCCGGCGCGCTGGAGGCGCGGATCTCCGGATCCGATGTGGATGCCCTTGGCGGTGGCGTAAACGTGGCGGCCACGGCGAACAACACCATCGATGCGACCGCCGTGGCGGCCAGCCTGTCGGTGTCGGCATCGGGCAGCTTCGGCGCCGCGGGTGCCGGGGCCGGGGCCAGTGCGACCAACACCATGACGAACAGCGTCAAGGCGCTGATCGAGAACGGCAGCGACGTTGATGGGGCTGGCGCGGTCACAGTCTCGGCCACCGACAGCTCATCCATCGAGGCGGAGGTCGCCTCCGTCGCGGCGTCCATCTCGGGCAGCTCGACCGCCGCGATCTCCATCTCCATCGCGGTGCCCATCGCCACGAACTCGATTTCCACCGTCACGCTGGCCAGCATCGACGCCAGCGACGTGGATGCGACCAGCGTCTCTGTCACCTCTCTGCGCGACGGGTCGATCACCGCCGTCAGCGCGGCGGTCTCCGTGTCGATCTCGGTCTCCGGCTCGTTCAGCCTGTCGGCGGCAGGTGCGGGCGCAGTGGCGGACAACTTCATCGGTGGCGGCGGCGAGGCGTCGATCCGCGGCAGCAACGTCACCACGACGGCGGGCGGCGTGACGGTCGAGGCCGACGACACCAATTCGATCAGCGCCACGCTGGTGGCCGCATCGGTCGGCGTCGCGGGCAGCGGCGGGGCGTCCATCAGCCTCGCCATCGCGGCGACAGTCACGACCAACGAACTGACCGGCACGACGCTCGCCACCATCCAGGGATCCGACGTGGATGCGGCGGGTCACATCACGGTCGACGCGCGCAATGAGAACACCATCGACGCGACGGCCGTGGCGGCGGCGATTTCCGTTGCGGGCGGTTACGTGGGCATTGCCGGGGCCGGGGCAGGGGCGGAGTCCGTCTCGTCCATGTCGAACAGCGTCGAGGCGTCGATCATCGACTCGCCCGACGTGGACGCGGATACCGGTGTGACGATCCACGCCGAGGATGCCTCCACCATCACCAACGCCACCGCCGCAGCGGCAATGGCCGTGGGCGTCGGCGCGGGCGGCGGGGCCGTCTCTGTCGCCGTAACCCTTGTGGAGGTCAACTACGACACCGCCGTCAAGGCGCACATCGGCGGCTCCGATGTGCGCACCACCGGCGGCGACGTGACGCTGACGGCCCTCGCATCGGGCACCATCGACGTGGAAGGCTACGGCATCGGCGTTGCGGTCTCCGGCGGTGCGGTCGGTATTTCCGGCGCCGGAACAGGTGTCGTGACGCGGGTCAATGCGGGCAGCCTGGTCGAGGCCTCGATCTTCGGCGGCTCCGACGTGCGGGCGCTGGACGGTGCGGTGATCCTCGACGCGCAGGACCAGACCGGGATCGACGTGGACGCGCTTGGCGTCACGCTGGCGGCCTCCGGCGGCTCTGTGGCGCTGTCGATCTCGGCCACGGTGATCGTGGCAGAGACCGAGATCGAAGGCACCGTCCGCGCAGAGATCGACGACAGCAACGTGGTCGCCGGCAACGGCAATGTCGACGTTCTGGCCTCGTCCACCACCTCCTCCGACCTCGAGGCGACAGGCATCGCGCTTTCGGCTGCGGGCGGCACCTTCGGCGGCAGCATCGCGCTGGCGGCGGGCGTGGTCCACAACACCATCGCGCAGGTTGTCGAAGCTGTAATCGACAACGCGGACACCGCAGACGGCCAGGCGGTCACCGCCAGCGGCGCGGTCAACGTCTCGGCCGAGGATTCGGTCATGATGACGGCGATCTCGCGTGCGATTTCCATCGCAGTGTCGGGCGGTTACGTCGGTCTTGCGGTCTCCGTGTCTGCCGCCATCGCGACCAATACCCTGGCCGGATCGACCATCGCCCGGGTGCAGAATTCGCGCGTCGACGCAAACGGCGGTCCCGTGACAGTCACGGCGCAGACGTCGAGCCAACTGGACACCCAACCCATCGCCTTCGCCTTCTCGGCGTCGGTGGCCTTTGCCTCGCTGGCGGCCGCCGGTGCGGGGGCGTCAGGCATCAACACGGTCACACGCGAAGTGTCCTCCACCATCGAGGCGGCGTCCAACGTGACCGCCAACGGCGCAGTGACGGTCGAGGCGCATGATGTGCTGGAGGCCAACGCCCAGGTCGGTTCCGCCGCGGTCAGCCTTGGCCTTGTCGGTTTTGCGATCAGTGTCGCCATCGGCAAGAATCTGATCGCGACACAGGTGCTTGCGGCGATCGACGACAGCACCGTGACGGCGGAGGCGGGCAACATCCTCGTCGATGCCGACGCGACCCATGAGGACGGCGACATCGTCACCGAGGTCAGCATGGTCAGCGTCAACGGCGTGCTGGGCGGCGCCGGTGCGGGGGGCGAGGCTGTTTCGCAACTGGAGACCGACGTGACCGCGCGCGTGCGCGGATCGCAGCTGACGGCGCAGGGCGTTGGATCGACCGTGGACGTGGATGCGGACAGCATCGACTGGGCGCGGGCAGAGATCATCGGCGTGGCGGTGTCGCCCGTGGGGCTGGCGATCTCCGCGCTTGTCTCCACTGGCATCGTCGAGGGCGCGACACGCGCCGTGGTCGATGGAAACACCCAGATCACCGCGGACGGGGCGCTGGACGTCACGGCGGACAGCGTGGCCAAGGGCCTGCCGGAAGGCGACGCCATCGCGGTCGGCGGCATCGGCGGCGCGATCACCATCATGGACGCGCAGGTGAACCGCGTGACCGAGGCCTATGTCGGCGGCCAGGTGGCACCAGGCACGCTTGTGGACACGCGGCTGGACCGCATTTCACTGCCCGGGCAGGATGTGCCATTCGTGGATGGCGAGATCGTTACCTACAATTCAAACGGTGGCACCGCCATCGGCGGGTTGGTGAGCGGCCAGCAGTATTACGTGCTGGCAGGAGAGACCGGGACCATCCAGCTTGCCGCGCTGCGGACCGGCGAGAGCCTCGTGAACCTCGGCGACAACACCATCCGCGTGGGCGATCAGTCCGAACCGCTCGTGACCAATGACGAGGTGCGCTACCAAGCCAACGGAAACGATGTCATCGGTGGTCTGACCGACAACACCACCTATTACGTCAACGTCCTGTCCGGCGGCCGCATCCAGCTGATGGACGCGCCGAACGGCAACGTGATCGACCTGACCTCCACCGGTGGTGCCGGCACGCACACCATCGAGCGGGTGAACCCGAGCGAGGCGGACATCAACTTCGACCCCATCACCGTCACGGAGGATCAGGATTTCCTGGCCCGCGAGGTGGTGGACCTGACCTCGACCGGAACCGGCAGCAACCACACCTTCACCCGTGGCACGGTGGCGGGGATCACCGCCGTCGACACGGACGATACTGAGGATTCGCTGACCCTCGACACCGGCGGCATCGCGTTCGAAACCGGCGAAACCGTGGTCTACACCACCACCGGCAGCGCCATCGGCGGGCTGGTGAACGGCGGCACGTACCTCGTGCAGGCCATCGACGACGGGACGGTGAAGCTGGCGGCGCTGGCCCCGACGGGTGCCGCGGTGAACACCGGCGGCGACACCATCTTTGTCGGCGACCCCGCGTCGCCCTTCTTCACCGGCGAGGTCGTTCAGTACGACAGCAACGGCAATGCCGCCATCGGCGGGCTGGTGGACGGCGCGTTCTACACCGTGATCGCGGGCGAGGACGGCACCATCCGCCTCGTGAATGACCTGGATGGCTATGTCGACACGACCAACGACACGATCAACGTGGGCACACCCGCAACCGCCTTCACCACCGGCGAGGAAGTCACCTACGTCAAGGGCTCCGGCAGCCTGATCGACGGGCTGAGCGACGGCGGAACCTACTACGTCATCGACATGGGGAGCGGGCTGATCCGCCTCGCGGATTCGCTGGCCAATGCCAACAACGGCATCGGCGTGGATCTGACGTCGGGCGGTTCCGGCTTCGGCCATGCGATCCAGCGGACGGGCGAGCCGGATGTGCTCTTCGATCCGGAACTGGCCATCGTGAACCTGACCTCGGCCGGTGGCGGTGCGGAACACATCCTGCATCGTTCGACCAGCGATGACGTGTTCATCGACATCACGCTGGACCTGCCTGAGGACTTCTACCTTCAGCGCGGGACCTTCATCGACCTGAGCAGCGCGGGCAGCGGCGTCCAGAGCCTGCAGCGGCAGGACATCGGCACCGTCAGCTTCGACCCCTCGGCCCTGACCGGGACGGCGGGCACGGCGCCTGCGGCGACGGTCCTGAACATCGGCGGCCACAAGCTGAACGTCGAGGCGACCTCTGCCTACGAGGCGACGGCTGACAGCGTGGCGGGCGGTTTCGGCCTGCTCGCCGGTGCCACGGTGACGAAGTCGGTGGCCAGCGTGGTCGGCGATACGCTGGCCTATGTGGGTGAGGGCACGCAGGTCGTGGCCGGTGCGCTGGACGTAATCGCAACGTCTAACGACGCGGCCAATTCGCTGAACGAGTTCTACGCCATCGGCGGCGCGCTCTCGGTGAACGTGACCATCGCGGACGCGACCATCGACAGCCGGACGGAGGCCTTCACCGGCACCATGGCCGGCGCCACGCCCACCGCGAACAGTGTCACCTCCATCACACTTACGCAGGGTGCCAATGGCAATGGCCGGGCCTTCATCGACGCGAACGGCAGCCAGACGGCCAACGCCGAGGCGGAGGGCATCGGGGCCTCCTTCGGCATCTCGGTCAACGTGCTGGTGCCGACGGCGGATGTCTCCGGGGCCGTGCGTGCCTACGTGGGCGAAACCACCGTGCTCGACGCGGACCGCCTGGACGTGACGGCGGACGGCGATGTCATGGACGCGACCGCCAAGGTCCGTTCCGGCACGATTTCGGGCTTTGCCTCGATCAGCGTGCTGCAATCCTCGGCGCTCGTCAGCGGTGAGGTCGAGGCCTTCATCGGCGCGCAGAACGACACGGGTTCCAGCCTGACCGCCGCTCCGCAGGTGACGATCACGCCCACCGGGGCCGATGTAGGCGACGGTGCCGTGGTCGTGGCAGCGGATGCCACCATGGACGCGGCCGCGGATACCGTGCTGGTCGGCGCAAGCTTCGGCCTGACGGTCAGCGCCGCGCGGCCCAAGGCCGAGGTCAGCGGTGCGACCCGTGCCTACGTCCGCGACGGCGTGGCGATGAGTGCGGCGACCCTCGACATCAATGCCGGCAACTCGGCGCTGGACGCGATCCAGTACAACGCCACGACGCAGACGATCCTCGCGAGCCTCGCAGGCCTTGCGTCGGTGTCCTACCTCGAAGGCGAGGCCACTGTGACGGGCGAGGTTTCCGCCTATCTCGGCGCGCCCTTCGACGGACCGGTGACGGGCGGTGCGGGCGTTGTCGACATCACGGGGGCGGTCACCATAGACGCATGGTCCGACATGAACGCCACCGCCGGTTTCGGTGACCTTGGCTTTACCGCGAACCTCGGCGGGCTTGCCGCGATCAGCATCTTCGACACCACGACGGACGTGGCGGGCACCACGCGCGCCTTCGTCGGGCAGGGCGGCACGCTGAACGCAGCCTCACTCGCGGTGCATGCGCAGGGCGATTACGACGCGACCTCCACGACGCTGGGTGTGACGCTCTCGGGTGTCGTCGCCTTCACCGACATCACGGCGAACGCCACGGTGAGCGGCACGGTCGATGCGCATGTGGGCTCGGCCTACAACGCCACCCCGTCGAGCAACATCGGCATCGTCGACATCGAAGGTGCCGTGACGATCACCGCCATCGGCAACATGTATGCGGCGCCAACCATCGGCAACCTGACCGCCTCCTCCATCGCCATCTCGCTGTTCGACCAGCGCGCGACGATCTCCGGCGCGGTGCGGGCTTATGTCGGGCAGGGCGTCGACCTTGAGGCCGACAGCCTGACGATCCTCGCCGACACGCCCTTCACGCAGGTCGGGGCCGCCGAGAACTACGGCGGGCACGAATACGGCATGGGCGCCTATGCGCGCAGCGCCAGCCTGTCGCTCGGGCTGCTGGCCTCCGTCACCGACATCAAGTCGGTCGCGACGGTCAACGGCACGGTCGAAGCGTTCATCGGCGCGGGTCGTGACCTGGTGGCCTCGGACGTGCAGACCGATGTGGACATCACCGGCGGCGCCGTCAGCGTCTCTGCCGACAGCGACATGCGGGCGGTGTCCGACATCGACTCCCTCAGCGCGAGCCTCGGGCTCAGCCTGAACCTGTTCCAGAATGACGCGAACGTCAGTGGCCGAACCTCCGCCTTCGTGCGCGACGGCGTCAACCTGACCGCCAGCTCGCTGGATGTGTCCGCCGGCAATGCCCTTGTCCCGAATGACAGGGTGATCAACCAGGCCGTTGCCCTCGCCTCCAGCTTCGGGATCGGCTTCATCGGCGAAGGCACGAGCCTGAAGCCCACCGCCACCGTCAGCAGCATCATCGAAGCCTTCGTGGGTGCGCCCGACGACGTGGCAGCGGGCGGCGCTCCGGGGGCGGTCGTGGCCGTCACCGGCGGCGTGGATTCCATGAATGTGACCGCCCTTGGCGACATCGACGCCATTTCCCGGACGGATTCCGTCTCGGCGGGCGGTCTTGTGCAGATCGGGAACTTCGAGCCGACCGCCATCGCAGGCGGCAAGACCCGCGCCTATGCGGGCAACGGCATTGAACTTCACGTCAGCGACCTCAACCTGCTGGCGGACGGCGACGCAAAAGCGGATGCCGAGCTCCTGAGTGTCGGCGTCACCGGCGGCGTGGCCGTGAACGGGCTGAAACCCACGGCGATCACCTCGAACGACGTGGAGGCCTACGTGGGCCGCAACGACGACGCGACCGAGACAACGGACGTGGTGGTCAGGGTGCTGGGCCAGGATGGCATGTCGCGCGGTACGGTGGATGCCGTGGCACTCGGTTCGACCATTGCCGATGCGGAGACGAGGGGCTTTGCCGCGGCAGGCATCGTCGGCGTATCGCTGGCAACCTCCGTCGCTGCGATGGAAGGCAAGACCCGCGCCTACGTCGGTCGCTATACCGACCTCACGGCGGGCGACGTGAACCTGACCGCGACCGAGGTCGCCGCCCAGGCGCTGTCCGAAGTCGCCAGCACCTCCGTCAGCGGTGCGGTGGACGTGGCCGTGCTGACCTCCGAAGCCTACGCGGCGCGGATCACCGAAACCTTCGTCGGCGATCATTCGACGGTCAACCTCGGCGCCCACAACCTGACAGGTGTGGCCACCACCAAGGTCCTCGACAACGCCAACCAGCTTGTCCCCATGGCCAGCGCATCCATTGCATCTGTGGGCGGTGCGGGCCTTGTGGACGTGAACGACATGACCGTGATCGCGGTCGTGGGCCAGAAGGATCCTGCCGGCCAGGAATCCGCTACGCGGGCCTATGTCGGGTCCAACTCCGACGTGACGGCGAACAACGTGACCCTCGATGCCGTGTCCAGCACCACGGTAGAGGCGGACGCGTCGAACTTCAGCGCGGCAGGCCTTGTCGCGGTTTCGGTCTCGACCATCACGGCACGCAACGCGCATGACGGTGCGGTCTACATCGGTGACGATACCGACCTGACGCTTGACGGCACGCTGCACATGCTCGCGGACAACACCGTCACCGCCCGTCCCCAGTCGAAGAACACCGGGTTCGCGGGGGCAGTCTCCGTGGGCAGCGCCACGATCCGGACCGACCTCGACGCGGACACCGACGCGTGGATCGGCAAGAACGGCATCATCTCGGCTGACAGCATCGACATGGAGGCCCGCGGCCTTCACACCGCAGAGGCCGCCGCGCTGAACACCGGCGTCGCCGGTCTGGTGGACGTGGCCCTGCTGGACGTGCAGGTGGTCGACAACGGCGGTGCCTCCGTCCGCATCGGTGCGGCCAACGGCGACGCCACGCCGGGCACCACCTCGATCACCACCACCTCCGGCGGCATCGACCTCGACGCGGCACTGACCTCGAACGTGACGGCCCTGACGTCCGCCACGTCGGTGTCGGGCCTCGGCTCCGGCATCGACACCGACACCAGCGCCATCAACAACGCGGCGGTGAAGGGGCATATCGGCAGCGGCGTGGACGTCGATGCGGCCACCGTCTTCCACATGCAGGGCAAGCTGCTGGGCAAGACCGACGCCTCCGCCACCTCCGTGCAACTGACCGGCGGCGTGTCGGTCAACGTCTCGGACACCGAATCCACCTTCAGCCCGGACGTGGTGATGACCACGGGGCAGGGCGGTTCCATCCACGCCGGGCAAAGCGTGACCGTTTTGGGCCTCCTGAACTACGACGAGGTTAACGACGAGTTCCTGCGGTTCTCGGACGGGTACGGCGCCTTCGGCAATGCCGAGGGAACCGGCGTTGCGCTGCTGGCCGCGGTTGACCACACCGTCATCGACGTGGACAACAACTCGCTGGTCGATGTGACCGTGGCAGAGAACATGTCGCTGACCTCCACCAGCGGTGACATCAACGTCGCCGCGCGGCATTCGAACGAGGCCTACGGAGCGGGCTCCACCGGCGGCTTCGGCGGCTTTGCGCGGGTCGCGGACATCACCGCCGACATCAAGGCGACCGGGACGACCAACGTGTCCTTCCTCGGCGATGTGGGCGACGGCACCGCGGCCGCGGCCTCCGACATCAACTTCGACGCGGCGGCGCTGTCTGCGGCGACCTCGACCATGTCCTCGGGCGGCGGATCGATCTTCGGCGACTTTGCCGAGGGGCAGGCCAACGCCACCACCAACCACACCATCAACGCGACGTTCGGCGGCAGCGGCAGCACAATGAACGTGGCCAACAACATCAACGGCAAGGCCTTCCTGCTGGCCGACGCGGACGCGAGCGGCAGCACCAACGGCTTTGGCGGGTTCGTCAGCTCGGCCTCTGTCGGCACGGCTGCGGCGGCAACGGGCGTGGTGAACTTTACCGTAGGCGCGACGGACCACGTCGAAGCCGGCAACCTGATCGAGCTGGTGGCCGAGCAGGGCGGCGAAGGCAGCGACATCTCGGACGGAACGGTGCTGAACTCCAGCGCGGCCAACGACACCATCAACTTCGGCAATCTCCACAAGCTGAACGACGGCGCGACGATCACCTACAGCGGGACGACCGGCGGCGGCCTGACCTCGGGCAAGGACTATACCGTCGTCGTCTTCGACGACACGCAGATCCAGCTTGGCACCAGGTTCGCGCAGGGCAACGTCACGGTGAACCGCGACACGATCACCATTGCCAACCACGCCTTCGAGGACGGCGACCAGGTGATCTACAACTCGAACGGCGGCACACCCATCACCGGGCTGTCGAACGGTTCGAAGTACCAGGTGAAGGTCGTCGACGAGAACACGATCAAGCTTCAGACCATCGGCTTCACCGAGGTCGAGGACAGCTTTACCCGCGCCATCGTGGACGTCGTCGACGACAAGATCCTCGACACCTCCACGCCGTTCAACAATGGCGACGTGGTGACCTATCGCCCGGCAGAGCCGCGCATCTTCGTGTCGACCTTCGTGGATGCCATCGTCACGCTCGATAACGAGAACACTGAGGTCAACGAGTTCAGCAGCACGCAGGACGGCTCGAACGTCGGGCGCATCTTCCTGCCCGGCCACGGTTTCTCGAACGGCGACGCGGTGATCTATACCGCGCTGGACGGCTACGAGATCCCGGGCCTGAACAGCGGTCAGACCTACTATGTCGTCAACGGCGGCGCGGCGATCGGCGGCACGCCGCTCGGTGCGGCCTACCAGCCCGATGCCAACTTCATCCGGCTGGCT
Organism: Sagittula sp. P11; assembly: GCF_002814095.1. Lineage (NCBI taxonomy): Bacteria > Pseudomonadati > Pseudomonadota > Alphaproteobacteria > Rhodobacterales > Roseobacteraceae > Sagittula > Sagittula sp. P11. Next base: position 4,387,391 of record NZ_CP021913.1, read on the forward strand.
GCCAATCCGGAGGACGCCATCGGTCGCGACCTGGACCCCGATCCGGGCGTCTTCGATTACGATCCGGTGGCGATCATCAATCTGCCCTACCGTTCCGACAATGCCGACACCGGCTTCGGTTTCGAAGGCCATTCGCTGATCGGCGTCGGAGAAAGCCCGGTCGGCGACCTGAACCCGGGGCAGTCGTACTACGTGGTCGAAAAGGACGCCAACGGTTACAAGCTGGCGACCGATGCGGCGGGCACGAACATCGTCAACCTCTACCTCAGCGGAAACACCGAGGGTGGCTCGCACCGGTTCGTGCGTGAAGGTATCGACCTGCAATCCACGGGGCCCGGGTCCAACCAGACGCTGGTCTTCGATCTCACCTCGAACAGCCTGTCGGGTGTCTTCGACGGTGTGGGCGGCGCGGCGGGCTTTGCACTGCCGGAATCCGCGGATGGCATCGTGAACTCCTCGGCGGGCGGCTCGGGCGGCAGTCTCGGGTGGAGCAACCAGCGCGGCAAGACCTACGCCGCACAGGTGGCCAGCACGAACTTCACCATGGCGGCCAACGGGCACCTGAAAGCCGACGACATCACGATCCGCACCGACGGCGACGCGAACGCGGTCGCGAATGCGGATGGCGGCGGTGGCGGCAGCATCTCCATCGCCGGAGCCGAGGCCTACGCAACGGTGGTCAACACCAGCCTGATCGACATCGGCCAGAACGCCGTGCTGGACGCCTTCAACGACATCACCGTCAAGGGCATCCTGAAGTCCTACGCCGCCTCCGAGGCCGAAACCACCAGCGGCAGCCTGCTGGGCGCCGGTGCGGATGGCACAGCGGAGTCGCGGATCTATTACGGTGTCGACCAGCAGATCAACGGCGACCTGACCGCCGGTGACGCGATCCTGATCCAGAACCTCGTGGACAACAACGCGACCGCGAAGTCCGAAGCCTATGGCGGCGGCATCTTCGGCGTCAGCACCTCCGTCGACGCGGTGGCCGAGGTTCGCAAGGCCTCTCAACTCAACGCCAACAGCGGCATCTGGGCCCGGCACAACGTCAGCCTGCTGGAAGACCCCGATGCCGCGGGCGACGCCGAGGCGCGCATCAACGCCTACTACGACCAGTTCCGCGGGGCCGAGATCACGCTGAACGGCGCGGCCGACCTCGTGGCGCAGACCATCACCATCACCTCGGACGTGACGCGCAACCGCGCGAACAGCAACACCAACACCGTGGCCGGCGCCGCCGGCGGGTCGGCCAAGTCCTACTCGACCTCGCGCATCGTGGCCGAGAACCGGGTGGTGCTGAACAACGGCTCCGAGCTGACCGGCAACGAGTCGATCCTGGTGCAGGCGCAGAACCTGAACACCAACAACTTCGCCAAGTCCAAGGCGCGGCTTTACGCCATCGGCGGCTCGACCCGTGCCAATTCCACGAACGAGGTCACCAACGACGTCAAGATCGAAGGACACTGGGAATCCATCCTGCGCACCGCCGATCTGGACGTGAACGCCATAGACACCGGCGTGGACAACGACCGTTCGCGCAGCCCGGGCGGCGGCTACATCGGTCCGCGCCGTCGTGGCGGCGACAGCTCGACCGACCTGACGCGCGACATCTTCTGGGAAGCCCATGTCATCCTCTTGGGCGAGCCGAACCCCTACCTGCACATCGACCGCAACGGGGTCATCCAGTCGCTGTCCAACATCGACTTCCTCGGCGTGAACGCCGGCAAGACGGTGGGCGACACGCTCGACTTCATCAGCGCGAGCAACAAGCAGGTCGTGCTGGACGACATCATCTTCGACCAGGCTGGCAAGGCGACTTTCTACGCCAGCGCGGACTCGAGATACAATTCGCTTGGCCGCATCTGGGGCAACGAGGGCCTGATCGAAAGCCAGCGTAGCTGGGATTTCGTCACCCTCATCAATGAATCCGAATGGGATCTGGTCATCAACCACATCGACGCCATCGACGGCGGCGCGGTGGTTGACGTGATCGTGGACGACATCAAGTTCGACGGCTCGGGCGAGGGCAACAACACCTCGAACACCGCCGGGACGGTCGGCAATACCTTCGAGTTCCGCCTGAACCTGCTCTATCCGCAGACCGCCGTGCGCATCCTGAACATGGATCACGCGCTCGACAGCTTCGACTTCTACACCGGACCGGTGTTCGACAACACCTCACTCAACACCGCGGACAGCGACATCATCCTGCTGGGCGGGATCGAGAACACCTTCGGTCACACGCAGATCATCAACGAGCGCGGCAACATCCGCGCCGACCAGCCCGAACTGCGGATGAGCGATCCGAATGCGCCCTCCGTCGTGGTGACGCCGGTCTTCGAAGAGGCACTGATCCGCACCAACACCATCGAGCTGGATGCCTCGGGCGACATCGGCAACCAGTCCGCGCTGACGGGCCGCAAGGCCGTGGCGGTGGAACTGCTGCGCATCGAGCATGCTGTGGGCGAGGACGATCCGATCGAGCTGAAGGAAATCTCGCTGACCGCCGATGCCGGTGGCGACGCGGTGCTCGACATCACGCTGCACGACCGCACCACCGATGCCGGGCCGGTGACGGTCGAGATCGAGCGCATCCGGGCGGGTGACGACGTCGATGTCGTGATCAACGACAGCCTCGTGGGCAACGCGCCCTCGACGCTGACCGGCCTGTCTGTGCAGACCTTCAACCCGCCGGACCTTGTGACCACGCAGGCGCGCACCGGCAGCTACTTCCGTTACTGGAGCCCGGATGCAGACGGCGGCGCCTCCTACTACGACTTCATCGGCCGGTCGCTGAACACCACCGCCACCGAGGTCGACTCCACCTATGTCTTCGTCGAGGTGCGTGCCGGTGACGACATCGACATCGGCCATGTCACCACGAATGACGTCTACACGGATGGTGCGGGCAACCCCCTCCCGGGTGAGGAAAACCGCAGCTATCGCACGACCGACCTGTCCTACAGCCTGCCGAACCCGAACCCGCGGAAGATCACCGACATCGACGTGACGCCCGCGGCGTCCTCGACCACCGTGAACTTCGTGGTCTTTGGCGACGCCGACTGGACCGGCGGCAGCAGCGACGACGGGGTCGAACAGATCTGGCTGACGACCAACGGCAACATCCTTGCGCAGGAACTGTCCGGCGACATGCTGGTGGGCCACATCCATTCGACCGCCGGTGACGTGACCCTGTGGTCGGGCGGGCGGATCCTCGATGCGGACGGCACGGCGACGGTCGACGTGACCGCCGCGAACATCACGCTCTATTCCGGCGTTCCGACCGGCGCGCAAAGCGGCAGCGCGGTGCTGACCCTGCTGCTGGGCCAGTCTGACGGCTTCACGGCCGGTGGCCTGACCGTGCTCAACGGCGTCGGATCGCCCGGCACCGGCGGTATCGGCGAAGGCGACGACTTCCTCGAGATCAACGTGGATCGCAACAACGCGGGCGGGGCGACCGGCCACAACCTCGACGCCTTCGACACCAACGCGGGCACCAACACCGGCATCTTCATCGACGAGATGACGGGCGACCTGCGCGTGGGCCAGGTGGAAACCGGCGGCGACGTGTCGCTGCGCACGGTGGCCGGCTCCATCGTCGACCGGCCCGAAGACGGCGCCGAGGACGTGACCGACGCGGACATCATCGCCCGCGCCGTCAACCTCGACGCCAACGGGCTGGGCGCCAGTATCGGCGAGATCGGCAACGACCTCGAGATCGACTCGCGAAACGGCAGCGCCGGCAGCGAGACCGTGGACGGCGTGTCGCTGGATGCGGCACAGGACGACGTGGCACTGGAGGCGCTCCAGAACATCTTTGTCACCGAAACCGAGGGCGCGCTACGTCTCGTGCTGGCGCATGCGCTTTACGGCACGATCCGCCTGACCGTCCGCGAAACCTCCGAGACGGAGGAGAACCTGCTGCTGGTCGACAGCGGCGTGGCGAACTTCGCGGAATCCGACGCCCGTTATCCGGGCTTGCAGGACGACCACAACCGCGTCGTGGCACACGGCACGATCTTCGCCGAGCGCGGTGACGTGCTGCTGCTGGTCGCGGACGGCGTTGTCACGGATGCGAACTCCGACCTGCTTGCCGCCGGTGACATCACGATCTTCGGCGATGCCAACTATGTCGACGGCGCCGATCAGGCGAGCGATCCCGATGCAGGCTATGGCACGCGCATGACGCTGCGTGGCCGCATGATCGCAGGTGCGGAAGTGACGCCGGGACAGGACGGCTTCAACGCCGGACAGCAGGGCGGGCCCGTCATGGGCTCGGCCATCGCGACCTTCACGACGCCGGTCTACGGCACGACCATCTTCGGCAACGACGACGTCGACCAGATCCAGTTTGGCGACACCAGCGGCGGCTCCGGCCAGACCACGCAGGGCAGCGACGGGTTCATCTACCTCGGCTCCCGCACAACGGTCTATGGCTCCGACACCGCGCCGACTGACGGCGCAGGCGTGAACGGCAAGGGGCTGAGCATTGGCGATGACGGCGAGGACCGGTTCCGCGTCTATTTCCTGCAGGACACCGCGACGGTGACGTCACCGTCGATGCTCGATGCGCTGCAGGCGCTGGGGCAGGCGGACGCGGGCCACACCCTGACGCTCGACGGGCAGGCCGACACCGACACCTACGAGATCTACGTGCTGGGCTCTGACGGGACGGACGAACGCAACTACGTCATCAACGCGCTGGACACCGGCGCCGAGGACGATGGCGTCGATGAGCTGCACGTGCTCGCGCCCTCCGCGTCGCTGACCGACCCCGATGGCACCGACGACATCTTCCTGATGCGGGCGATGCAGTACATCGGCGGCGAGGCGGCGGATCGTCCGGGCTTCGTGGCGCTGCTGCACGGCACGGTTTCCACCTACCAGGACGTTGTTCAGTTCAACGAGGACAGTGCCGAGGTCAGCCGCATCCAGTACGACAGCGGCATCAACGGCCGGATGATCGTCGAGGGCCGTGAGGGCGACGACCAGTTCTACTCCGACGACGTGACGGTCATCACGACGCTCGACGGCGGGGCAGGCGACGACACCTTCCAGGTCGGCCAGATCTTCGGGATGAACCGGACGCTCGACGCCAACATGCTGCCGACGGACATCTTCCCGGAACTGGTGGCGACCACGCGCGGCTGGCTCTCTCCGGGGTCCAGCGCGCCGCTGGTGGCGCAGGGCGGCACGGGCAACGACACCTTCCGCGTCTACTCCAACCAGTCGGAACTGCGGCTGGAAGGCGATGACGACAACGACCTGTTCATCGTCCGCGCCTTCGCGCTGGCGGCGACGACCGACTTCGACTGGAACGGCGACAGCTACGACGCCGACCCGTCGCAGGGCGCCATCGACGTGGACGACCTTGAGGCAGGCGCGGCCGTGATGGAGGCGCTGGAGACCCTGCGCACCACGAATGGCTGGACCGTCGCACAGGCTATCGACAACCTGACCGACGCGGACGTCGCTGGCTTCGACATCTTCATCAACGCCGCATGGCGGACGGATCTGAAGGCGAAGATGGCGGTCAACGGCGCCACCTCCTTCAACATCAACGGCGACTTCGGGATCAACTTCCTCGACCTGCTGCTGACGCCCACCGTGACCGACGATGTGATCGTTCTGGACGCGGACGGCGTCGCCTCGCCGCAGATCGGACTCGGATTCTCGGTCGCGCAGGCGCCCGACATCCGCGCCGGTGGCGGCCAGGACGAGGTGCGTTACAACGTCAATGCTCCGGTCTCCGTCGACGGCGGCGCGGGCTTCGACAAGATGGTGATCCTCGGGACGGAATTCGCGGACGACATCGTGATCCGGGCCGACGGCATCTTCGGCGCGGGCCTGAACGTCCGTTACTCCACCATCGAGGCGATCGAGGTGGACGGCCTCGAAGGGGATGACGAGTTCTTCGTGCTCTCCACCGCCTTCGGCGTCAGCTACCGCGTGATCGGCGGCCTCGGGTCAGACGTGATCAACGTCGGCGGCGACGTGACCGAGGACATCGTGACCCGCGAACTCGAAGGCGCGACCGGCACGGTGGACCACCTCGTGCGGTCCTCTGACGTGCTCTACGACGGCGTGGTCATCGACGGCTTCGACTACAACGTGGCGCGCGACGACTCCGGCCTCGTGGTCATCAACGAAGAGGCGGCGGGCGACACCTCTCAGGGCCGTACCGTGGTGGGCGAGGAGAGCCTGCTCGCCGACCAGTACGCCGACTTCTACACGATCCGGCTGGCGCAGGCGCCGACCGACGTGGTCTACGTGACCGTCTCGGCGGCGCGCAGCTTCCAGGAAGAGCGCGACATCGACCCGATCACCGGCCAGCCCTACGACCTGAACCCCGACTTCCTGACCGACGCCCTGGGCGAGACGGTCTGGCTGTCTGCGGTCGATCCGACCGGCGGCGCGACCCCCGGCGGGGCAACCGTCACCGATCTGGACTTCCAGCGCACCGTCGTGATCAACGGCGTGACGGCCTACATCTCGCAGAACGCGATCACCTATGCCTTCACCGCGGCCAATTACGCCAACGAGGTCGGTGTCTACGTCTTCGCACCGGATGACGACCGCTCCGAAGGCGACCGCGTGACTGTCATCCAGCACAGCGTTGTGTCCGAGGACATTGCCTACAACGGCATCGACGTACGCAATGTCGAGGTCGAGGTGCTCGACAACGACACGCCGGGCATCAAGGTCCGCGAAGTGGATGCGGCCGGCAACGATGACGGGCGCACCGTCGTCGTCGAGGGCACCGACACCACCGAACTGACGGACGAGGTTCGCCTGTCGCTGGCGCGCGATCCGGGCTTCGGCGAAACCGTCGTGGTCGACATCGTGGTCGACGTGGACAGCGACAATGCGCTCGAGTTCTCCAACATTACGGGCGACAGCCGCCTGAACCTCTTTGCCTCGACCTCCGTCCGTCCGAGCGACGGCATGGTTGTCATCGGCACCATGACCTTCACCAACAACGGCGCCCCGGGCTGGGATGATGAGATCCGGCTTGGCGTGGAGGCGCGCGACGACTTCGTCCGCGAGGACCTCGAAATCGCGGTGCTCGAGTTCGAGCGCAACGATGCGACGACCGACGCCGACTACATCTTCCCGAACTTGCGGTCCGGATTCCAGATGCTCGACGTGGAGGTGCACGACAACGAAACCTCCGGCGCGGTTGTGCTGGAGACTGGCGGCGACACGCTGCTGGTGCCCGACAACGCGGACACCGTGACGGATGAGACGGAGACGGACAGCTACCAGATCCGCCTGACGCGCCAGCCCGACGACAGCGTGACCGTCGCGGTGCTGACAGATGGCCTGGCCGATGTGACCTCGATCGAGGGCATCACGATCACGCCCGAGGACTACGCAGTGATCGGCGGGCTCCAGGCGACGCAACTGTTCTCCGGCAACCTCGTCTTCGGCACCGACGGTTCGGGCAACCTGACCGTCACGCGCGGCGAAGGGGCCGACCTGGGCAGCTTCCAGGACGAAGGGTTCTTCGGCGAAAGCCTCGAAGCCTCCGTCCGTTTCGACGGCACAGTGACCTTCGGCAACGACGGCACCAACCTGACGATCGGCGGGGCGGGTGTCGGCGGCAGCTTCTCGGCCGGGGACACGATCCGTGTCCGCGCCGGGTCTGCAGGCGGCTTCGACACGAACAATGACGACTATGTCGTGTCCTCCGTCAGTGCCAACCAGATCGTGCTGACGGCTCTTCTGGCCAATGGCGACTGGGATACGGCGGGTAGCGCGGACGACGTGCAGCTCTCCGACTTCGCCACCGTGCCGGGCGAGCGCATCCGCCTCGACGGGCTTTCCGGCGCGTTTGCGGCGAACAACGGCGATTACGTCGTCATGTCGGTCAGCGCGGATGGCCAGACCCTGACCCTGACCGCCACCACCGCTGACGTGCCCGGCTGGGCGCAGGGCGCCGCCGACACGGAGGCTGTACTGTCCGACCTGGCCGAGAACTTCGTCTTCGAAGGCACGGTCAGCTTCGGCGAAGAGACCGATCCGCTGGCCTTCCCGGGTCAGTTCCTCGACATCGGTGTGGCCGGTGCACAGGAAGGCTGGCTGGCTGACGGGTTCCTCGAAGGCATGTGGGTCCGGATTTCCGACCTGAACGGTGGCAACCCGGCGGTCGAGGCCAAGATCCAGCTGATCCGCGGCGACAACGACAGCCAGGACGCCAAGCTGCAACTGATCCACGTCACCATCGACGGCACCGAAATGGCGCTGGCCGACACATGGCTGGGCGATGCGGCGGCGGACCAGGTGCAGGTGGTGCGGATCGCGCCCGAGGTGACCTTTACCGACGGCAACTGGTACGACCTGCAGACCGTCACGCTGACGGCGGACGCGGACTATGTCGTGCCGCCGACCCGCGATGGCGTGAAGATCTTCCCGGTCTCCACGCATCTGCTGTCCAAGCTGCGCGGCCCGCTTGCGGTCGAAGGCGGTCCCGCCGGGGCCGACCGGTCGCTGACCGCGGGCGTCAAGCTGCCGGGCGAGGCGGACGACTTCCTGATCGCCATCGGCGCACAGCCGCCGGAAAGCCAGCAGATCGACGTGCTGAATATCTTCAACGACTCGAGCCAGGCGGACACCTCCGGTGTGCTGACGCAGACCACGCTGCGCGGCTTCGGCATGGCCGACGACCTCGTGTTCGAGAACGTGTCCGGCCCGCTCTACGGCGAGGCGCCGGAAGGCTCGACCTCGATCACCGTTCCGGGCGGCATCAGCTTCGGCAAGATCAACTACGGATCGTTGAGCGTCGGCGCCGATAGCGCGCAGTCGACCATCGAGGTCCTGAACATCATGCTGGGGCAGGGCAACGACACGCTGGAGATCAACGGCACGCTCGATCCCGCGCCGTTCGTCTCGGCGCAGAACGTGTTCAGCTTCTCCGCACCCGGGCAGGACCCGGACCAGGAAGACGCCTTCGACGGGTTCTACACCGTGCGCTCCGAGGACATCGACTGGAAGGCAGAGGGCTTCCTGCCGAACCAGACCGTGACCGTCGACGGCGTGCCGGGCGTGTTCTTCACCGTGGTCGAGGTGGCGGATGCCATCTACCTCGACGGCGAAGGCCAGCCGGTCCTGCAATCGGGCGCCTTCCTGCGTGATCCCAACGACAACTCCGTCCTCGTGCTGGAGGCCGTGGGCAGCCTGACGGCGGCGCAGCTCGACGATCTCGTCGCCGCCTTCGCGGGCGAAGTACGCCTTGTCGCGGTCGATGCGCTGGTGCTGGATCACTACACCTACGGTGTCGAGAGCACGCCCACCGGCGCCGTCCTGACCGGCATCGACTGGGAAAGTGAGGGTTTCCTTGAAGGGCACCTCATCAACATCGGTGGCGAGGACGGCAGCTTCGACACGGCGGTCCAGTACCGTGTGCTGTCGATCGAGGGCGACCGGATGGAGATCCTCGGCGACACGATCGAGGCGGCGGTTGCGGCCAGCAGCAACATCTGGGTGCAGGGTCCGCATGGCGGCCTGACCGTCGTACATGGCGGCGGCAACCTGCCGGTGCAGACCTTCGGCGCCTACACGACCGAAACCATCTCCGACAGCAACTACCTGCTGCGCGACGATGGCCGCGACTGGGCGAACGACGGCTACACCGTCGGCCAGCTCATCTATATCGAGGGCGAGACCGACACGCGCGAGATCCTCGCGATCCTCGACGCGGGCGACGTGCCCTCCGCCACCACCGACTTCGACAAACCGGACGGTGCCTCGGCGACCTGGGGCAACGGCTCCGTGCTGGTGCTCAGCGGCGATCCGATTGCGCCGGTGGACGAGAATGGCGACGGCTCCATCGACATCCACAAGTCCGTCGCGCTGAAGGTGGAGGTCACGACAACTGTCACGCTGCTGGCCGATCAGCTTGGCCGCACCGACGGCGGCAGCTGGCTGGACGACGGTTTTGCACCGGGGCAGGTGATCTTCATCGAAGGCATCCCGGGCGGCTTCACCATCGACAGCGTGACGGCCGAGACCATAACGCTGGCCGGGGCCGCCATCCACGAGTGCGTCATCGAGGAAGGCACGGAGATCACGGTCTACCGGATCGACCTGTCGCGCGACGACGGTGCGCAGGTCGGCGGCGATCACTTCATCATCGGTCTGGACCTCGACGCGCTTGGCGTGGACGCCAGCGACGGTATCGACGCCGCCGAGCAGGCCATCCTAGACAACGCGGTGCTGGCCGGATCGGAGAGCCCGCTGGTGGTCTACGGCGACACGAGCCAGGACGGCGTGTGGTACGGCGGGCGGTCCTCCGACCGGCTGGGTCTGGAATTCGGTCCCAAGCCGTTCAACCCGTTCCCGGATCTGCCCGACGAGGAGAACGAGGACGACGAGTGGGTCTTCCCGCTGGCCAATCCCTTCGATTTCGCGGGCAACGACGTCATCGACGCCAGCGCGCTCTTCGCCTACCGCGATGCGCAGTCCGTGGGCTTCACGGCCTATGGCGGCGCGGGCAACGACTCCATCATCGGCTCGCAGGCCGGTGACCATCTTGCCGGCGGTTCGGGCGACGACACGATCCTCGGGCAGGACGGCACGGACCACATCTACGGCGACAGCGGCGTGAACGTGAACATCCTCACCCGCGCGCTGCACATCGTGACCTCCGACAACAGCCCGGCGCCGACCATCGACCCGACGCAGGGCGCCTCCGACCAGACGTTCAAGCCGGTGCGCGTGGCCAGCCCGATGCGCGACGACATGCAGGCCGGTGTCGACGTCCTCTACGGTGACGACAGCATCGCAGGCACGCCGGAGAATACGCCCAACATCATCTTCGGCGACCATGGCCAGGTTGTGATGTGGGTCGACGATCCGAACCTGCCGCCGGTGCTGCTGCAGCGCATCCAGACCACCGACATGGGCCTGGTGCTGGAGATCAACACGGTGGAGTTCCAGAACGGCGGCGATGACGTGATCTTCGGTTCCGCCATCGAGGACCTGCTGATCGGCGGCGCGGGCAACGACATGATCGACGGGCGCGAGGGCGACGACCTGATCTTCGGCGATCACGTCTCGCTGACCCAGCGCTTCCTCGACGCATTCGGCAACCGCGTGGATCATCCGACCGACATGCTCGACATGACCAGCCTGCGCTTCCAGGCGCTGGCGGGCGTGCTGATGTACTCGCGGACCGATCGCAACAGCGCGGCGCTCATGGGCGACGGCACGACCGCAGCTCGGACGCCGGAGTTCGCCTATGCCGCCACCGGCACGGACTCGCTGAACGAGTACAACTCGGGCCGCCTGCTGACCAACGGCATCGCCCAGATGTACCGCGACACGGACGGCCCGGACTGGTGGAGCGCGTTCGAGATCGACTACGCCCAGTTCCACACCTTCGCCATCAACGACGGTCGCGAGGGCGTGGGCTCCTTCGGCAACGACTACATTGCCGGGGGCGCGGGCAACGACCAGATCTTCGGCCAGCTCGGCCATGACGTGATCCAGGGCGACGGCTCCATCGACGACGCTGTGGCGGGTATTGCCCATGTCGGCGCGGCCCGTGTGCCCAACGTCGACGGTTTCGGCATCGACGATCCGGTCGGTCCGCTCACCGTGGTTGCCAGCTTCGAGGCCCTGACCGACGGTCAGGACTACATCGAGGGCGGCGGCGGGCGCGACGTGGTGTTCGGCGGCCTGGGCCAGGATGATATCGTCGGCGGCTCTTCGGACTTCTACAGCCTCGTGACTTCCGAGAACCGCCCCGACAGCGACGATTGGCTGTTCGGCGGTGCGGGTCTCCAGATCGACCGCAACAACGGCTTCGATCCGCTGGCCGACACCGACGGCAACCCGGAGACCTACGGCGAGGACGTCACAACGGCACTCGGCGTGGCCTATGCCGACAAGCATGGCCGCGACAGCGACGCCATCGTGGGCGACAACGGCGACATCATCCGCATCGTCGGGGTCAACGGTGTCGACATCAACCCGACCGGCGATCCGGCGAACGGGCCGAACTACGTCGAGTTCAACTACGACAACTACGGCGGCGAGAAGATCGTCGTGCGCGGTGTCCGGCTGATCGACTACACGCCCGGCGGACCCGATTTCGCGCCGGAGACCGAAGGGCAGGGTCGCCTGATGTGGTCCGAGACCTGCGATCCGAACGATGGCTTCTGGTCCACCGACATCGGTGGCCACGACGAGGTGCACGGCGAAACCGGGGATGACTTCATCTACCTCGGCGGCGGCTTCGACATTGCCTTCGGCGATGCGGACGACGACGACATCATCGGCGGCTGGGGTCATGACTGGATCTCCGGCGGGACCGGCGATGATGGTATCCTCGGCGACGACGGCCGGATCTTCACCAGCCGTAACACCAGCGCGGAGCGTGCCGGCGAACTTGGCCAGAACGAGACGCTGTACGGCATCGACTACCTGCTGAACCGCGATCCCGACACGCGCACCAGCCAGGGCAACGTCCTGAACGAGCTGATCCGCACCCCCGGCAACGTGCAGGTGGAGCTGATCAACGTCGCGGGCGAGCTGAAGAAGAGCGTCGACCTCACGCCCTTCGCGCTTGGCGAGACCTGGGTGATCGACGATCCGCTGGGTCAGAACCCACGCTATGCCGACGACGTGATCTTCGGCGGTCTCGGGGTGGATTGGCTGCATGGCGGCGACGGCGACGACGCGATTTCCGGCGCGGAGGCGCTGGAGGACAGCTATGCGCCGCGCTTCGGCCAGCTGCGTGACGAGAACGGCGCGCTGATGTTCGACGAATTCGGCGAACCGGTGATCGGCATCGTCGGCCTTTACAAGTCGGACTTCAACAGCCCGTTCAACCCGGCGGATATCCTCGCCTTTGGCGACGACACCGACCCGTGGAACGATCCGAAGCCGATCCGGGCGCGCCTTGGCGAGTTCTTCCTGTACGACGAGTACGACGCGCGCCGCACGATCCTGTTCGAACTGTCCGAGGATCACACCGGCACGACCGGCTACCACGGCCTCGTCTGGGGCGACGACGGATCGACCGTCTCCGACGACACCGACCCGACGCTGCTGCACTACTTCCTCAACTTCCACGATAACGAGGGCGTCTCGGCGCTGGGTTATGTGGCCTTCGAGCCGAACGGCCAGACCCCGGACGAGGACGTCCCGGCAGAGTTCCGCCAGTCGGACGGCGACGACATGATCTTCGGCGACCTGGGCAACGACTGGATCGTCGGCGGCACAGGCCGGGACCGCATGTACGGCGGCTTCGGCAACGACCTGATGAATGCCGACGACGTGATGGGCGGGCCGGCGGTCTACCTGCGCGACGCGGAAGGCGGGCTGATCCTCGACGGCGGCGCACCTGTGAAGCTGTCGGACGTGTCGGTGCACGACGCCCATTCGGGCCTGAACGACGGGACGGACACCCACTGGCTGTACGAAGACCGTGCCTTCGGCGGGGCAGGGCTCGACATCCTGATCGGCAATACCAAGGGCGACCGCCTGATCGACTGGGTGGGCGAGTTCAACAGCTACATCGTCCCGTTCGCGCCTTTCGGCATCGCCACGGTCAGCCGCCAGGTGCCACCGCACCTGTTCGACTTCCTCTATGCGCAGGCCTTCGGCGACGGTGTCGACATCACCCGCACGGCGGATGGCAACGCGCCCAACCACAACGACCGCTATTCCAACGTGGCCCTGCTGCAGGGCGGGCTTCGTGGCGAGATCGGGCTGGTGACGCAGAAGGACCACGGCTACTGGCAGGACCAGACCGGCGGACCGAGCGATCCGCAGGCGGGCAACATCCCCGGCGGACGTCGCGACGTGCTGCGGACGTCGGACTTCAACAACAACTCCGGCGACATTTTCATCCGCGACACCGGCAACATGACGGTGCAGGGCGGGGCGCTGACCCTCGCGGCCACCAGCAACACCTCGCAGGCGTCGGCGGTCTACAATCTGGATGAGTATCTGCCGGGCTACTACGAGATACGCGCGCAGATCTCGACCGCGAAGCCCACGGGCGGGTCGAAGTCCAACGCCTACATCATCTTCGACTACAAGTCCGATATCGACTTCAAGTACGCGGGCATCAACATCTCGAACAACAAGATCGAGATGGGGTATCGCGACGCGTCGGGCTATCACGAGCTGGTCCAGTCCAACAAGCCGGTCCGGATCAAGCCCGACACGATGTACGACGTGCTGGTCGCAGTGAACGGCACCAACGTGACCGTGCAGGTCAACGGGGTGAACTGGTTCACCTACGACTACGTGCCGGAGATCGACATCGACGGCCAGCCGATCCCGCTCAACAAGGGCTTCGTCGGCTTCGCAACGGATGGCGGCACGGCCACGGTCGACAACTTCACCGTGCAGGTCCTGCCCCCCGACTGGACGATGGAGATGACCGACAGCTTCGAGGCTGCCCCGGCCCTCTTCATGCAGCCGGAATCGGGCGACTGGACGCTGGACACGGTGACTGCAGAGTATGCCGCGCTGGTGGGTGACGACTCCGTCGCCGTCAGCCTGATCGACCTCGGTGCGGATGTGTCCGCCTCCTCGGTACTGGAGGTGGAGACGACGCTGGCGCAGGGCGATGTGGGCGGGTTGGTCTTCGACCATTACGACGACACCCGCTACAAGTTCGTGCTGGTGGATGCGCCCAATGACATGGTCCTCGTGGGTCACGTGGACGGGGCATCGGGCGTGGTCATCGACCAGACCTTCGCCGCGACGCTCGACCCGGCGCAGACCCAGCACCTGAAACTGACGACCTCCGGCGCCTCTCTCAAGATCGGCGTGAACGGATCGAACGTGGGCAGCTTCGGGTTCAACTCCGTGCTGGTGGATGGCGACATCGGTCTGATGACCTTCGACGGCGCGGCCTTCCAGGACGTGACCGTGCGGTCGAACGACACGGCCTTCGAGGTGGAGGACGGCCTGAAGGCCACCGACATCGGGCAAGGGGCCGATACCGTGACCGAGGGTGAGGTCGCCGCGCTGAAGGACGCGGCCATCCGGATAATGGTCGAACGGATGAGCCTGAGCGCCGAGCAGGAGGAAATGCTCCGCGCGGTCGAGGTCACAGTTGCCGATCTGGAAGGTGCGCTGCTTGGCCGGGCCACCGGCCACGGTATCCACGTCGATGCCGATGCGGCGGGCCACGGCTGGTTCGTCGACCTGACACCGCTCTCGAACGAGGAATACCTCGCCGACGTGAACGGTGTCCTGCGGGCGCTGCCAGCTGCGGCCTCGGCCGGGCGTATCGACCTGCTCAGCGTACTGACCCACGAACTGGATCACATGCTGGGGTCGGTGCACCTGTCCCACGCCGTGGACGGCGACCTGATGGGCGACACGCTGTCGACCGGAACGCGCCTGTCCTTCTTCGCCGATGGCGAAGATGCGACCACCGGCGGCACGCTGATCTACGACGACACCACAGGCGGCTTTGTCACCGACGAGGGTCTGCGCCACATGACCTCGGCGCGGACACTCCGGCTGGATCTGGACGCCGGAACCGTTGCCGTCCCGGATGCGGATGTCGGCGACGCCCCGTTCCTGCTGACCGATCCGATCCCCGGAACGGCCAGCCCGGACGTGCCGCGCGTGTCCGACACGCTGGTCGTCTGGACCGCGCCCGAAGAGACGGCTCCGCAGGACGGCGAGACGGCATCCGGCAACGAGAAGGCTGCATCCGACACCGGCAAGAAGGCCGGGGCGGATGTGACATGGAAGGCGCGCAGCGGTCTGCTTGATCGGCTGAGCGGCCTGTTCCACTGACGGGACGGGCGTATTGCAGGGAATGACCGACATATGACAACGGAAAGCCCGAACGATACGCCCGCCCGGCGCGATGGCACCGGACAGGTCAGCTACGCGATCTTCGACCAGGCGCTCTGGACACGGTTCTCCGAGGCCGACTCCGTCGAGGGGTTTGTCGAAAGCTGGCTGGCCCTGCTGGCGCGGAACCTGACGGGCGTCACCTCTGCCGTGGCGCTGATCGGCGACCCCGACACCGGGCCCTTTGCCCCCGTCGCTCGCTGGCCGGAAGAGGCCGCGATCAGCCCCGCGCTCATGGCTGCCACGGAGCGGGCGCTCGGCAAACGCCAGCCGATCCTGACCCGGACGGAGGAGGGGCATGAGATCGCCCTGCCGTTCCTGATGGATGGACAGCTTTACGGCGCGGTGTCCGTCACCATGCAGGGGGAGGTGATGACCCCGGGCGAAGTGGTCCGCCATCTGCGCTGGGGCGCCGGCTGGATCGAGGTGCTGCTGCGCCGCGACCAGGGCCGATCCTTCGAACGTCTGCAGGCCCGCACAGCCAAGGCGCTGTCGATGCTGGCGACGGTTCTCGAACAGAAACGTTTCAATGCGGCGGCCAATGCGCTTGTCACCGAACTGGCGCGCAGTCTGAAGTGCGACCCCGTCAGCCTCGGGCTCATGAAACGCGGCAATGCCAAGGTCGTCGCGGTCAGTCACGCGTCCGGCTGGGGCAAGCGGATGAGCCTTATGCGCGACATCCGGGCCGCCATGAACGAGGCCGCCGACCAAGAGGCGGTGGTGCTTTATCCGCCGCCGCCCGGCTGGGACTATCGCGTGACGCTGGCGCACGAGGAACTGGTCCGCACCCACCGCGCCGACAGCGTGCTGAGTGTGCCGATCCAGTACGATGGCGACATCATCGGTGCGCTGACGCTGGAAAAGGCCGGGCCGGAGGGGTTCGACGAGGAGACCGTCGAACTGGTGGACGTGATCGCCACAGTCGTCGGCCCTGTGATCGAGGAGAAACGCCGCAACGACCGCATCCTGATCGTGAAGGTCTTCGAGGTCATCGGCAACCAGGTGAAGCGCCTGCTGGGACCTAGCCATTTCGGCCGCAAGCTGGCCACGCTGATCTTCGCCGGTCTGGTCTGGTATTTTGCCACGGCCACCACGACCTTTACCGTCACCGCCCCGGCCCAGTTGCAGGGCACCGTGCAACGGACGGTCGTGGCGCCCTTTAACGGCTATATTGCGGACGAGCAGGTGCAGGCCGGCGCGGTCGTCACCGAAGGGCAGGTGCTGGCGCGGCTCGACGATCAGGATCTTGCGCTGGAGCAACTGCGGCTGGTGACCTCGCGCGGTCAGAGGCAGGCGGAATACGCGCAGGCGCTGGCCGGCCGACAGCGCGCCGAAGCCAACATCATCGAAAGCCAGATCCGTCAGATCGACAGCCAGATCGCGTTGGTCGAGGAACAGATCGCCCGGACCGAGATCCGCGCGCCCTTCGACGGGGTGGTCGTGTCGGGCGACCTGAGCCAGAAGATCGGCGCGACGGTGGAACGCGGCGAGGAACTGTTCAAGATCGCGCCGCCGGACGGCTGGCGCGTGGTGCTGGAGGTCGACGAGCGTGACCTGGCAGAGATCGCACCTGGGCAGACCGGGCAGTTACGCGTCTCCTCGCTGCCGGACCTCCCGTTGCTCTACAAGATCGAGCGGATCACGCCGGTCTCGGACCAGCGGGAGGGGCGCAACTTCTTCCGGGTGGATGCCTCGCTTGAGGAGAACGATCCCCGGCTGCGGCCCTCGATGGAAGGGATCGCCCGCACCGAGATCGACGAACGGCTGCTGTTCGCGGTCTGGACCCGCCCGCTGGTGAACTGGGCCAAGCTGACCTTCTGGCGCTGGATGCCCTGAGCGATGGCCAAGGCGTTCCTTTCGCAGAACTGGTATCGTGTCGCCAACCTGAAACCGCGCCTGCGCCGCCATGCGCGCCTGCACCGGACCCGGTATCGCGGGCAATTGTGGTACGTCCTGCAGGACCGCACCTCCGGGCGGTTCCACCGGTTCTCGCCGTCGGGCTACCGGGTGATCTCCATGCTGGACGGCACGCGGACGGTGCAGGAGGTCTGGGACACGACCTGCGACCAGCTCGACGACGAGACGCTGACCCAGGACGAGGTGATCCGACTGCTCGGTCAGTTGCACGCGGCCGACGTGCTGCTCGGGGACATCCCGCCGGACATCGAGGAACTCTCCGACCGTGGCGAGCGCCAGCGCAGCAAGAAGCTCATCATGAGCTTCATGAATCCGCTGGCGGTGCGCCTGCCGGTGCTGGACCCGGACGACCTGATTTCGGCCACCATGCCGCTGGTCCGGCCGCTCATCTCGTGGTTCGGCGCCCTGATCTGGTTGGCCGTGGTGGGCTACGGCGGCTTCCTTGCGCTGTCTCACTGGGACGAACTGACCGAGAACGTCATCGACCGCGTGCTGACGGCGGAGAATCTCGGCCTGCTGGCGCTGTGCTACATCGGCGTGAAGGCCGTGCACGAGCTGGGCCATGCCTACGTGGTGAAGCGATGGGGCGGCGACGTCCACGAGATCGGCCTGATGTTCCTCGTGTTCATGCCCGTGCCTTACGTCGATGCCTCGGACTCGATGCGCTTCCAGTCGAAATGGCAACGCGCGTTGGTGGGCGCTGCGGGCATCCTGGTTGAGGCTTTCCTTGCCGCGATCGCGATGATCGTCTGGCTGAACGCCGAGGACGGGCTGGTGCGCGCCTTTGCCTTCAACGTGATGCTGATCGGCGGCGTCTCGACGCTGCTGTTCAACGGCAACCCCCTGCTGAAGTTCGACGGCTACTACGTGTTCTCCGACCTGCTCGAGATCCCCAACCTTGCCAACCGCTCGAAGGAGCACATCGGCTACCTGGTCAAGCGCTACGCCTTCGGCATGAAGGAGCAGGAGGGACCGGCGACCGCCCCCGGAGAGGCCTTCTGGTTCACCACCTACGCGCTGGCGGCGTTCGCCTATCGTGTCTTCATCACCTTTGTCATCGTGCTGTTCATCAGCACGCATTTCTTCTTCATCGGCATCATCATGGCGATCTGGTCGGTGACGCTGATGTTCGGCTGGCCGCTGATGAAACAGGCGTGGTACCTGCTGGCAAGCCCGGCACTGCGCCACCACAGGGGCCGGGCGTTTGCCGTGACAGGCGGCACGCTTGCGGCCATTGCCGCGGTTCTCTTTGCCGTGCCCCTGCCGCACGCCACGGTGGCCGAGGGCGTGGTCTGGGTTTCGGGCGAACACATCGTCCACAGCGAGGCCGACGGCATCGTGACCGAGCTTGCCGCAGTACCGGGAACCCAAGTGGACACGGGCCAGGCGCTGGCGACGATCGACAATCCGCTGATGGCCGCGCGCGTCACCATGCTGGAGGACTACATCGTCGAACTGCGCCGCCGCCTTGCCGCACAAGACTTCGTCGACCGCTCCGCCGCGCGGGTGCTGCAGGAAGAACTGCGCGCCGCCGAAGCCGACCGGGACCTCACGCTGGAGCGCAGCCGGAGCCTCGTGATCCGCGCCGCCTCGCCCGGCGAACTGGTGGTTCCGGCCGGTATGGACCTGATCGGGCGCTACCTTCAGAAAGGCGATGTCGTGGGCTATGTCACCGATTTCCGGGACCCGCTGGTGCGGGTCATCGTGCCCGAGGACCGGAGCGATCTTGTCCGCAGCGAGACCTACGGCGTGAAACTGCGATTCGCATCCACGCCCGACCGGATCCTGCCCGCCCGGATCGAACGGGAAATCCCCGCGCTGTCCGCCTCTCTGCCTTCGATGGCGCTGGCCACCGAGGGTGGCGGTCGCATCGCCCTCGACCCCGGCGCCAGCGGTCCTTCGGGCCAGCGGCAGACCTTGTCCAACCTTCTGCATCTGGACGTCCGCCTGCCCCCGGGCACAACATATCGCAGCCTTGGCGAGCGGGTCTATGTGAGGTTCGAACACGGGCAGGAACCGGTCGCCGCTCAACTTTACCGGGTACTTCGACAGATCTTCCTGCGCAATTTTGACCTTTGATCACAATACCTGAGCTATCGGACGTTTCACAAAACTGTTGTGCGATTCTCAGCAGTTGGTAACGTCAAGGTTGTTCCGTACCCGTTCTATTTTTCAAACTTGTTTTCTGGAGGATCCCATGACCCAATTGTTGTTCTACGAGAATGCCGTCCCTGTCAGTTCTGCACGGCACAAGAAGATGTCGGTGCGCACCGGCGCCGATTACAAGTTTGCCGAAAAGGTCAACTCTGTCCCCCTGACCGCCATCGAGTTCGGCCAGGCGGCCATCGAATACCCCATCGTCTTCACCGGCAATGCCGACACCGTCATGCCCTGCGCCATCCTCGGCGCGACCGCGACCAAAAACCTGTTCGTGAAGCCGGACGGGTCCTGGGGCGGCAAGTACGTGCCCGCCTTCGTGCGCCGCTATCCCTTCGTCTTCGCGCAGGACGCAGGCGGCAAGCAGCTGATCCTCCACATCGACGAGAGCTTCGAAGGCTGCAACGAGAAGGACAGGGGCGAGCGGCTGTTCGACAGCGACGGCAACCAGACGCAATACCTGAAAAGCGTGCTGACCTTCCTGCAGGACTACCAGCAGCGCTTCAACCGCACGCAGCTGTTCTGCAAGCGGCTGATGGAACTGGACCTGCTGCGTCCGATGGAGGCGCAGTTCAGCCTGCCGTCCGGAGAGCGCCAGTCGCTGTCCGGCTTCCAGACCGTCGACCGCGAAAAGCTGAAGGCCGTCTCGAACGAGGACCTCGGAAAGATGATGCGCACCGACGAACTGGAGTGCATCTACCTGCACCTCGGATCGCTGCGCCACTTCGGGTCGCTGGCGGAACGCTTCTCGCTGGACGGCGACATGGGGGAGGAGCCCCAGATCATAACGACCGAGACCGTAGAGGAGCCGACGGACGAGAATGCTTGATACCGGCCCTGTGGCCGCGGAAAAATCTGGCGTCGCCCCCGCGGGCGACGCTTTCCTCGCGCCTGCGCTGACGCTGTACCCCGAACGGGAAGAACCGCGCCACCACTGGCTCGACCCCGCCGAGAACGTCGCACGCTACCTCTACGGGCGCCTCATGGTGCCGGTCCTGCGTCTGCGCCTGCGCGTGTTGCTCCTGCGGACGGTCTGGCGGGCGCGGGGCATCGCGGCGCTGGATGACGCCGGCCTTGACGCGCGCATCGAACGGGTGCGCCGGAAAGCCCGCACCGATGGCCTGACCGACGCCAATCTGGTCGAGGCATTCGCACTGATCCGCGAAACCTCCCGCCGTATCCTCGGGCTTTATCACCACAAGGTGCAGCTCCTGGGGGCACTCGCCATGGCGCGCGGGGCGGTCGCCGAGATGGAGACAGGCGAGGGCAAGACCCTGACCGCGACGCTGACCGTGGGCGCCGCGGGGCTTGCCGGCATCCCCGTTCACGTGGTCACGGTCAACGACTACTTGGCCGAGCGGGATGCCGCGACGATGCAACCGCTGTTCGACCGCCTCGGGCTAAGCGTCGGCGTGCTGAAACACGGGATACCGCCGCCGGAACGCCGGCGCATCTACCGGCGCGACATCGTCTATGCGTCGAACAAGGAGATCACCTTCGACTATCTCCGTGACCGGGTGAAGCTGGGCGGCCCCCCGCAGAACGCCGCCCTGAAGCTGCGTCAGTTCCTCGACCCGATGGGGCAGGGCGAACTGCCGGTCATGCGGGGCCTGCATTTCGCCATCGTCGACGAGGCCGACAGCGTCCTGATCGACGAGGCCCGCACGCCGCTGATCCTGTCGCGCGAAACCGACGCGGAGTCCGAACGCATCTGGGCGGAAACCGCTTGGATGCTGGCGCGTCAGATGTTCGAGGGGCGTCACTACAAGCTGCACCGCCGGGAGCGCCGCATCGAACTGACGGACCGCGGCAAGGCGCGGCTGGAGACGCTCGGCCTGCAACGCGGCGGCATCTGGGCGAACCGGATCCGGCGAGAGCAGGCGGTCACGCAGGCGCTGACAGCCCGGTATCTCTTTACCAGGGGCGACCAGTACATCGTGTCGGACGGCAAGGTGGTGATCGTCGATGAGTACACCGGCCGCATCATGGAGGAACGCTCCTGGAACGACGGCATGCACCAGCTGGTCGAGGCCAAGGAAGGGGTGGAGATCACGCCGCGAAAGGACGTCCTGGCCCGTATCACCTACCAGCGCTTCTTCCGCCGTTACCGGCATCTGGCGGGCATGACCGGCACCGCGCGCGAGGTGGCGTCGGAACTGTCCACCGTCTACAGGCTGAACGTGGTTTCCATCCCGACCAACGCGCGGTCGAAGCGGCGCTTTCAACGCATGCAGCTTTTCCCGACAGCCGCCGCCCGCTGGCGTGCCGTGGCGGAGCGGGCGCTTGCCCTCTCGCGCGCAGGGCGCCCGGTTCTGATCGGCACACGCTCTGTCGAGGCGTCGGAACAGGCCTCGGAACACCTGCACGAGCTCGGCGTCGAGCACGATCTTCTGAACGCCCGCAACGAAGCCGAAGAGGCCGGGATTATTGCCCGGGCCGGTGAGGCGGGGCGGGTCACGGTGGCCACCAACATGGCCGGGCGCGGCGTCGACATCGCGCTGGGTGAAGGTGTGGCCGAACGCGGCGGCCTGCATGTCATCCTGACCGAGCGGCACGATTCCAAGCGCATCGACCGCCAGTTGGTCGGGCGCACCGCAAGGCGCGGCGAACCGGGTTCGAGCCAGCCCATGTTGTCGCTGCAGGACGGTATCCTCGAACACACCTCTGCCGGCAAGGGCTGGCTGGCGACCGTAGCCCGCATGCCCGGCGGCATCGGCCGCCTTGCGGCCCGCATCCTCTTCCGCCGCGCACAGAAACGCGCCGAACGAAACCACGCACGTGCCCGACGCATCCTACTGGATCAGGATCGCCGGCTGGGGACGATGCTTGCCTTCAGTGGAAAACCGGAATGACACGTATGTTGCCCGTCCCCAGCGTCCTCAAGACCTGCTTCGCCTTGATGCTCGCCGCGCCCGCGACAGCCGAGACCTTCGACTGCGTGATCACCCCTGCGGTCACCATCGACGTCGGCTCGCCCGTGTCGGGGCTGCTGGACAAGGTCCTGGTGGATCAGGGCGACACGGTGGAAAGCGGCCAGGTCATCGCCCGCCTGCATTCGGAGGTCGAGGCCAAGGCCGTCGAACTCCTGCAGCTTCAGGCCCGCAGCACCGCCGGGATCGAGGCGCAGGAAAGCCGCCTGGCACTTGCGCAGAAGCAGCTGGACCGGGCACGCGACCTGATGGAACGGCGGGTCGGCACGCTCGAACGGCTCGAAGCGGCAGAGGCCGAGGTGGAGGTCATCACCCGCGAACGTGCCATGGCGCAGCTCCAGCACGAGGTGACGGGGCTCGAACTGGAACGCGCACAGGCGCAACTGGAACAGCGCGTGATCCGCAGCCCGCTGGACGGCATCGTGGTGGCCCGTCACTTGTTCGACGGCGAATTCCTCGGGACCGAGAACAGCGTGGTGTCTCTGGCTCAGGTCGATCCGCTGCACGTCGAGGCGTTCCTGCCGGTCACCGCCCACCCGATGCTGAGCCCCGGCATGACGCTGACCGTCACCCCCGAAGCGCCGTTGTCAGGCACGTTTTCGGCGCAGGTGGACGTGATAGACCGGGTCTTCGACGCGGCCTCCGGCACGTTCGGCATCCGGCTGACCCTGCCGAACCCGGGCAACGCGATCCCGGCGGGCCATCGCTGCGAGGTCGAAGTGCCATTGCCGGGCCAGTGACATCGGGTTTCATGAGCGATCCGTCTCTGGGAAGGGACGGTTTGACCAGCCGCGGCGACAAGCGCGACTTTGGATAATCCGAACCAGAGAAGATGAAATCCGTAATTTTCCCGAACCGGGTTCATGCTTAAGGTGACGGGACGCACCGGGCCGGATGACACGCCCGGCATCGGGACAAGGGGACACCGCATGACCGTTGAAACCGTCGACACGCTGGTCATCGGCGCAGGACAGGCCGGAGTTGCCATGAGCGAACACCTGTCGCGTCACGGTATCGGCCATGTCGTGCTCGAAAAGGACCGGATCGCCGAACGCTGGCGGACGGGCCGCTGGGACTCGCTCGTCGCGAACGGTCCGGCGTGGCACGACCGGTTTCCCGGCCTGACCTTCGACGAGGGCGGAGAGGCATTCGTCCACAAGGACAGCGTGGCCGATTATTTCGAACGCTACGCCGCCCGCATCGATGCGCCGATCCGCTGCGGAGTCGAGGTTCGTCGTGTCTCGCGTCTGAAGGGCCGACCGGGCTTCCGGGTCGAGACGTCGGCAGGTGAGTTCCGGGCGCAGTCTGTCGTCAGCGCCACGGGGCCGTTCCAAGTTCCGGTGATCCCGGCGGTCATCCCGCCCGAGACGCCCGTGCACCAGATCCACTCCGCCGACTACCGCAACCCCGACGATCTGCCGCAAGGCGCCGTCCTTGTCGTGGGCGCCGGATCGTCGGGCGTGCAGATCGCCGACGAGCTGAACAGGGCAGGGCGCAAGGTCTACCTCTCGGTCGGACCGCACGACCGGCCGCCACGCCGGTACCGCGGCCGCGACTTCGTCTGGTGGCTGGGCGTGCTTGGCAAGTGGGACATGGCCGCGCCCGCGCCCGGCACCGCGCATGTGACGATTGCCGTCAGCGGCGCGCGGGGCGGCGAGACGGTGGATTTCCGCAGGCTGGCGCATGAGGGGCTGACCCTCGTGGGGCGGACGGAACGCTGCGAGAACGGCATCCTTTACTTCGCGCCCGACCTGGCGACGAACGTCGCGCGCGGCGATGCCAACCTGCTCTCGCTGCTCGACGAGGCAGATGCCTACGTGGCGGCAAACGGGCTCGACCTGCCGGAAGAGCCCGAGGCCCGCATCTTCCCCGATGACCCGGACTGCATGACCCATCCGCTGGCTGAGCTCGACCTGGCACAAGCGGGGATCGGCACGGTGATCTGGGCGACGGGTTATGCGCTCGATTATGGCTGGCTGGACGTGGATGTGCTGGACGAGACCGGCAAGCCCCGCCACCAGCGCGGCGTTTCCCCGGTGCGGGGGCTGTACTTTGTCGGGCTGCCGTGGCTGTCCCGGCGCGGATCGAGCTTTATCTGGGGCGTCTGGCACGACGCGGCGCATGTGGCCGACCAGATCGGGATACAGAAGACATACGAAACCTATGACGCGCAGGCCGGTGGCCTTGGCGCGGCGGCAGAATGAGAAGGACCCGCAAGGTGGCCCATACCCGCATACGCAAGTTCAACACGCGCGACACCTACCCCGAGCAGTCGCTGGACAACGACCTCTGTCAGGCCGTTGTCACACGGGGCGGCCGGACGGTCTGGCTGCGCGGTCAGTGTCCGCAGGACCTCGACACGGCAAGGAACATCGACAGCCACGATCCGGTCGAGCAGACCCACAAGGTCATGCAGAACATCCGCCAGCTGATCGAGGAGGCGGGCGGCGAGATGGCGCACCTCGTTAAGGTGGTCGTCTACATCACCGACGTGCGGCACCGCGAAGCCGTCTATCGTACGATGGGCGAATACCTGAAGGGGGTACATCCGGTGTCCACCGGCCTCGTGGTGCAGGCGCTTGCCCGGCCCGAGTGGCTGGTCGAGATCGACGGCACCGCAGTCATTCCCGACGAGCACGAGGGGTGAGGTCATGACGTTTTCCCTGGTGGCGCGCTGCGCCGAGACCGGCATGTTCGGCGTCGTGATCTCTTCGTCCTCGCCGGCCGTGGCGGCGCGATGTTCCTACGCCCGGGCGGGCGTGGGCGCCGTGGCATCGCAGAACATCACCGACCCGACCCTCGGCCCGCTGGCGCTGGAGCTTATGGCGTCGGGTGAAAGCGCGGCCCAGGCCATCGAAGCCCTGCGCCGCGACGGGTCGTTCATGGACTACCGGCAGGTTCTGGCGGTGGATGCCAGCGGCGGGACCGCGATCCATTCGGGCGCAAAGGCGCTCGGGATCTGGACGGAGGTGCAGGGGCTGGACGCGGCCTCAGGCGGCAACCTTCTTGCAAACGAAGGCGTGCCGCAGGCGATGGTGGATGCCTACGCCGTCGCAACGGGTCACATCGGCGACCGGCTGATCGCGGCCCTTCGCGCCGGTCTGGCTGCGGGCGGAGAGGCCGGCCCAGTGCATTCCGCCGGGCTGAAGATCGTCGACAAGGTGTCCTGGCCGGTGGCCGACCTGCGCTGCGACTGGACCGAGGATTGCCCGATCGAGGCCGTCGCCACCGCCTGGGAGGTCTACAAGCCGCAACTCGACGCCTACGTGCAAAGGGCGCTCGACCCGCGCGAGGCCCCGTCCTACGGGGTTCCCGGCGACCAGTAACGGTTGCCATTGCCGAGCAGGGGGACGCGGGAAGGCTACCCTGTAGTCGACGCCGGGCGTTCCTTGCAGAAGGCGGCCGCGGCACGCTCCAGAAACCGGCGGCATTCGGCAAGTTGCTCTGCCTCGATGAACTCGTCGGGCTGGTGGCCCTGAGCCATGTCGCCTGGGCCGCACACGACCACAGGCACGTCAAGACGTTCCGCGAAAAGCCCGCCTTCCGTGCCGAAACTCAGCCAGCAGGGACGCGCGGTCTCCGGCAGGCAGCCGGTCATCCTCTGGACCGCCGGAGCCGCGGCATCGGTGGTCAGGCCGGGATAGGAAAGCAATTCCTTCACAGTCAACCTGCATCCGTCGGGAAGCGCATCGTCCAGTTCCTGCGCCATGGTGCGGATGCGGGCGTCGAGGGCCGCGGCGTCCTCCGACGCGGGAAAGCGGGTCTCGAACAGCATGGTCGCCTCCGATGGCACCACGTTCACGGCAGTGCCGCCTGACAGGACCCCGACATGCACACTCGAATACGGGACGGAGTAGCCGTCCTCGCGGACGCCGTCCCGCGCAAGATCCTCCTGCATCCGGCGCAGACCGGCCATCAGGTCGCCCAGGGCGTGCAGCGCGTTCACCGCTAGCGGCGCCTCGGCACTGTGACGCGCGATCCCGCGCGACCGGGCACGGTAGGCCGTCTTCCCCTTGTGCCCGAGGCCGATGTTCATCGAGGTCGGCTCTCCGACCAGCACCAGATCCGGGTGGATGCCGCGTTCGGCGATGGCGGCCAGCATGGGACGCACCCCGACGCAACCGACCTCCTCGTCGTAAGAGAGCGCGATCCACAAGGGCTTTGCCAGGTCCTGCACAATCTCCGGTGTTTCGATCAGGTCCATGACGCAAGCCACAAAGCCCTTCATGTCTGTGGTGCCGCGCCCATGCAGCCGTTCGCCCCGCCAGGTCAGTTCGAAAGGCGGCACCGTCCAGTCCTGGCCCTCCACCGGGACCACGTCGAGGTGCGCAGACAGCATCAGACCGCCCGGCATATCGGGTCCGAAGCGGGCGAGCAGGGCGGCCTTGTTGCCCGTCTCATCGGGAAACGTCTCGACCACGGCCCCGGCGGCCGAGAGCGCATCCACAAGCCCGTGCACCAGGTCAAGGTTGCCTGCGCTGCTGATCGTCGGATGGGAGACGAGATGTTCCAGCCAATCTATCGCTCTCAAAACCGCGCCTCCGCTATCCTGCCCCTGAGTTGCAGGGCGACCATGAACCACCTGAACCCGGCAGAGCCTTCCCGGTCGACCCTGTGGCCCATGCGCGAAGCTGTAGCGCAGGCCACGATCAAACGCAAAACGCCTGCGGAGCTCGCGTCGTATGCAGAAGCAGGGCATGGGCGCCCGTCAAACCGGTCCAAAGCCGCCGGTCTGGTGACCGACCGAGGTGTCAACTTGGCGCGGAGAGTGGCGCCTCCATCCCGGGGACGTTTCCATCGGAGATCAGCGTTCGGCAGTGGTCACAGAAGGTCGAGACAAGCCGCGTCGGCTGTCGGCGTGCAACCCTCAGTAGCCCGATCTGCATCGGTTGAGGGTTTCCTTCGATCCGCAGGAGCGACACATCCCGCCCGTCCATCGCCCGGGTCGACCGCGGACGGACATTGGCGATCGCATAGCCGAAATCGTTGGCGGCCATGGTCCGGATGACGTCGGAATGGGGAATGCGCGCAGCGATGCGCGGCGCAAGCCCCTCCCGCGCGAAGAGCCCGAGGAAATAGTCACGCGACAAGGGCAGGTCGAGGAGGATGAGCCCGTACCGGGACAGTTCCTCCAGCGTGATTGCCGTCCGTGCCGCCAGCGGATGGCTCTGTGCCACGATGGCGTAGGGAGGCAGTTCCGCCAGAGGTTCGAAATCGAATTCGTCCGGAACCATCAGATCGTAGCCGAGCGCCACGTCCAGTTCGGCGCTTGCCAGCCTGTTCAGCAGGGCTTCCTGGTCGGCCACCTCCGGCAAGACCCGCGCACCGGGATAACGTGCCGCGAAACTCTGGGACACCTCCGGCAGGATCATCGGCGCAAGCGTGACGAGACACCCGAGCGCCAGTGTGCCGCGCACCGTCTCGCTGGCCTCCGACGCCGTCTGATACAGCCGGTTCGCTTGATCCAGAAGCAGCTTCGCCTCCGCCAGCAACTGCCGCCCGACGGGTGTCAGAGACAGACCCTGCGCGTGACGGCGCAGGAAAAGCTGGGCACCCAGTTCGCTTTCCAAATGGGAGATGGCGGTGGAGATCGACGGCTGCGAGATGTTGATCCGTTCCGACGCCAGCTTGATCGAACCGGATTCGGCGGCCGCGATGAAATACTCGATCTGGCGAAAGGTGAACCTCATGGCGCCTCCGGTGGCGGAACCGCACGTCGCGAGGCGCGGTCTTGACGCACGACTGATAGGGCCATGCGTTGGGAGTTGTCACCCGGAAACCCGACCTTCGGTGGAAGTCAGCTTGCGCCAGCTATGTGTGTGCGTTCGTTCTTCGGCACCGACGTGCTGATGGGCGGCCAGGGACCGTATCATAGAGAAACAGAACGCCTGTCAGTGAGTTTTGGCCTGTACTGGAACGCGTGCAAACTGAAGGCTCACCCATGCGGCAGGGTTTCCCAGACCGGGCTGCCGGCTGCACAGAGCAAAGTCTCGCAGCCCGAGGTGTTAGCCTACATCTTGAAGATTTTGGCTCCGGCGGTAGGGATCGAACCTACGACCAATTGATTAACAGTCAAGCGACGATATTTATTCGGTTGGTGCATGGTGCTGCGGTTAGTCAGCAAAAACAAGTGTTTGCACCTATTTTGCAACGATAATCAATCGGTTGACAGTGCGCCAGAATGCGTCTTAGTGACAATGCGCGTTGCAAAACGTTGCAAAAACGGAGCGAGACAGATGACCACCGCAATCGACTTCACCAAACCCGCGCGCCTGCTGAAAACGCCTCCGGGCATGTACCGCCACGACGGCGACCGCTTTCCGGGCCTCTACCTGAACGTCGGCAAGACCAAGAGCACTTGGTACATCAAGCGCAAGGTCGATGGGAAAACGAAGTCGATCAAGATCGGCGGGTTCCCGGCGATGGACGCCCTGACGGCGTTCAAGCAGGGCGACACCAAAACCGGGGTTGCCGGGAGCGACATTCAGACGGTGCGCGATGGTTGGCGCTTCTGGTGCGACACGTCGCAGGCGCAGGGCGGCATGTCCGACGCGCACCGCGAACGCATGACGCGCCAGCTTGAGATGCACGCGAAGGAGATCATGGACAGCAACGTCGCGGACGTGACCTCGGCAAACGTGCAGGCGGTCCTCAACCGCCTGATGGCCGAGGGCAAGAAGGCGACGGCGCGCGCCGTGCGGATCGGGATCGGCAACGCCTTCAACTTCGCCCCTGTGGTAAACCCGGTCGGCCAGAAGAAGACGCGCGTCGCCAAGAGCGACGAGACAGAGGCGCAATGGACGGCGGTCGCGCGGGCGCACGACCTCGATGCGGACGACTGGTCGGTGATCTGGGAGGCGATCATGGCGCGGCGGGAGCAGAACATCATTGTCGGCACGGCGGTTGCGGTCATGTTCCTGACGGGCATCCGCTCCGAGAATGTCTGCTCGCTGTCGTGGGATCAGGTCGATCTACAGAACAAGACGATCCACCTGACCAAGATGAAAAACAAGCTCGCGCGCACGCTGCCCGTCATGGACACGGTGATCGAATTGCTCAAGGTGATCCGTCAGTCTGGCAGCGAGTGGGTGTTCCCGGCGTCGTCGGCTACGGGATACATCACTGACCCCAAGGGTACTTTCGCGACGGTGGGCGACGAGCGCGTCCGGGTTTTCCTGCCTCACGACGGGCGTCGTCATTTCATGCAGGCGTCAGCCGAGGCCTTCCTGCCCGATTATGTCGCCCACTTCCTGCGCGGCGACAAGAAGGCAGGCGAGGGCAGCGATATGCTGATGAAATACCTCAAGCGCATGGGCAATCGCCGCGCTGTCGAGGATATTGAGAAGGTGTATTTCGAGCGGATTAAGGTAGCACCTTCTTTCGAAATTGAATCTTAACCATTAATGCACTACGTTGCAGGTGCGCCGAAAGCCGCGTCGTGAGACGCCGCGCACTGTGATGGTGGGGCGTGACTAGGCTGATTAGCGCCGCGCTGGAAGCGGACTTGGCCGACGACCCGAACCAGCGAGCATCAACGGAGGGTCACGTCTGTTCTGGATTGGGCAGAAGGAATCCGTTGATGACTGACCAACTACGCGCACTCGAGTCGCGCATTGAAGAACTCGAAATTCGGCTGAACAACCCCCGGATCATGACACCGCGCGATGTTTGCGACTTTCTGCAAATTTCCGAGCGGTCGCTGTATGACATGAAGGAGCGCGGCGACGCGCCGCCTGCCATGTATTTCAGCCAGCGCACCGTCCGCTATGACCTTCTCGAAGTCATGGCGTGGGCGAAGCAGAAAGAAGTGGGGAACGGGTGATGGCGAACAAAGATCGAGAAACGTCGAAACTCGGACAGGGTTACGCCAAGCAACTGCTGGCGTTCAATGTCCAGAAGCAGAAGATCGCCAACCTGTGCAATGTCGAGTTCGAGGACGACCTGTTCGACGACGCCAAGAATGACAGTTCGTGGAATCGGGCGATCAACGGCAAGGAGGTCTGGGAAGGCCTGATCGACGCGCTAGACAACCTGCTCAACGACCAGATCAACCACCCGCGCAAATACCTGCCTGCCGATGGTCCGCCGGACGAAGGCCTGCAAGATTGGATGAAGCAGATCGCCCCCGCGCCTTGGTGGCGCGACGTGTTGCAGGTGTCCGCCTCGCAGAGCGCGTTCAACGCGTGGTTCTCGAACAGGCCAATGGGCAAGGCGAAGGTGGCCGAGGTCAAAGCCGCTGTCGATGCTTGGTGGGCGCGTCTGATGGTGGCGGTGGACAGAGCCGAACAGGCGTCTCGCATCCGCGAGATGGCACAAGCGAAAGGATGGGGGAAAACGGCGCACAGTTTCGACTCCCATTTCTTTACGAAGGTCGTCGAGCAAGGCTTGGCCGTGGACGATGCCCGTGCCCTGTATGTCGAGATGAACATGCTGGCGTTCCGGCACACCGCTGACATTATCGACCTGTCCGATCCCCAAGACCCGCTGACGCCGATGGATGGCAGGCATGACGCGATGTACCGGGACGACTTCGCCAAGGAGTTCGACGCGATGCACAAGGCGGGGTATCCCAATGCGTTGCCGGGCGTTCCGCCTGACTTCGACCAAGACCCGTCTTATGAGGTCAAGCGATGGGGTGGCGAGGAAAACGAGGAATGCCCAAAGAACCTGAACGAGTCGCTTTACGGATTGTGGTATCGCGTTCGGCGTCAACGTTTCTGGAATGCTGAGATGCGCAAGGTCGATATGACCCACGAGATCGTCGAGGTGTCGGACGACGGTGTAACGTGGCGTGCGGCGAACGAACGCGAGAAGCGCGGCTGGGATGCAGGGACGGAATTGTTCTTTAGGGGCATCGTTGAGGACGGTGACGGTCGCAGCCAGTACGAGCGCGAAGTCGATGATCTGCGCGCCAAGATCAAGCGGCTACGCTTCGCGACCCAGAACGCGTTCAAGCCGGAAGAGCGTGCCTCGGCGCAGGCAGAGTTGACCGACGCCGAGAAACGCCTAAGCGCGCTGCGCTAGGACGGGAACAGTTCGTCCAGGATTTGGCGGCGCGTCGCGTCGTCCACACGGTCCCGCAGCCACTGAGAGCAGGTTGCGGGATCGTTCAGTGCGTTCGCGCGGGCGAGGCGGTTGATAAGGCGCAGGGGTATGTTCGGCAGCTTGGAGGCCTCCAAGGGGTTAAGCCGCAAGCGAGGCGTCGGGGAGCGAAGCCAGGATGGTATCGCGCTCGCGGCGCGTCGTCAGGGGGATGAGCCAGCGGCGGATAGTGTCGAGGTCGATGCCTTCGGCGTAGAGTCGCTGTGCGTGGGATTTAGCCATGGGTCGGGTCCTTTCGGCTTTTGAGTTCGATTAGGCCTTGGTCGAGCAAGGCTTTTATCAGGCATTTCGCGCCAGCCGAGATGGCTGGGCATTCGAGCAACCAAGATTGCATCGCGTCGGAAGATGTATGCGCGCCGTCCTCAATCAGGCGGGCTACGACCTTCTGTCCGTAAGGCGTCCCTTTGGGGTTTCTGCGTCGCATTGGCGATCTCCGTTGCTTCGGACAGGATTGTATCGCCCGAGGCGGGGTCGGTTCGACCACGGATCAAGGTGGGAATAACTCAGTTGTAGGTCTCAGGTCAGAATGCCTGCGGATATCGTGCGCGCATGTATGTGCAACAAAAAATGATGATGAGATTTTCCGAATTGAACCCAAGAATCTCATCATCATTATTTCATGCACACATACGCGCGTGCGCTATGCTGGCGCAGGGCGTGCCGTCTTGGGCATTCAATCTCCCCGGGAAATTTCCGACCGCTTCCTGCGAGCGAGTCGCAACTGAACGGACCTAAATCTGACCGATTGATTCCTAATCAAGCGTCACAGGCGTTTTACCACTGTAATACCAAGCGGTTGATCTGCTGACCTTCGATTTTTGCAACGCGTCTTGCAACGTGGGCGAATACCCTACCCAAAAGGTCACTGAAAATCGGGCAGATCGGGCGCGCTGTAGCACATGCGGGCGACGTGAACCGCCGACACCGTGTCAGAGACGCGATCTGCTGAGGCACAGGCGGTCGTGTTGGTCAAATCCGAGTGAGTGTGCCCGACGACGGCAGACGCCCGTCTCTGTGGCGCTGCTGCGGTGCGCGCGGCCAGCACCTGAAACTGCCCCGACTCCATCTCATTCATCGGAACATCCGCCGAACGGAAGTTGATACGACGATTGCTGTCGAACCCTGCGATGAACCCGCGCGCCCGAGGTGGTTCGGAAGTTCCTTTGCGCCTCGGGTGCGCACATCACCGAAAGGAACCCCCATGCAGATCACCGCCATACTCGACGACGGCACGGCAACCCTGACCCTCACCACGTTGTCGAGCACATCGCGCCTCGACGTGAAAGGCGGGCGGCTGCTGGCCGACGACCTCGAACGTTTCGTGACTGACCCCGACGCCCCCGCCGTCAACCGCGACTACCGCGTCGTGCCCAACGACACGGGCGTTGCCGTCCACACCCAGCACGGCGGGTTCTCGATCCCGTGGCGGCACATCATGACGGCGGTCAACGGGCTGCGGGCATCACCGACTGGCGATCCCTCCCGCTGACCCAGCGCGCCCTTGCCGACGACAACCTGCCCACGCGCGGGGTGTTCAAGCTGGGCGACGACCTGACCCTGCGCGTCGTCTACGTCGTCTGGTTCAAGGAGCCTGAAGCATGGCAGCGCATCGCAGCCGAGCGGATCGTCTTCGCCGCCCATGTGCGCCACGTCATGCCCGGAACGACCTATCCGGGGTGCCCGTGGGCATGATCGATGGCGATGCCCCACAGACGCCAGAGCAGGCCCTTGTGACGGCGATCCTGATGCAGGCCTACCGCGACCTGTTTCTGACCGTCCGCAACGAGAGCAACGCGTCCTTCACGACGCGCGCGGATCAGGATCAAGCCATCTCCTTCCTGACCGACCGCGCGGGATCACTGGCACAACACCGCAACGCCCTCTGCGCCCTGATCGGCTGGGACGGCGACCTGTTCGCCGCCCGCGTCCGCGCGATGATGGAGGGCGCACCGTTCCCCCATCCATCCCCTGACCCCAAACCCGCCGCACGGAAACGCCACGCCGAAGCCGTCGAACTTCTCCGGGAGCGTTGGCAGCACCTTAAATCGCCCCGCAAAAGATCTCCTTTTCCGGTCGGCGATCTGATGGCTGCCGAATAAATTCATCTCGTGAGCGCATCGGTGCGTCGCTTCATTCTGTCCAATCCAGATTGAGCGCGGCGAACCCCGACTTCGTCGCGCTCAGTTTTGGACAGATAGGAGCATCCCATGCCCGACGATACGACAGCCGCGCTGCAAGCACTGATACAGCAAGTCACGAAGTTGACCGAAACGGTCACCGAACAATCGAAGCGCCTCGACTCCCTGCACGATTTCAACTCCCGCGTTCTGGACGAGAAGAAGGACATGCAGCGCCAGCTCGACGCGGCCAAGAAGAAATCAATCGTGGACATCGTTGCGGAAGAAACGCAGGAGCGGAAAATGCGCGCGGCGGGCCTCGAAAAGGATGCCTATGGCAACTGGTATCCCAAGGGCATCCGACCGAAGCACGCGATCACACGCGAAGATGCCCGCGACCCTCGCAAATACGCGGCGGCGAAGGAGGCGGCGGCGAAAGATGGCGTGACTGTCACCGTGATCGACGGCGACGTTGATCCCACGATCCGCAACACGGGCAAGCGCGAAGTGATCCAGTCGAAGACCTTCACCTTCGACGACGACCACGAGCGCGTCCGCTGGGTTCGCGCCGACATGGAGACGGGCAAAGGTATCGTGCAACGCCGGATGCGCGCCGAGCAGGACGGCTACACCATCAAGACCTTCCACACGCTCGACGACCTGCCGCAGCACGCCCGCACGAAGTTCGAGTTGATGGAACGCGCGGCGAACGCGGAATCCTGATGGCACAGGGCGGGAACAAGAACAGCGGGCGGCGCGCGGCAATCGACATGCGCCCGGACAAGGGCGAGATCATCCGCGACATTGTTCTGCGCCGTCGCACCTTGTCCGAGATCGCACGCCGCATCGGCGTCCACACGGACACCGTGCGTCGCTACAAGGATGAAAAGATCACCGAGGAAATGCGGCGCTCGATCCTGGCCGAAAACCGGATCGACGCGATCAAGGCGGATACGGAGGTGATCAACCAAGACCGCATGGACGTTGCCATGACCTACGAGTCTCTGGCGCGTCGGGTGGAGAAGCTGATTACGCAGGCAGAGGAAGACGACAACCCTGCTTTCGCGCTCTCTGCGATGGAGGGCCTGCGCAAGGTGCTGCGCGACATTGCCACCATGCAGGGCAAACTCGCAACCAATCTGACCGTCAACGTATCGCTGGCCGAAAGCAAGGAGTGGGTGACGCTTCGGACCATCTTGCAGGAAGTGTGCGACGAGGTGCCCGAGGCCCGCGAACCGCTGCTGCGCCGGATGCGTCACCATGTGCTGTCAGTCACGAAGGAGGACAGCGTGCTATGACCCATCGCGTGTTTGAGGGTTGGCATTCTTTCGGGCGTCGCCTTGTCGCATCGGAGAGGGCGGGCAATCCCGACTGGCTGCGCCTGCCGCATTGTCGGAGCGCCATGCTGGCCGAGGGCGGCAAACTGTTCTTCACGGGCAACGCGTGTAAACGCGGACACATCGCGCCGCGCAACGAGCATGGCGACTGCACCCGCTGCCACGCGATGCGCCTAGCGGAGCGTCGCGATGCCGTTTGACGCTTTCCATGACTGGTGCAGCCTCGTCGAGCGCGACCTCGATCCCGGCGCGGAAATGCTTCACTTCCTGCGGCAGGAGGTGCCGGGCGCGACCAGCGTCGATCCTTGGCAGGTCGAGGCGATCACGTCGGACGCGCAGACGGTCGCGCTGCTGGTCTGCCGTCAGGCAGGCAAGTCTTGCGTCCTCGCGACGCGTGGCGTCCGCGAGTTGAAGAACGGCGGCACGACGATCTGCCTTGCCCCTGCGGAACGCCAGACGCGCGAGATCACCCGCAAGGTGCAACACTACCTGCGTGCGACCGACCTTGTGGTCGAGCGGGCGACGCAAACGGAGATCGAGTGTTCCAACGGCGGGCGGTTTATCGCCGTGCCTGCGTCGGGCGCGACGATCCGGGGTTATACAGCCGACCTGCTGCTGGTGGACGAGATGGCATATCTCCCCGGCGCGAACGGGGGCGAGGATGTCGTGGTCGCGCTGCTGCCGATGCTCAAGGACAACGGGCAAACCTTCTACGCTTCGACACCTGCCGGGAAGAACAACCTGTTTGCCAGCCTGTTCCTCGAACCGAAAGACAACGTGCACCGGATCAAGGTGCCCGGAACGTCGATCCCGCGCCTTGCGTCGCGCGTCGAACGCCTGCGGTCGCAACTTTCGGCAACGCGATTCCGGCAGGAGGTCATGTGCGAGTTTCTGAGCGACGGCCTGTCCTATTTCGACCTCGCGACCATCGAGAACGCGACCAGCACAACGGAGGGCGCGGTATGCCCAAGGATTTGAACCTGATCCACATGCCGGATGGCCGGGTCGTCAACGAAACCGGGCAAGACCCCGCCGTGCCAAAAGTGACGGGATTTGTCAGATACTGGATCGGGGCAGACCTTGGGCAGAGCAACGACTACTCGGCCGTCTGCGTGATCAAGGACCAACAACTGCCTATCCACGACGGGACGCGGGTCGTCCTCGGCGCACGGAAACGGACGGTGGTCTACGCGGACAAGTTTCGCGGGGTGTCCTACGTAGATGTGGTCGATCACCTGATCCGCCTGCGCAACGCCGCGCCGTTCGGCGGCAAGTCGGAACTCGTGATCGACGGCACCAGCATTGGCCGGGTCGTTTCGGACATGCTCTTTGACCAATCCGTCCCTCACATGGCGATCCAGATGACACGCGGGCAGGAATGGCGGCGCTCCGGGCGGTATGTCAACGCGAGCAAGACCCTGATGATCGAGAACCTTGCCGTCCTGTTCGCGGCGGGGGAATTGACCTTCGCGCATGACCTGCCGCTTCGTTCAGAGATCGAAGAAGACCTTGGATCGTTCACGACGCAGACGACTGCCGCTGGCAACCAGATCATCACCCAGTCGCGGAATGCGTCCGGTCACGGCGACCTTGGTATCGGCTTGATCGTCGCGGCGTTCGGTTCGCAATACCTCGCCCCGCAGAGCATCAAGGTCAGCCGCCTGACGGGAATGTACTAGCGCCATCGTCACCTCGTGCTATGGTTGCGGCATGGCACGAGATTCCAACAGAGGGCGCGACTTACCGCGCGGACCGCAGCACGTCCCGATGAAACAGCCCAAAGACCCGGTGGTTCAGGCGGACATTGAGCGCATGAACAAGATCGGGAAGGTCAAGAAGGCCTTGGCGAAGATGGAGAAGCGGCGCGGTTTCGACGACTTGCTCGCATCGCCGCGTTTGTCCAACCCAAAGGTCGAGGCGAAAGAGCGGGAAGACATCCTGCTCGCCCTGAAATACGGCGTGCCCGTCCATCCGAAATTGCTGGCCGAGTTCAACCTTGAGGCAGAACCGAACCCCAAGGCCCCTGACATTGACGAGGGACGGGCACCCTTTGGCAAGGATGACGACGACGGGGATGGAATCCCGGTTTAACCCGCGCTCTCGTCGCGCTCGTGCCCGTCGCGCCTGCCGTTGCCCGACGAGTTCGACGAGACACGCCCAGCGCCCCCCGAAAAATCGCGCGCTGATGGGCGTCTCCATGTTTTGGGCATCGTTGCGCCCGCGCACGCGAACCCCGCCTTAGACGCGCGCTGCTGGGCGGTAGGTCAATCGTTTGCTTTCTTGGGGCTTTTTCGCTTCCGCCACCAAGTGATCACTCCGTTGCTTGGCAGGAAGGGGAAGTCAAAATTTAGGGTGTCGTGATGCTGACCTTCGGAAATGCTCATACACTCCTTCGCCCTCGGGTGTATGCAGCGATACCCCACCTCAAACTCGTTCTTGTCGTATTCCACATCAATGACCATGTTTTCCGCGAAGTTGGTATTGGTGAATACCTCGTTGTCATTCTCAAATTTTGGACTAGCCCATTCCACTTGTAGGCGGACTTTGTCGCCGAACTCCAGTTGAATTGGATCGTTCAAATTCACACCATCCAAATCAGCCGTAAATTTCTCATTTGACTCCGCTTCTTTTTGATTGCTAGAGCGTTGCCAGCTTAAGACCTTTTCTGACGCGCGACTTCCGGCACGTGTTACGGAAAGCGTCAAAGATAGCAGGCCCCAGATTTCATTTGGGTGGCGTTCCTCTGCTTCCACAATCTGATTGTGGTAACTCTGGAACGGTGGGTAATAGTCGTAGGGTTCTCGATGAACGTTTTCATAGGTCGCGTCGAGCGATTGTACTAACTTGGCGTATGGGTCTAGGAAATGAATACGGTATTTTACACGTTGATCTCTCTTCAAGAGCTTTGACGCTAATATATACTTGTTGAGTTCGTCGGATATGTCATTCGGCAAATCGACTTCTAGTACGGTTGAAAGGTAGAGTTTCGAAGTTACCCGCCTTTCAGCAAGACGACGTTCTGTTTCTAATCTTCTCTGTTCTGCTCTAATCTCCCTGCGCATTTCCTGCTTCTCATCTCTGTCCACAGTAATGATGATCACGTGTGCGATGAAGAATGCGAAGCCTAGTTCAGTAATTCCAGCCACGACTAGTTTCTGGAATAGTGTCGGACTGTATATCGTTAGTGCAAAAAAGACCCCTATTGATATAAGTATTACACCTACCCAGAGCGGCCAGTTCTTGAATCTGAACGAGAAATTACGCTGGGCGCCAAGTAAAAGCTTTTCATAATCGGATTGGCCTGCCATAAATCACTCCTGAATGCTTAGTTGCAGGATGGGGTGTTCCTGAATCCCGGGCAACAAAAAAGTTGCTTTGGAGCGTACTAATCGCTTTGGCATGGCATCGAACGTTCAACCATTGAGTCTTCCGCTCATTTGCAAGCCGCCACGAGGGCATCCGCGCGGGTGGTGTCCGCGTCATGCGCCGGGATGCGCTTCACGCCCTTGGGCAACAGGAGGTAGTATTTGCCGCCTTTGCGCTCGACGCCCAGCCCAAGCGCGCCCATGTCGGTCCGCAGCGCGCTGGACACAGTGTCCTTGTTCCAGCCGAGCGTTGCCATCAGTTCTTCGATGGTCGCGCCCTTTGCCAGCGCCTTGGCCATCAAGTGCCGTTTGCTGCCTGCCTTCGTGGCTTTCATGTCTTCCGGCTTGCCGGGTTCGAGCATCACGCGGTCGGGCAGTTCGCGCGGCTTCCGGGCCTCAATCATGGCGACGAGGTCGGCCTTGGCCATCTTCTTTAGCGCGGAAGCGGTCAGCGGCTTTGCCAGCATGTCGTTGAGGGCGGGCTTGGTCAGGGTGTTGAAGTCGGTCATGTCTGTCGCTCCGTTGATGTGTTCCTGAAACGTTCCGGGTATAACTGAGTTATCGGACCTGTCTCCGGCGCGGCTCAACCTAAGATTGAGTTGATTGCTGTTGTTTGTTTGAGACACCGGGCAATGCCACCACGAACCGTCTCAGGTCGGCTGCGATTTGATTTCCTGATTTCTGCACTTCCGCACTCGCCGGGAGTTACCTTTTCGGGTATTTCGGAACTTGCAACTGCACGGAAAGATTGAATGAAGCGATTTCTGTTACAGGCGGTAAACGATGAAGACCACCTCGCACCGGCCCGCGAGGTGTTTGGTCTTGACGGATTGCAAGCCGCGACAATTAGCAC
Source organism: Sagittula sp. P11 (assembly GCF_002814095.1). Taxonomy (NCBI): domain Bacteria; kingdom Pseudomonadati; phylum Pseudomonadota; class Alphaproteobacteria; order Rhodobacterales; family Roseobacteraceae; genus Sagittula; species Sagittula sp. P11. The sequence continues at coordinate 4,427,000 of NZ_CP021913.1, forward strand.
CGCGTTTATGACCGCCTCGGGCCTGTCGTTATTGCAGGGCGTGTTGGAGCCAATTGCCGACCGTACTCGATTGTTCGTCGGCATTCGTAACGGAGTCACGACGGTTCAGTCTATCCAAAAGGCGCTGGAAATCGGCTGTGAGACCTACATGGTCGATACCGGTAGCCGACAGCGCATCTTCCACCCGAAGATGTACTACGCCCGCTCAGCTGCGCGCGCGAAATTGCTGCTTGGCAGCGCCAATCTGACAATGGGCGGAATGCGGACCAATATCGAGGCGAGCGTTATGCAGGAACTGGACCCTGCGACAGACGCTGCGTTTCTGGCCGATCTCGAAGGCAAATTCGACGCGATGATCGCTGACTACCCAGAACATGTTATTCAGGCCGTGGGTATTGATCAACTCGCAGACCTGCAACGCTCTGGCAGGCTCCTAGACGAGAGGAAAGTCCGGCAGCCTAAGGCAGTGGGTAAGTCTGGCAACCCTGAACTCGATGCCGTTCCCAAGATGCTCCTGCGGACAACGCCAATCGCGTCACAGGCTCCGCAAGCGCCGCCAATCGAAATACAGCAGCCGCAACCAGAGCAGGCTGAGAACGGTGCGGTCCCTCCGGATGTGGCTGATGGTGACCTTGTCCTTGTTTGGGTCAGTAAGCCTCTAAAGCGTGCCCACATCAGTCTTCCGAATAAGCTAGGTACCAATCCCAAGGGCTCCATGAGCCTGACTGTTGGGGAAATGGAAAACATCGACCAACGCCATTATTTCCGCGATGAAGCTTTCGAGGCTCTCGATTGGGCTCCGGACGAAAAACTCGCTCACAAGGAGCGTGCGACAGGCTCTTTCAAGGTTTTGGTCAAGGGCATCAATTACGGTTCGCACACACTCCGACTGTCGCACGACACAAGAACCGATACGCCAGCTTACGAACAGAATAACTACATGACCAGTTTGCACTGGGGAGAAACGGCACAGTTCGTCGCCAAAGAAGAGTTATTAGGTAGTACGTTGAGGATTTTTCGCGAGAGCGATAACCCGACGCGTTTCACACTGGAAATTGACTAAGTGGGCAGGCGGTGTCGCCTGTCGCGCAAGGTTGCCCATGCACCAAGCAAGTCCATCTGTTCCGATTTCGTCAACGCGCCGAGCACAGCCTCTGACTGCACCTCAAGCGTGTCGGCAACCGAGTCCTCACGAACCATGCGGTCCAGCCGCTCAACGTCAGGCACAATCACTTCCGGGGCAGGCAATAGCAACTTCTCGATCTCACTGGGCACGAGTTCGAGCACCCCGCCACCATAGTGACGCCCTTCGAGTTCGGCGCTGAGGGCGGTCAACGCGTTGTAGAAGCCGTAGACCAACGCATCGGCCGTGCCACGTAGCGCCCGAATGCGATACGCGGTGTCAGTCGTGTAGGCGCCCGCACGGTTCAGGATCAGACGGGGTGTGTCGTGGCTCCGCTTGAGCATTCCGACCTCGGTCGCGTGAACTGATGGGACTGTGTACCAAGGGCTTCGGATTCGGCACTTGTATCGCTTGTGCAGGTCTTCACTTTCGCCAGAGGCGATATAGGCGCGGCCTTTCGCGCTCTCTTCGACGGACCGATCCAGCCAAAGGAAATTGGTCGGCTTGCCAGTGGCGGCGTTGCGCGCGTGCTGCGCGTCGTCGTAAATCACGCCCGGACAGTGATCACTCCGTCCGAACATGGGGTGTGCCCACTTTTCCAAGCCGTTCTGTTTGACGACCTCATCCGTAACGAGGAAGAACTTGTTGGCCCCTGTGACGATGCCCACGTCCACCTTCGCGGCATCAGAAAAGCGGCAGAACCGAGAGTCGGCTTCCACGGCGTCCAGAATGGCGAGTGTTGCTGCGGGAACCAGCGCGCGTGTCCACTTACCTTGAACAGTCTTCCCGTTGATCGCCTGCGGCCTGTTGAACACCGCCTCCGGGTCTTCGTTGAGGAAGCCACGGCCAGAAACGCGATGAATGCCGAGACCTTCACCGTGGACCTTCGGCGTCGCCTTCTTCTCGGCCATAAGCAGCACGGCACCTTGTAAGGTGCCCTCGAACCAAATCTCCTGCGGGTCCACGATCACGATGCGGCGGCATTGTTGCCCGAGGAAGGTCCGCAGCGACTGCGCGTGCATGACGTGGACAATCTCGGCTGGGACAACCATCGCCAGCCGCCCACCGGGTCGGAGCAACTCCATCGACGCAAGGATGAACGGCACCCAAGCGTTGGTATGCTTGGTGAATTTGCAGCCGAGGCGATCAAACACGCGCTCGGCATTGGCTTGGAAGTCGGCAGGGAGATACTGGTATCGGATGAAAGGGGGGTTTCCGATCACCGCATCAAACTGTCCGGGTTGTGCCTTCAAGGCCCAGCTAAGGAAGTCTTGGATTTGAACGGTACAGCTGGGCAGACCGCGAGCAGCCGCCTTGGCCGCTTCCTCTGGCGCAAGTTCAAACGCAGTAACGGCGGCTTCTGTGCCCTGCAAACTCGGGAAGAACGCTCCATCACCGCAGCTAGGCTCTAGCACGCGGGTGCCAGTCGTCGGTGCAACCCAGCGGGTTAGGAATTGGGCGAGGTCGTCAGGCGTGTAGTAGCCACCGCGCAGCTTCTGTTCTGATTCTAACGCGATGAAGTTCATGGTGCCTGTCCCTGCCGCTTTGTTCTTATTGCGTTCCCACGATTACCGAATGGTGAACTGCCCACTTTTTATCGCAAAGCAATGCATTTCGCCAACCATATTTGGTGGCAGGGCATTGATGCGATACCGAATGTCGTCTGTCTTCTACACTGTGCGGGAAGCGTCGAAAAGCGCGCCCGCGTTGCAAAATCGTTGCAAAAACCAAAAATGGCGATCCCGGAGGATCGCCATTTTTTCTTCACAACCAAGTGGTTGATTGGCTCCGGCGGTAGGGATCGAACCTACGACCAATTGATTAACAGTCAACTGCTCTACCGCTGAGCTACGCCGGAACACGTGGGCCGTATAGCAATGGCGATTCAGGTCGTCCAGAGGGTTTCGCCACTTTTTTCGGAAAACATGCCAACCGATTGTCAGAGCCGGGAAAACCTGGCTTCGGCCCGCAGTTCTCCGACCGGTCTCACGGCGCTTCTTTCAACGAGATCAATGAGATGCGCCAGGACGTTGCGGGTTGCCGCGGGCAGAAGCGTCGGGGGGGTGTCGACGTAGATCCGGGACGCGAGTTCTGTCGCGGTGGCGGGGCCTTCGGAGAGCGCAGCGAGGATGGAGGTTTCCCGGCCTTCGCGATGCGACAGCAGGTCAGCGATGCGTGCGGCAGGTTGTGACACCGCGTCTCCGTGCCCGGGCAGGAAGCGTGACCATGCCCGTCCGGCCAGCCGGCGGAGCGAGGTCATGAAGGCCGTCAGGTCGCCGTCGGGCGGCGAGACCAGCGAGGTGGCCCAGCCCATCACGAGGTCCCCGGAAAACAGCGTGCCATCCAGTGCGAAGGACAGGTGATTGGCCATGTGACCCGGGGTGTGCAGCGCCTCCAGCGTCCAGCCGTCGCCGGTCACGGTGTCTCCGTCGGCGAGGCGGTGGTCCGGCGCAAATGCCGTGTCCACGCCTTCGCCGCCGCCGACAAGGCCGTCCTCCGCCAGGCGGGTCATCACCGCGCTGCGGCCCGCTTTTGCGTCGCCGAAAGCGAACACCGGCGCACCCGTCACGTCGGAAAGCCTGCGCGCCAGCGGCGAGTGGTCGAGATGGGCGTGCGTCACGAGGATATGGCTGATGTGCTGATCCGGGCCGACCGAAGCCAAAAGCGCGTCAAGATGCGCGTCCATATCCGGCCCCGGGTCGATCACCGCCAGCCCGCGCGTGCCCACGAGATAGCTGTTGGTGCCCCGAAACGTCATCGGCGACGGATTCGGCGCCACCACCCGGCGTACGCCCGGCAGCAATTCATCCGGCTTTCCGGGAACCGGCTGGAAGTCCGGCTGTGGGTCCTGCATCATGCCTCTCCAACGACGCCGCACATGCGGCTTGTCCGGAGGGCAGAATGTCATTCCAATGGCTCAAACGCTATATGCCGCGCAGTCTTTTCGGGCGCGCCGCACTGATCCTCGTCCTGCCGGTGGTCACGCTGCAACTGGTCGTGTCGGTGGTCTTCGTCCAGCGGCACTTCGAGGACGTCACGGAACAACTGAGCCGGGAGCTTTCGCGCGCGGTGAACCTGGCCATGGACGAAACGGTGGACAACCGGGTCGACGGCCTGCTGGGGATCTTTCCGCAGCGTGTCGATGACTCGGCGGAGCCAGCCGAAAACCTGCGCAGGTGGTACGACTTCACCGGCCTCATAGTGATCCGGACGCTGGAGGCACGGGTGCGGGGCCTGGAGAAGGTCGACCTGCCGGACGACAAAAGCGTGAACCTGTACATCCGGCGCAACGGCCAGCTCTGGCTGGTTTCGGTGGACCGGACGCGCAGCTCGGCGACCAATGCGCACCAGCTCTTCGTCAACACGCTGTTCTTCGGCTTCCTGATGACGCTGATCGCCTTCCTGTACCTGCGCAACCAGTTGCGGCCGATCACCCGCATGGCCGAGGCGGCGGAGGCCTTCGGCAAGGGGCGCATCGTGCGATACTCGCCATCCGGCGCGACCGAGGTACGGGCGGCGGGCCGGGCCTTCGTCGACATGCGGAGCCGGATCGAGCGGCACATCGAGCAGCGTACCATGATGCTGTCGGGGGTCAGCCACGACCTGAGGACGCCGATCACCCGGTTGCGGCTGGGCTTGTCGTTGCTCGATGACGAGGACCGGGAACCGCTTGAACGGGACGTGGAAGAGATGCAGCGCCTGATCGACACCTTCCTCGACTTTGCGCGGGGCGATGCGCAAGCCGGCCCTCCGGAGCCGGTAGACCCGATGGCCCTGATCACCTCCATCGTCGAGGATGCGCAGCGAGCGGGACAGAACGTCAGCCTGGGTCCACTGGACGGGCAGGGCGAGGCGGCTCTGAGGCCACGGTCCCTGCGCCGGGCGGTCGAGAACCTGATCGGCAATGCCACGCGTTACGGCACGCAATGCCGGGTGTCGGCCAACATGACGGAGCGGTCCCTGCGCATACGCGTCGAGGACGACGGCCCGGGCATCCCCCCCGAGGATCGCGAGAGCGCGCTGAAACCCTTCGTGCGGCTCGATCCGGCGCGCAATCAGGACAAGGGTTCCGGCGTGGGCCTGGGGCTTGCCATCGCCGCCGACATCACGCGGTCGCACGGCGGCGTCCTGAGGCTGGGTGAAAGCGACGATCTGGGCGGCCTACGGGCCGACATCGTGATCGCGCTTTAGCGTCGCCGTACAGGGCGTTGTAAAAACTCCATTTACATTCAAATGCGATGCTTCGGACACGGATTTGCCGCCTTCTGTCCACCTGTCTGTCGTGCATCCGGGGGAATGTCCGGCAAGTGCGCCAGCTGCGCCACAGATCAACCCTGAGGGAGATACCGCCAAATGGCCTTCACCGCATTCGCCGCTGCAACGCTGGGGCTGGCATCGCTGACCGCATCCGAGGCAGAGACACCCAAGCAGATGATCCTCGCGCAGGCACAACCTTACCTCGCGCAGAATTACGTCGTGCCGCAGGGTGGCGACTACATGACCACGCCCGAAGGGTGTACATATCGCCGCACCCAAGCGCCGGGTTACCCGCCGCGCTGGATCCTCGTGCTGAACCCGCATCACGTGGGCAAGGGCGTCGCACGCGGGAAATGCAGCGGTATGCGGTGACCGGCTGGTTTGGCCTGCTGCGAACCGGATACCAGTGGGTTGATGGCCGGCCAAGCACAGGGGCGTAGTTGGGGCGTGGCGCCCCGGGAGTCAGTTCATCTCCCGCGCCACCTCTTCGAGGAACCGGCCCAGCTTGTGCCGGTCGAGCGGCTTGGCCAGCAATTCGATCCCGAGCGCCTTGCAGTCCTGCCGCAACTGGGGCGAGCGATCTGCCGAGATCACAGCGCAGGGCAGGGGTCGTGCGACCCCGTCGTTGATGGCGTGGTACAGGCCGATCCCGTTTGCCCCGGGTCCAAGCTGGTAATCCAAGAGCAGGACATCCGGGCGCAGTTGCAGGTCGTCCAGCAATGACAGGGCAGAGGCGGCGTCTTCCGCCTCGATGACGTTCACGCCCCAGCTTTCCAGCATGATCGACAGGGCGCGGCGGAGGGTCGGGTCGTTCTCGACCATCAGCGCGATCAGGCCGGCATGGGACAGCTTCACCGGGCGGGCGCTGCGTGGACGGGCATCGGCGGTCCCGGGCGCGTGGCCCGCAATCGGCACGTTGACCATGAAGCAACTGCCGCGCCCCACCTCGGACCAAAGACCCAGCGGATGGCCCAGCCGCGCGCAGGCGCGTTCCACGATGGCAAGACCCAGCCCGAGCCCCTCGTTGGTGGAGGCCTTGGTGTCCAGACGTCGGAACTCCTCGTAGATGGCGTTCTGATCCTCTTCGGCGATGCCGGGCCCGGTGTCCCAGACCTCGATCCGGGCCGAGCCGCCGTTGCGCCGCACGCCGACCAGCACCTTGCCCTCCATGGTGTAGCGGATGGCGTTGCCCAGCAGGTTCTGCACGATACGGCGCAGGTAGGTCGGGTCGCTCTCGACGATCAGGTTGCTGTCGACGATGGTCAGCTCCAGCCCCTTGCGCTCGGCCAGAACGCTCATCTCGTCGTTCAGGGGGCGCAGGATTTCGGACATCCTGACGGGGCGCACGTTGAAGTGGATGCCGTCCGAGTCGAGCTTGGAGATATCCAGAAGCGCGTCGATGATCTGTTCGGCAGAGGTGAGCGCCGATTCCGCCTTTTCCAGAACGGCATGTTCGGCGGTGCCTTGGCAGCGATCGGCGAGGGAGGACACGTAAAGCTTCGCCGCCGACAAGGGTTGCAGAAGGTCATGAGAGGCTGCCGCCACGAACCGAGACTTCGACGCGTTCGCCCGCTCCGCCGCAGACAGCGCATCCTCCAGCTCAAGCGTCCGTTCCATCACGCGCTGTTCGAGGATCTCGTTCATCTCGAACAGGCGCCGCGCCGCTTCGCGCTCGGACGTCACGTCCGTGACCGAGACCACGAAACCGCCGTCCGGCATGCCGCGGCCAAAGACCTGAAGGACCGTCCGCTCGCCGCGCGTGACCTCGAAGGAGATCGGCGCGCGGTGATCGCGGCTCATGGCCCACCGCTGGAACCCGTCCCGGTCGATGCCCTGCGTGAACCGCACGTCGAGCGCCAGCCGCTCGATCAGCCCAGCGAAGGAGGCCCCGATCTGCAGCCGCCGCGCGTCGAGCGCCAGAAGGGCCCCCAGCTTGCCGTTCCAGCCAACGAGCCGGCCCTGATCATCGAAGATGCCGACGCCCTGGTTCAGGTGGTCCAGCGTCGCGCGGACCATCACTGCCTGCTTGTCGCGCAGCCGGTCCCGTTCGGCCCGCTCGATCCGGACGAGGTCCGTCACGTCGGTCTGAAGGACAACCGTGCCGCCGTTGGTCGTGCGATGCTCCGACACCTGCAACCATCGGCCGGGGCGCACCTGCACGTTGAACATGACGTGCCGGTCCTGGTGCCGCCTGATGCGCCGCGCCGACCAGCTTTCAGGGGTCTCGCCGTCGGGCAGAACAAGGTAGGCAGACCGGCTGACACGCGCCACATAGCCTTCGAAGGCCAAGCCCGGTGACAGATCGCGCGTGGTGTCCCGGAAGTCCATGCAGAACCGCGTGTTGCACATCACCAGCCGCTCATCGGCATCGAAGAGGGCGAACCCCTCCGACACCGCCTCGATCGCGTCGGCGAGGTTGCGACGGGCGGCTTCCGCCTGCGCGTTCGCCTCGGACAGCTGTGCGTTCGACTCGTGCAGCAGATTGAGCGTGCGCTCCAGTTCGAGTGTCCGTTCGCGCACCCGCTTTTCCAGAAGGGCCGCGCGCTCGAACTGCGCATAGGCCGCGCCGTATTCGACGCGCTTCATCAGCGCCTGTGCGATCTGCAACAGTTTCTCGTTCTGCCGTTCGAGACTGTCGTTCGGATTGACCAACGACATGGGCGCTACGCCGGAGCGTCGTCCGGCGGGTAGATGGCCACGCCGGTCAGGGTCTGGTTCACGTGCAGGCCTCCGATCTGTTCACCGTAGGTGGAAAATCCCACCACCCGGTGTTGCCGCAGAAGCGAGGAGATTTCCCGCGTTTTCTGCACCTGACCCGCCGCAATGCGACGCAGGAGGCAGTCGAAGCCCAGAATATGATCGGGGGCACCGTCCTCGGCCATGGCTTCCAGACCGGCTTCGAGGTGTTTCGCAATGTCCTGATCGCTGGCCAGCGTCAGGACCATGCCTTCGTTGATCGCCGAAAAGAACACGAGGTCCCCGTTGTCGCTGACCCTCTGGATGGCGCGGACGTGGTGGCTGTCGCCCAGGCGGACGACGACCGGATGCGCGGCAAACGTGAACGGGCCGAGCTGGTTCGGGTCCTTGCCCAGCAGGCGCGCGTATTCCTGGGCCGCCGGTTCGGCGTTGATCTCGTGCACCACGCGCGCCTCGGGCGTTGCAGAGGTCACCACCATGCGGACGCCCGTGGGGATCAGGTGGTCGAGGCTGAAAACCTTGATCGGGCAGCGGGTGCGGACCATGGCGACAAGCGCGGCATTCTGCAGGACCATGCCGTTGCGCGACAGGAAGGTCGCGGAGAAATTGGTGCCGTCCCCAGACGATCCACCGAACAGCGGTACAGGCCCCAGCCCGGTGGCCAGCACGGCGGTCAGTTGCTCTTCACGCAGGGACAGCCCGTCGACCAGCGTGAAGGCGAATTCGGAGCCCATCTCGGGCGCCCGGCGTGTCAGTTCCAGCCGGTCGGAGATGAGGCGATCGATCAGCCCCTGTTCGTCGAAGCGGTCGAGCGTCTCGACAGCGCAGGTGATGACCTCGAAATGGGACTTCGGAAACCCGATGGCGACGATCTGGCCGTCTTCGTAGCCTGCGCTGCCCAGTTCGCCGGCGGTGGTGCAAGCCAGCACATCGGCACCGCCGAAAGCGTCGGCGGCGTCCCGCGTCAAGGCGGCGAAATCCGCGTCAGGCGAAGCGAACAGGCAGACCAGCGCCAGGGGAGCGTCCCCAAGGGCCTGTGCCAGTTCCGTGACCGGGTCGTCGTCCAGGCAGTGCACCTGTGCGGTGCGCAGCGCCGTCGACCCGGTCCTTTCCTCCCGCGCGGAACGTTCTTGCGCTCCGTCCACTCCAAGTGTTCCTTATGGTCGCCTCTTGGCGCGACACCCGAGGATTATGTATTCACATTCCGGTTGGCAAGTCCTTCCGGAAACCGCTGTCGGCAGCATTGGAGAACCGCGCCTCCTGCGCGACCAGTACCGCCTGCGTGCGGCTGTGTACCCCCAGCTTGCGCATGATTGCCGTCACATGGGCCTTCACCGTGGTCTCGGCGATGGAGAGGTCAAAGGCGATCTGCTTGTTCAGCTTGCCCTCGCAAATCAGGTAGAGGATGCGCGCCTGCTGGTTGGTCAGGGAGGCCAGCCGCGCCAGCGCATCGTCGGGTTCAGAGGACTGCCCGCCGGTCGGGTCGATGAAGCCGTCCGGCACGAAGGACCGGCCCGAGGTCACGGCCTCAAACGCGCGGCGGAAGACCGACCGTTGGGAATGCTTGGGTACGAACCCGTCCGCACCGGCCTTGAGCGCGTGGCTGATCATCCCGTTGTCGGCCATGGAGGAGGCGACGAGGATCGCCGCCCGGGGCGCGGCGTTGCGCAACCGCACGAGGCCGTCCAGCCCGTTCACATCCGGCAGGTTGAGGTCCAGCACGATCAGCCCGATGGCCGAATCCTGCGCCATGACCTCGAGCGCCTGTTCCAGTGTGCCGGCGGTCCGGATCTCCTGGAAATCGGCGATGGACTGGAGGGTCAGCGTCAGCGCGTCACAGAAGAGCGGGTGATCGTCGACCACCAGCGCCTTTTCCGGGCCGCGCACCTGTGCTTCAGCGGGCATACTCATCTTGTCCGTGCCTTCTTGATGACGCGACCAGAATAGGCGCTGCGGCGTCGCGGGTCTCTTGGCGAAAGGTCTCATAGCGCGGTGCGTCGCGCTCAGGATACCACATTCCGCCCCGTGGCGCAGGGCCCCGCTGCAATGCGCAGACAAATCGGGAGTCAGAGCATTATGCACGCACGCTAATATGCCCGGCAGAATGGATCAGCCGGGGCAGGGGCAAGGCACGCCCGCTTCAGATACGGAAAGGACGGTCCGGGGTGGGGTCGGTTCTCAGAACCAGCTCTGCACGGTGCGTGCGCCGCCCGAAATGTCGTGGCCCAGCCCTTCGACCGTAGCACAGCCCGCCAGCCCCGCGGCCAGCGCCAGTATCAGGATCGTTCTCATGGAGACCTCGCTCTATCTTGCCTGTTTCATTGCCTCGTCAGCCCCGCCGGTCATCTCGCCGGTTTGAGGGGCAGGAATGGGCCCCGAAGGGCCCGCTCCGATCACTCTTCCCACCACCATACATCAGGCTGGAAGCCCAGCCAATCGCCATAAACGGGCAGCGTCGCGGGGTAATGCAGTTCCTTCGCATGGGCGATGCGGCTCAGGTCGTAGCGGTACATGATCGGGATCACGTAGCGCCCGGTCGTCAGAACCCGGTCCAGCGCACGGACCGCCGAGACGAAATCTTCGTGGGTGTCCGCAGTCAGCATCTCGCCGATCATCGCCTCTGCCGCGGGGCTGTTCATGCCCATCCAGTTGCCGGTTCCCGGCGTGTCGACACCTGCCGCGCCCCAGTAGAGGTACTGCTCGTTGCCGGGGCTCAGGGACAGGCCGCGTTCGTAGTACGCCATGTCGAAGTCATAGGACTTCGTGCGGTCCTCGAACTGGGCGGAGTCCACCATGACCACCGTCGCATCTATGCCGAGGCGTTTGAGCGAGGTCGAGAAGATTTCGGCGATGGAGACGTTGTCGGTCTGGCCCTGGCGGATCAGGATCTCGAAGGTCACGGGCTGCCCCTCGGGCGAGGTCATGACGCCGTCCTCGATCGTGTAACCGGCCTCCGCCATCAGGTCGAGCGCCTGTGCCGTGTTCGCCCGGTTGCGCACCGTGCCGTCGGCCACCGGCAGGCTGTAGCCTTCCAGCGCGCCGGGCAGAAGTTCGTCGGCGAAGGGTTCGAGGAGTTCGCGCACCTTGCCCTCGGCCGGACCGTCCTGCATCCCCAGCTCGGAGTTCGAGTAGTAGGAGGTGATCCGCGGCTGCACACCGCCGGTCTGCACGTCGTTGATGTACTCGAAGTTGAAGACGTGCATCATGGCATCACGCACGCGCCAGTCGTCGAACAGGTCGCGGCGGGAGTTCATGACAAAACCGTAAATCCCGGTGGGCCGCTCGTGCCCGATTTCCGATTTCACCACGTCGCCATTCTGCACGGCGGGGAAATCGTATTGCGAATTCCAGGTCTCGACATTGGTTTCGCGCAGCGAGGTGATTTCACCGGCCTTGAATGCCTCGAAATGCGCGGTGGCATCGGCAAAGAATTCCATCCGGATCGTGTCGAGATTGTCGGTGCCGACCTTGAAGGGCACGTCCTTGCCCCAGTAGTCCGGATCGCGGGTCAGCTCGACGAAGCGGCCGGGTTCGTAATCGGTGATCTGGTAGGGCGCGGAAGTGATCGGGATCACGTCGAGGCCGGAGTTCTCGAAGTCCACGCCATCCCATTGGGCTTTCTTCAGAATCGGGCGCATTCCCGCCAGCAGGGCCAGCTCGCGGTTTTCCTCGTTGAATGTGAAGCGGACGGAGCGTTCGCCGGTCTGCTCCATGCTCTCGACCTTGGCCCAGAAACCGCGATACCGGCCGTGGCCCTTCGTGCCGAGCGTCTCGTAGGACCACATGACGTCCTCGACCGTCACCGGGCTGCCGTCGGAGAATTTCGCCTCGGGTCGGAGGGTGAATTCAACCCAGTCGCGATTCGGTCCGACCTCTATCGATTCGGCCAGAACGCCGTAAAGTGTGAACGGTTCGTCGTAACTCCGGCCCATAAGGCTTTCATACGCAAGAAAACGCAGCTGCCACGGTGGCGTGCCTTTCAGGATATGCGGATTGAGGCTGTCGAAGCTGCCGACCTCGCCCAGAACGATCTTTCCGCCCTTGGGCGCATCCGGGTTGGCGTAGGGCAGGGACACAAAATCGGGTGGGAGCGCAGGCTCCCCATACATAGCTATGCCGTGCTGCGGTTCGGCCATCAATGCAGAGGCACAGAGAATCGAGCTCGCGGTAACTCCGATCCGGTTCCGAAACCGGCCCGAAATCCGGAAAGATTTTATGTTCATTTCGGCTACAATCCCTGTCTGCCCTTGTTTTCTTGACGCTGACCGTACCGCCGCTTTTACGCCTTTTCAAACTTTTAGCTTGGACTCACGCGGCGAATTGCTTATACAGGGGGCACTGCTCGATAGGTTTCTTGCCTGTATGAAACCTGCCTCAATGACTGAACCCCGGCTTCGGCCGGGGTTTTTTTCTGTCCATTGACCGGGTGGCTCTGACCTGTCTGACGATACGGAACCCTGCAGCACGATCCCGAAGCGCGGATCAAACGATGGTGTGCCGTAGAATGCCCGCGGACTCCGGTCAATGCCGACCTTCAGGGGTCCGGTGTCGCCGGCGTCTTCCAGCCGGTTCTGCCGGTTCGGCGCAGGGTCGCTTCGGAAAATCTTGCCCCCCGAGACGGATTGCCCCTGTCGCTTCAGCCCGCGAGGATTAGGATGCTGCAGGACAGCATGAACTCGCACGGAGACAGACACATGACCCTCAAGGGCAAGACGGCGGTGATCACAGGTTCCAATTCCGGCATCGGGCTCGGCATCGCGCACGAGATGGCGAAGGCCGGCGCAAACGTGGTCATCAACTCCTTCACGGACCGCGACGAGGACCACGCCCTCGCGAAGGAGATCGCGGACAAGCACGGCGTCGAGGTCCGCTACATCAAGGCCGACATGTCGAAGGGGGACGAGTGCCGCGCCCTGATCGAGAAGGCCGGTGCCTGCGACATCCTGGTGAACAACGCCGGCATCCAGCACGTCGCCCCCATCGACGAGTTCCCGGTGGACAAGTGGGACGCGATCATCGCGATCAACCTGTCCTCGGCCTATCACACGACCGCTGCAGCACTGCCGCTGATGCGCAAGGCGGGCTGGGGCAGGGTGGTCAACATCGCCTCCGCCCACGGGTTGACCGCATCGCCCTACAAGAGCGCCTACGTGGCCGCCAAGCACGGCATCGTCGGCATGACCAAGGTCGTGGCGCTGGAGACCGCGAAAGAGCCGATCACCGCCAATGCGATCTGCCCGGGCTACGTGCTGACCCCGCTGGTCGAGGCGCAGATCCCCGACACCATGAAGAAATACGACATGGGCCGCGACGAAGTGATCGAGAAGGTCATGCTCGAACGGCAGCCGTCGAAGGAATTCGCCACGGTCGAGCAACTGGGCGGCACCGCGGTGTTCCTTTGCTCGGACGCGGCGAGCCAGATCACAGGCACGACGATTTCCGTCGACGGCGGCTGGACGGCGCTCTGACCCATCCGATCTGCCGGGCCGGACGCCATTGCGCCGGCCCGGCGACGTGTTTTCGACGTGACTGCACAGTTATTGGGGAACGGCTATTTCCATGAAGAAACGGATCAATGTTGCCCTGCAGGGCGGTGGTGCTCATGGTGCCTTCACCTGGGGTGTGCTCGACCGGCTGCTGGAAGAGCCGGAGCTGGAAATCGCTGGCGTATCCGGCACCTCCGCCGGCGCCCTGAACGGTGCGGCGCTGAAGGCCGGGATGGTCGTCGGCGGCGCGGAGATGGCGCGCGCCAACCTCGACTGGGTCTGGGGAGAGGTCGGCGCACTCGACACCACCATGCTGCCCGACTGGTTCTCCTCCTGGTTTCCGGATCCCGGGCACGTGTCCAAGACCATCGAGTATTCCTTGCCCTACATGGTGGGGGACACCGTCAGCCGGATGATGTCGCCCTACTCCTGGGGGCCGCTCTACCGCAATCCGCTGGCGGCGATCGTTGCGCGGCTCGACTTCGACTCGGTCTGCGCCGACGCGTCGCCGGAATTCTTCGTCTGCGCCACGCTGGTCCGCACCGGCAAGATCCGCATCTTCGAAGGCGACAGGATCGACTCCAACGCCATCCTCGCCTCCGCCTGCCTGCCGACGATGTACCAGGCGGTCGAGATGGACGACCCCGAGACCGGTGTGTCCGAGGCGTTCTGGGACGGGGGCTATACCGGCAACCCGGCGCTCTTTCCGTTCTTCAAGGCGGCGCTGCCGGACGACATCGTGGTCATCAACATCAACCCGCTGGTGCGGGAGAAGGTACCGGTGACGCCGCCCGAGATCCAGAACCGGATCAACGAGATCAGCTTCAACTCGTCGCTGCTGCGCGAACTCCGGGCCATCGACTTCGTCCAGCGTCTGCTGGCGTCGGGGGTGCTGGCGCCGGGCACGATGAAGGACGTTCGGGTGCACATGATCTCGGACGATGCGCTGATGAATGCGCTGTCCGTCGCGACCAAGACTGTGGCCGTGCCCTCGCTGCTGGCGCAGCTGAAGGAGGCAGGGCGTCGCGCGGCCGGTGCCTTCCTCGCGGATCACATCGACGATGTCGGCAAACGTCAGACGGCGGACCTGCGGGCGATGTTCGAGTGAGGCGTCCTCAGGACGCCTTTGCCCATTCCTCCACCGCCTGCTTGGCCTCCTGTCCGTTGGGGTAGACCAGACCCGCCGAGATCACCAGCTTGGCGGCGTCCTCGATGGTCATGTTCAGTTCGATCACGTCCTCGACGGGGAAGAACAGCAGGAAGCCCGAGGTCGGGTTCGGCGTGGTCGGCACGAAAACGGAGGTCAGCCCGGCCGATGTTGGGGTCCGGCGCGCGATCTCGCCCTTGGCATCGGTCGAGATGAAGCCGATGGCCCAGATCCCCTTGCGCGGGTATTCGATCAGGCAGGCCTTCTCGAAACTGCGTTCGGACTGCGCAAAGACCGTCTCGGCCAGTTGCTTGATGCCGGAATAGATCGACCGGACGACCGGCGTGCGGTCCACGAGGCTTTCGGCGAAGTTGATCATAGAGCGGCCGATCAGCCCCTTGGCGATCCAGCCGACGATGATGGTGAACAGCAGGAAGACGACCACGCCCAGGCCACGGACGTTGACCTCGAGTATCCCGTCGTTGTTGCTGTCGAGAAACTCGAACAGCCACGGGATGCGCGGATCACCGGAGGCATCGACCATCCAGCGGTTGAGCAGGGCGTTGGGCTGCAGGCGGTCGGGCACGAAGGGCCAGACGACACCGTCGACCCAGCCCACGACGGTCCAGATCAGCCAGACGGTCAGGCCAACGGGCGCGATCACGACGATGCCCGTCAGGAAAGAGTTCCGAAGGTTCGCCAGGAGGCGTCCGCGTTTCTTCGGCTCTGGATCGAAAGGCATGTTCATTGACGTCCGTCTGAAAAGGTTTCCGACGAAAGTATGCACTCCGCCGCGGCGCCACAATGGGGCGCCGTGCGTTGGGATGAAAAGTCAGGCTATTCTGCCGAGTTCCTGGGCGATGCCCGCTGCAAGACGGGCATTATTGAGGACAAGGGCGATATTGGCTTGCAGCGAGCGGCCTTCCGTCAATTCGAAAATCCGCTGCAGCAGGTAGGGCGTGACCGCCTTGCCGGTGATTCCGTGCTTTGCCGCGTCCTGCGTCGCGCGGGCGATGATCGGCGCCAGCGTGTCGGCCGCGATCTCGTCGCCGCCAGGGATCGGGTTGGCAACGAGCTGCCCGCCCGGGATATCGAGGTCCCGGCGCATCTTGTGGGCGCGGGCGATGCCCTCTGCGGTGTCGATGCGCAGCGGGGCCTTCATGCCGGAATTGCGCGACCAGAAGGCCGGCAGATGGTCCTGGCAGACCGCGATCACTGGCACGCCCAGCGTTTCCAGCACTTCCAGCGTCTTGGGCAGGTCGAGGATCGCCTTTGCACCCGCCGCCACAACCGTCACCGGCGTCTGCGCCAGTTCCTGAAGGTCGGCGGAAATGTCGAAGCTTTCCTCGGCGCCCTTGTGCACGCCGCCGATCCCGCCGGTTGCGAAGACGTCGATGCCTGCCCGGTTGGCGGCAATCATGGTCGCCGCAACCGTGGTCGCCCCGGTGCCGCCGCTGGCAAGGCAGGCGGCCAGATCGGCGCGCGACAGCTTTGCCACGTTCTTCGCCTGTGCCAGGCTTTCCAGTTGTTCGTCGGTCAGCCCCACATGGATCCGGCCGTCGAGGATCGCGATGGTCGCGGGCACGGCACCTGCATTGCGCACCTCGGCCTCGACCCGGCGGGCGGTTTCGAGGTTCTGCGGATAGGGCATTCCGTGCGTGATAATGGTCGATTCAAGTGCAACCAGCGGCGCCTTGGCGCCCTTCGCGGCCTGAACTTCGGGCGAAAGGGTAATCATGAGGGCATGTCTCCGGATACGTAGGCGGCAGCCGCCTTCAGGGCGTGCGACAGGGCGGTTGGCCGGTCTTCGCCGGCGCGCTCTGCCGCGATATGGGCGGCCATGAATGTGTCGCCGGCACCGGTGATCCGCGTCACGAGGACCTTGGGCGGGCAGGCGCGGATCACGCCGTCGGACGTACCGTCGGCGCATGTCTCTCCGCCATGTGTGACGATGGCGCGGGACGCTCCGCGCGCCAGAAGCGCCGCGGCGGCATCGGGTGCGTTGGTGAAGGTCCGCTGGCACAGCAGCCCGGCCTCTTCGAGGTTCACGTAAAGCGTTCCCCGACCGGCGCGCAGGAAGGGCATCAGCCGCAGAGCCTTGCCGGGGCTGGCGGGTGCGATCCGCAGATCGGCGGCGGCAAAGGCCGGTGCACCGGCGATCTCGGACAGCAGCGACTCGGTCAGGTTGCCATCGAGCGCGATGGCGCCGGGGTAGGGGGCGTCGGCAGTCCCGAGCGGCCCGTCGATGAGCGGACGCAGGATCTTCTTCCCGGCGGCTTCCAGCGAGTGCGCATCCGCGATGGCAGCGATCAGCCCGTTCACGCCTTCGATCGCCATGTAACGGTCGGTCGGCAGGTCCTCGGACAGGTAGACGTGTTCGGTGACCAGCCCCAGCGCGCGGCACTCGGCCAGCAGTTCATCACCCTGGCTGTCACGTCCAACCGAGGACAGGAGCGCCGGGCGTAGGCCGAACCGCGCGAGCGTCATGGCGATGTTCAGCGCAACGCCGCCGGGAATGCGGGTGATGCGCCCCGGCACGTCGGACCCGACCGTCATGTGCAGGTTGGCGCGGCCGATCACGTCCCAGAGGACGGAGCCGATGCAAAGGATATCCGGGTCGCGCGTCATGGCCGCCTTTTGGCGGGTTCGTCCGCGCGGCGCAAGGGGAGCCATGTTGCAGCTGACGCCAGCCGATTTCTGCCGCTGCGGCGATACGGTCAACGCGTTTGATCAAAT
This sequence comes from Sagittula sp. P11, assembly GCF_002814095.1. Classification (NCBI taxonomy): domain Bacteria; kingdom Pseudomonadati; phylum Pseudomonadota; class Alphaproteobacteria; order Rhodobacterales; family Roseobacteraceae; genus Sagittula; species Sagittula sp. P11. Next base: position 4,444,446 of record NZ_CP021913.1, read on the forward strand.
CCTGACAGACAGGGGTTTCAGCCTCCGCCGGAACGCGTATGATTTGCCCAAATTCCGGAGGGGACCATGAACGAAATGAAGGATGTGAAACCAGCGCTGAAGGCCAAGGATGCCCCCGATCTCGGGGCGTTCGACTGGGAGGATCCCTTCCGGCTGACGGACCAGTTGTCGGAAGAGGAACGCATGCTGGCCGAGGGCGCGCGCGCCTTCGCCGCCGAAAAGCTCGCGCCGCGGGTGACCAAGGCATTCCTGGAGGAGACCGTCGCGCCCGACATCTTTGCCGAGATGGGCGGCATGGGCCTGCTTGGCATCACGGTGCCCGAGGAATACGGCGGCCTGGGGTCGTCCTACGTGTCCTATGGACTTGTGGCGCGCGAGATCGAACGCGTCGATTCCGGCTACCGCTCGATGATGTCGGTGCAGTCGTCGCTGGTGATGTACCCGATCTACGCCTACGGCTCGGAAGAGCAGCGCCGTAAGTACCTGCCGAAACTGGCCACCGGCGAATGGATCGGCTGCTTTGGCCTGACGGAGCCTGACGCGGGGTCCGACCCCGGCGGCATGAAGACGCGGGCGGTCAAGACCGACGGCGGCTACCGGCTGAACGGCTCCAAGATGTGGATCTCCAACAGCCCCATCGCGGATGTCTTCGTGATCTGGGCGAAGTCCGAGGCGCATGACGGCAAGATCCGCGGCTTCGTGCTGGAGAAGGGCGCCAAGGGCCTCTCTGCGCCGAAGATCGAGAACAAGCTGAGCCTGCGTGCCTCCGTCACCGGCGAGGTGGTGCTGGACAACGTGGAGGTCGGGGAAGAGGCGCTGCTGCCGAATGTGCAGGGTCTGAAAGGGCCGTTCGGGTGCCTGAACCGTGCACGCTACGGCATCAGCTGGGGCGTTCTGGGCGCGGCAGAAGCCTGCTGGCACGCGGCCCGTGCCTATGGACTCGACCGCAAACAGTTCGACAAGCCCATCGCGGGCACACAGCTTTTCCAGAAGAAGCTGGCGGACATGCAGACGGAGATCGCTTTCGGCCTGCAAGGCTGCCTGCGCGTCGGACGGCTGATGGACGAGGCCCGCGGTGCGCCCGAGATGATCTCCATTCTCAAGCGCAACAATTGCGGCAAGGCGCTGGACATCGCCCGGATGGCCCGCGACATGCACGGGGGCAACGGCATCTCTGCCGAGTTCCAGGTGATCCGCCACATGATGAACCTCGAGACGGTGAACACCTACGAGGGCACACATGACGTGCACGCGCTGATCCTCGGCCGGGCGCAGACGGGCCTGCAGGCGTTCTACTGACATAAGAGGCGGCGTGCGACTGTAAGGTCAGTCGCCGCCGCCGGTTTAGTGAATGCCGACACCAGCGCCTTCGATCTGGTGCCGATGGCAAACGTGAGCTTCACCAAGCTTTGGAGCATTGGACAGCAAGTCCCGAGTATTGCGTCCAAAAAGCGAAGCCCCAGCGCGGTCACACCGAGGTGCCGGTTTCTGGTCCAACACCGATGAGCGACCTGTTTTGGCAACGACCTTGGGAATTCGTGCCAACACAGCGACAAGTGTAAGGAGGGTCGCTTCCGGGCCTGACAGAGCCGTCTTGTTCTGCATGTCTTTATCAGCGGGATTGGGCGGTGCATGAAACCAGACAGGGACCGTTCCAAACCCGACACGTTAATCTGATAATCTGTATTATGTGTAAATTTGATGTGGTGAACCACTGATCCGCTGCATCGTCTGGTATCGCATCCGGCCGAATTTTCTTAACCCTGCCTAAGAACCACAACCCTAGATAACCTGTCGAACACGCGCTCAAGGCTGGACAACCCGGTTGACCAGTCGTTAACTCGCGCACCTCAATACCGGAGTCCGACATGACCTCTATCCTCGTGCTGAATGGCCCGAACCTGAACCTGCTTGGCACACGTCAACCCGAGATCTACGGATCGACCACACTTTCGGATGTCGAGGAGATGTGCCGCACCCACGGCGCGACCAAGGGCGTCTTGGTGACCTGCCTGCAGTCGAACTTCGAGGGCCAGCTCGTGACCTGGATCCATGAGGCGCGCGGTGTGCATGCCGGGATCATCCTCAACGCTGGCGCCTACACGCACACGTCCGTCGCGTTGATGGACGCCATCAAGGGCACACAGATGCCGACGATCGAGCTGCACCTGTCCAACGTGCATGCGCGCGAGGCTTTCCGCCATCATTCCTACATCAGCCCTGTCGCAATCGGGGTCATAGCGGGCTTTGGCGCCAAGGGCTATACTCTGGCAATCGACGCCCTGTTGGGCCATCTGGAGGGCTGATCCGTGACGCCGGACTTACGAGACAAGCTGATCGAACTAACCAATGTCGACCGTGTCGAAGTCCTCTGGGCGGAACACTGCAACCTGATGGACGCCTACGGGTTCGACCGTCTGATCTACGGGTTCACCCGGTTCCTGACGCCGAACTCGATGGGCGATCCGAACGATTTCGTCATTCTGAGCAACCACTTGCCGGCCTATCGCAAGGGTTTTGTCGAAGGCGGTCTGTACCGCGATGCACCCATGGTCCGCTGGGCGCTGGAGAACGAAGGCCATTGTTCCTGGCGCGTCCTGGCCGAGCAGATCACCACCGGTGCGCTCTCGGAAAAGGCGCAGAGGGTCGTGGCGTTCAACGTCGCGCACAAGGTTCAGGCCGGCTACACGATCAGCTTCAAATCCGTGTCGAGCCGCGCCAAGGGCGCGATTTCCCTGACGGCGCGGGCCGAGATGACGCAGGACGACGCGGATGCCGTCTGGGCGGAACACGGCCCGGACATCATCCTCTTGAACAACCTCGTGCATCTCAAGATCCTCACCCTGCCCGTTCCTTTGCATAATCAGACACTTACCCCGCGCCAGCGCGAGGCCCTGGAATGGGTCGGTGACGGCAAGACCATGCAGGACATCGCGCAGATCATGGGCCTGACGCAGGCAACGATCGAAAAGCACCTGCGCCTGGCACGCGAGACCCTGAACGTGGAAACCACCGCACAGGCGGTCGCAAAAGCAGCGTTTCACAACCAGATGTACATAATAGAGGCGTGATTCCACGCTCTAATTGAGCCGCGCTTCGTTGCTGCATCAACATGACGCGGAAACGGGCAAATCGCTTTCGCTTGCACGCGCTTCCTGCAGGTCTTCTTAAAATTCGATTTCAAAACCTGAAATCGGCGGCTGCGAAATCGTTAATTTTCCGTTTTTACCTGTTGGTCAGGAAATCCCGACTTTCTTTACCATGGGTAAATTGCGAGGGTATCCACGTTCCGTGAGTGGTGGCTTTGGCCATGGAGCAAAGGAGCGGCACCCCGCGTATTTCCGGGCACTGTCGATCTTCCGGTGCAAACCGGCGCTGGTCCAGCGGGGAAATTTCCGCCCCGTTGGCCGGCATCCCAAACGGGGTCCCCGGTCTCATCCCCAATGTCTCACCGGGGGCCCCGCCCTTTTGTCCATTTGCAATAACGAAAGCGCCGGTCCCATCTTGGAACCGGCGCTATTTGTTGCTGTCGTCCAAGGGCGCCGCCTGCAAAGACGGCGCCCGTCCGGAATGGGACCTCAGCCCTGAGCGGCCTTCGCCACTTCGGCTGCGAAATCCTCTTCCTTCTTCTCGATGCCTTCGCCGACCTGCATGCGGATGAAGCCGGTGATCTCTGCACCTGCCTCTTTCGCGGCCTGCGCGACGGTCACATCGGGGTTCAGCGCGAAGGGCTGACCGACCAGCGTGATCTCGGCGAGGAACTTCTTCATCCGGCCTTCGATCATCTTCTCGATCACCTGCTCCGGCTTGCCGGATTCGCGGGCGATGTCGATCTGCACCTGGCGCTCTTTCTCGACGATAGCCGGGTCCAGTTCGGACTCGTTCAGGGCCGCCGGGTTGGTGGCGGCGATGTGCATCGCGACCTGCTTGCCGAACTCGTCGGAACCGCCGGTCAGCGCAACCAGCACGCCGATCTGGCCCATGCCGTCAGCCGCCGCGTTGTGCACGTAGGTGGACACGGTCTCGCCCGAGATCTTGGCCATCCGGCGCAGGGTCATGTTCTCGCCGATCTTGGCAACCGCGTCGGTGATGTTCTCCGACACCGGCTTGCCGTTGAGCTGTGCATCGGCCAGCGCCTCGACGGAGTCGACGTTCAGTGCGGCGCCGGCAATGCCAGCCACCATCGACTGGAACTCGGCGTTCTTGGCGACGAAGTCGGTTTCCGAGTTGACCTCGACGGCGACGCCCTGGCCGCCTTCGACCTTCACGGCCACGAGACCTTCGGCGGCGGTGCGGCCGGACTTCTTGGCGGCTTTCGCCAGACCCTTGGTGCGCAGCCAGTCGACCGCGGCATCCATGTTGCCGTCGTTCTCGACCAGGGCCTTCTTCGCATCCATCATGCCTGCGCCGGTCATTTCGCGCAGTTCTTTCACCTGTGCAGCAGTGATCGCCATCGCTTGGCTCTCCTCATGTCATCTTGGTGGGGCACGGTGGCCCCTTCAAACCGGCGCATGGCAGTCCCCTGCCCCGCGCCGGATCGCGAACCTCATGTCACGGGCAGGTATCGCTTTTGCGACAGCCCGCCCGGACCGGCTCAGTTGCCGTCGGTGCCGGCCAGCAGCTCTTCTGCCGGGGCTTCCTCGAGCGCGCCGAGATCGACGCCTGCCGCTTCCATCTGGCCGGTCATGCCGTCCAGGGCCGCACGGGATGCGAGGTCGCAGTAGAGCGCGATGGCGCGTGCCGCGTCGTCGTTGCCCGGGATGATGTAGTCCACGCCGTCGGGCGAGCAGTTGGTGTCGACAACCGCGACAACCGGGATGCCCAGCTTGTTGGCTTCGGCCACGGCCAGCTGCTCTTTCTTGACGTCGATGACGAACAGCATGTCCGGCACGCCACCCATCTCACGGATGCCGCCCAGCGAGGCCTGCAGCTTCGCCTGGTCGCGTTCCATGTTCAGGCGCTCTTTCTTGGTGAGGCCCTCTGCGCCGGATTCCATCTGCTCGTCGATGGAACGCAGGCGGTTGATCGACTGCGACACGGTCTGCCAGTTGGTCAGCGTGCCACCGAGCCAGCGGTGGTTCATGTAGTACTGTGCGCACTTCTCGGCCGCTTCGGCGATCGGCTGTGCTGCCTGACGCTTGGTGCCGACGAAGAGAACGCGGCCGCCCTTGGCGACGCAGTCACGGATGGCCTGCAGAGCCTGGTCCAGCATCGGGACGGTCTGCGTCAGGTCCATGATGTGGATGCCGTTGCGCGCACCGTAGATGAACTCGCCCATGCGGGGGTTCCAGCGCTGCGTCTGGTGGCCGAAGTGAACGCCAGCTTCAAGCAGCTGACGCATGTTGAACTCGGGAAGAGCCATGCCTTCTATCCTTTCCGGTTTAGCCTCGGCGGGGGATTTGTCCGGATCATTCCGGGCCAACCGGTGGACCTATGGGGATGTCTCCCCCATAAGGCCCGCCCCCGCCTGCGGGTTCGTGAGGGGGCCATTACAGAGGTTTGTACGCCGTGGCAAGCCCATAACGGCCGGCGATGCGGGCATGGCGCCATACAGCCTTTCCTGAGCTGCGGATCGGCGGTGGCGTGACCGGGGCCAAGTGGGGTTTCGCGCGGAAGATCGCGACAGGCAAGTGGATCGTTCGGAATTGCGAGGGGCCGCGCAGCAATGCGGCCCAACCGTTTGAATTTCCTGTCTTAGTCGGCCAGCGAGATCAAAGGAAAACCCGCTCCACGAACCAGTAGGCGCCGACGCAGGCGATCGCGACGGAGGCGGGCGTGGCCACGTAGCGGCGGTAGGCGTCGAGGTGATCCACGAAATGTGCCGAGATCAGGCAGGCCACCGAAAGCGCCGCCAGCGGCCAGAGGAAGACCGGCGCCCCTGCCCCCATCGCGGCGGTGAATCCCGGGCCGTTCAGCAGGTAGCCCGCCGCCACGAAGACGATGGCCAGCACGCCGTAGACCACCTGCGCCATGCGCTGGTCGGCCTTCAGGCGGTCGGTTCTCTGGGCCAGGACCACCAGCAGGAAGGCGATGGCGATGACCGTGAGCTGGCCGAACTCCACGCCGACGTTGAAGCCGATAAGTGCTGGAATGAACTGGTTTTCCGGCAGTCCGAACTCTTGCAGGACCGAGGCGAATCCCAACCCGTGCAGCAGGCCGAAGATGAAGATCACCAGCGGCCGCCAGCGGTGCAGCTTGTCGGAGACGATGTTCTCCACCGCGACGTAGACGATGGAGGCGGCGATGATCGGTTCCACGATGCTGCCGGGGATGGATACGTACCCCAGCGCGCCGAGCGCGAGCGTCACGGTATGCGCCAGCGTGAAGGCAGAGATCTGCCAGAGCAGCGGGCTGAGCCGGGTGGAGAGGAAGAACAGGCCCAGCACGAAGAGGATGTGGTCGAGGCCCAAGGGAAGGATGTGCTCGAAGCCCACCGGGATGTAGCTGGCGAAGGTGGCGAGCGGCCCCATGGCGTCGCCGCCGGCGAGGGTGATCGGTTCGGACGGGCCGCCGGTCAGGTAGCCGGTATAGCCGTCCTCGACGTCCATCTGCCGCAGGATCAGCGTGCCGTATTCCGAAGGCCAGGAGACGGTGATCGCCTGCGCGCCCGCGGGCAGATTTCCGTTCAGGAACAAGCGGCTCTCGCGCGGAAGGTCGATGTTGGGTTCGTCGTCGATCTCGACGTTGCCGAGCGTGAGCGGCACCTCCGTACCGTCCTGCGTGGTCACGGTGACCGGGCCGAGGATGGCCTGTTCCTCGCCCTCGATGCGGGCCTTCAGGTCGTCGGGAGAGAGCGCGCGGAGGGTATCGACCTCCTCTGCGCCGTCGGTGGCGTTGGTGTCCTCCACGCCTTCGAGGTCGACGCCTGCCAGAAGCGGTTCCGCCGACAGGCGCAGCACCAGCGCCAGGTCGGACCCTTCGGTGGTCAGGTCGCCGATGGCGGGCCGGACCTCGTGGGCGGCGGCGGTGGAAAGCCACAGAAGGCTGGCGAGAAGGGCGGCAAGGGCGCGGATCATGGTCGTCTCCGTGGCGGCAGTTCCGATCCAAGATGACGCAATGTCAGGCGGGTTCAAGGGCGGAAGCGACCCCATCGTACGCCGTTAACCTGCCACATGGGCACCCCCGAGGGATAAACGGCGCGCGCGGAGGGGTAACGGAGCGTACGCCGCACGGGCATACGACATGCTGTGGTGCGAAAACGCATCTGCCACAACGGGTTAACGGATCTTCATGAATCGAGAGGCGCGTTAAGGGACGAACCGGCCGATTGGACCCCGATTCCCGGCCGGTTGTTAATCTTTTGCGCGAATCGGTGCCGTCAAACCGTTGCGCAGCAATGTTTTTCGTTAACCCTGCCGGAAACGTCGCGTCACGGCGCCCTGCCCGCTCAGCCGGTCTGGTCGGTGACCGAAAGGCCCAGCAGCCGCCAGCTTTGCATGCCGCCGCGATAGTAGAAGATACGGTCGGCCGGATAGCCCGCCTCGATCATGTTGCGGATCGCGGTCGGCGACTGCCCGCACCAGAGACCGTTGCAAAACAGCGCGACACGCCGCGCACCGGCGCAATCCCAGCCGTCGAAGTCGGGCTCGCAGCCGAGCTGTGCCAGTTCGTCGATGACGTAGGTATAGGGGATGTTCACCGCGCCGGGGATGGAGCCGGTGCGGAACCAGTCTTCGGTTCGGCTGTCGATCACCATGGCGTCGGGGTCCTGCAGCATGTCGAGCAGTTCCAGCTCGCCGATGGTGGTCACGCCCGGTGCCGGGGTCATCGGCTGGATGCAGAACGGCGGACAGGCGCGCGAGGTCTGTGCCCATTCGCCGTCAAGCTCGTTGGCCTGGTCCTGGATGCGGCTGATGGTGGCCGATCCTTTTGCCGTCTCGATCGTGACCGAGGGCATGTCCGGGGTGATGTTGACCTCTTCGGCCAGGAGCGGCGTGCTGAGCAGCGCGCCTGCGACGATGGATCTGATGAGCATGATGTGTCCTCCCTTGTGAAATGGAGGTTGGGGCCGGGCAGGCACAATTCAAGCGCGGGCGCCCTGCCCCCATGTGCTGCCGACGGTCATGGGGCGCCTTGGGTGGGGTCGTCCCCGCGCTTCGCCGGACCCGCTGGTTTGCCCGGGGCTTCGCCCGTTCGTCGCTTGAAAGGTCCACCGGACCTTTCATCCGGCTCTGCCGGACCCGCTCCTTCGCCCGTGATTTGCCCGAACCGTCCCCCGGACGGTTCGCCGCGCCGGAGGCGCGGTCCGGCCGCCCCGGGGCTTCGCCCGTTCGTCGCTTGAAAGGTCCACCGGACCTTTCATCCGGCTCTGCCGGACCCGCTCCTCACCCCAGCGCGTATCCTGCGCCGCGGACGGTGCGGAGGGGGTCCTGACCGCCGTGCTGGCTCAGCGCCTTGCGGAGGCGGCCGATGTGGACGTCGACGGTGCGGGTGTCGACATAGATGTCGCGGCCCCAGACGCGGTCCAGAAGCTGTTCGCGCGACCACACGCGGCCCGGCTTTTCCATGAAGGTGGTCAGCAGGCGGAATTCTGTCGGGCCGAGTTTCAGCGGCTTGCCGTTGCGGGTCACGCGGTGGGTCTCGGAATCGAGCACGATGTCCTCGTATTCGAGCCGCAGACCGGCGGCGGAGGGCCGGGTGCGCCGGAGTTGCGCCCGCACCCGCGCCATCAGCTCGATGATCGAGTAGGGTTTGACCACGTAGTCGTCGGCGCCGGTTTCAAGGCCACGCACGCGGTCGATTTCCTCCGAGCGGGCCGAAAGCATGATGATCGGCACGTTGCGGGTTTCCGGCCGGGTCTTGATCTGGCGGCAGACCTCGATCCCGGAGACGTTGGGCAGCATCCAGTCGAGGACCACGATGTCGGGGTTTTCCTCCGCCATCATCAGGAGCGCCTCTTCGCCGTTGCCGGCGCTGGCCACCCGGAAGCCTTCAGCCTCCAGGTTGTAGGACAGGACTTCGCGCTGTGCCGGCTCGTCCTCGACGAGCAGAACCGTGGGCTGATCCGCCGCCATCGCCCTCAGTCCTCGTCCGCTTGCGAGAACTCCGGCGAGAGCCGGTAGTCGGAGGACGTGCGGTCGTCCTTTACCCGCGCCTCTGTCGGCATCTGCCCGGTGACGAGGAAGACCACCTGCTCGGAGATCGAGGTGACGTGGTCGCCCATGCGTTCGATGTTCTTGGCGATGAAATGCAGGTGCATGCAGGCGGTGATGTTGCGCGGGTCCTCGAGCATGAAGGTCAGGAACTCGCGGAACAGCGTGTTGTACATCTGGTCGACGTCGCGGTCGCGGTCGATCACGTCGAGCGCCAGCGCCTCGTCGCGCTGGATGTAGGCGTCGAGCGCGTCCTTCAGCATCAGCTCCACCTCGCGGGCCATGCGGCGGAGCGAGGCGGCGGTGCCGCCGATCTGCTGCATCTGCGACAGGACCGAGGTGCGCTTGGCGATGTTCTTCGACAGGTCGCCGATGCGTTCGAGGTTCGCCGACATGCGCATCACCGACAGCACGACCCGCAGGTCGGAGGCGATGGGCGCGCGCAGGGCGATGACCCGGGCGGCTTCCTCGTTTAGGCTTTCGTCCATGGCGTCGATGGCCTTGTCGCCGTCGCGCACCTTCTGGGCCAGTTCCTCGTCCCGCTTCTCGAGCGCGGTGGCGGCGCTGATGATCGCCTCTTCGACGAGGCCGCCCATCTTCATGATCCGGGCCTGGATGCCTTCGAGGTCGCGGTCGAAGGCCGAGGCGATGTGCTGGTTCAGTTCGGTCATGGGATTATCCGATCCGTCCTGTGATGTAGCTTTCGGTGCGGGGATCTTCGGGGTTGGTGAAGATCTTGCCGGTTTCGCCGTATTCCACGAGGTTGCCGAGGTGGAAGAAGGCCGTCTTCTGGCTTACGCGGGCGGCCTGCTGCATGGAGTGGGTCACGATCACCACCGAGTAGTCCTGCCGCAGCTCGTCGATCAGCTCCTCCACCTGGCTGGTGGCGATGGGGTCGAGCGCCGAGCAGGGCTCGTCCATCAGCAGGACCTCCGGTTCGGTGGCGATGGCGCGGGCGATGCAGAGGCGCTGCTGCTGACCGCCGGACAGGCCGGTGCCGGGCGCCTGCAGGCGGTCCTTCACCTCGTTCCAGATGGCGCCGCGGCGGAGCGACTTCTCGACGATCTCGTCGAGGTCGGCCTTGTTCTTGGCGAGCCCGTGGATGCGCGGCCCGTAGGCGATGTTGTCGTAGATCGACTTGGGGAACGGGTTGGGCTTCTGGAAGACCATGCCGACCTTGGCGCGGAGCTGCACCGGATCGACGCGCTTGTCGTAGATGTCTTCGCCGTCGATCTCGATCCGGCCCTCGACGCGGCAGATGTCGATGGTGTCGTTCATCCGGTTCAGCGTGCGCAGGAAGGTGGACTTGCCACAGCCCGAGGGGCCGATGAAGGCGGTCACGGTCTTGTCCTCGATGTCCACGTCCACGTCCTTGATGGCGTGGGTGTCGCCGTAGAATACCTGAACGCCACGGGCGCTGATCTTGGTCTCGGTCTGGGTCACGTTTCGGTCCGTATGCGGTGCGTCGTACATGTTCATGGGTCCTATCCTAGCGGTTTGGCCGCCCGTCGGGAATGCCGGGCCTTGGCGGTGGGGCCGGATCTCTCCGGCTTACCAGCGGCGCTCGAAGCGGCGGCGCAGGATGATGGCGATGATGTTCATGGTCAGCAGGAAGACCAGGAGGATGATGATCCCGCCCCAGGCCCGTTCGTAGTAGGCCGGGTCGGCGCGCTTGGCCCATTCGTAGATCTGGGCGGGCATGGCGGAGTTCGGGGACATGAAGCCTTCGGCGATGCCCTCGGGGTAGTTGGTGGCGATGTAGCCCACCATGCCGATCAGCAGGAGCGGCGCGGTTTCGCCGAGCGCCTGCGCCAGGCCGATGATGGTGCCGGTCAGGATGCCCGGCATGGCGAGCGGCAGCACATGGTGGAAGACCGCCTGCATCTTCGACGCGCCCACCCCCAGAGCCGCGTCGCGGATCGACGGCGGGACCGACTTCAGCGAGGCGCGGGTGGAGATGATGATCGTGGGCAGGGTCATCAGCGTCAGCACGAGGCCGCCGACCAGCGGCGCGGACTGCGGGAGACCGGCGAACTGGATGAAGACGGCAAGGCCCAGGATGCCGAAGACGATGGAGGGCACGGCCGCGAGATTGGAGATGTTCACCTCGATCAGGTCGGTGAAGCGGTTCTGCGGCGCGAATTCCTCGAGGTAGATGGAGGCGGCGACACCGATGGGCAGCGACAGCGCCAGCACCACCAGCATCATGAAGAAAGAGCCCAGCATCGACACGCCCAGACCGGCCTGTTCGGGGCGGGATTCGGAGGCGTCGGCGCCGAAGATGAACTCGGAGTTGAAGGACTTCTCGACAAGCCCCGCCTCGCGCATCTGGTCGATGAGGTCGAGGTGCTCGGCGTCGATGTTCTTGTCGCGGGTGATGTCCTCGCGCTTGACCCGGCCCTTGAAGTAGCCGTCCACGCGGGAGGATGCGAGGATGCGAAACTCGATGGTCTCGCCGATCTGGCCGGGGTTGGCGATGACGTAGTCGCGCAGCTGTGCGGCGGCGGAGGCGGAGATCAGCGCCTTCATGTCGCCGTCGTCCTCCAGCGGGGTTTGGAAGCCCTGCTCCTGCACCTGCGCGAAGATCGCCTGCTGGATCAGCGGCTGGTAGCCGAAGGTGGAGACCTTCTTGATGTCCTCGATGTCGCGGTTGCCGTTCTTGTCGAGCTTTGCCTCGTCCAGATAGACGGGCACCTCGATGAAGGTCTGCTGGAAGGCGGTCAGGCCGTTCGTCAGGATCGCCCAGAGCAGCACGACGAGGAAGAAGATGCCGGTGCCGATGGCGGCGAGGCCGTACATCCGGAAGCGTTTCTCGGCAGCGTTGCGGCGCTTGGTCCGGGCGTCGGCGGCGGTCAGGGAAATCTTGCCGCGCGGTGCACCGGCGGTGTCCATGGATGCGTCGGTCATTCGTACTGCTCCCGGTACTTGCGCACGATGTAGAGGGCGAAGACGTTCAGCCCCAGCGTCAGGATGAAGAGGGTCATGCCGAGGGCGAAGGCCACCAGCGCCTCGGGCGAGGCGAAGTCGGCGTCGCCGGTCAGCTGGGAGACGATCCGCGTGGTCACGGTGGTCATCGCCTCGAAGGGGTTCAGCGACAGCTTGGCCGCGGCCCCTGCCCCCAGCACCACGATCATCGTCTCGCCGATGGCGCGCGAGGTGGCCAGCAGGATGGCGCCCACGATGCCCGGAAGGGCCGCGGGCAGGATCACCTGCTTGATGGTCTCGGACTTCGTCGCGCCCAGCCCGTAGGAGCCGTCACGCATCGCCTGCGGCACGGCGTTGATGATGTCGTCGGAGAGCGAGGAGACGAAGGGGATCAGCATGATGCCCATGGCGATGCCGGCGGTGATGACCGCGCGGGTGCCCTGCATCCAGCCCAGACCGTCGCTGCCGAAGACCGACAGCAGCAGGGGGCCGACCGTCAGCAACGCGAAGAGGCCGTAGACGATGGTGGGGATGCCGGCCAGCACCTCGAGCGCGGGCTTGGCGTAGGCGCGCATCTTCGGGCCCGCGTATTCCGACAGGTAGACGGCGGCGAAGAGGCCAATCGGCACGGCGACCAGCAGCGCCACGAAGGAGATGTAGAGCGTGCCCCAGAGCAGCGGCCAGATGCCCAGCTCGGACCCGCCGCCGAAGGAGGGCGACCAGGTGAGCGAGCCGAAGAATTCGCCCGCCGGGTAGAGGTTGAAGAACCGGATGGTGTTGCCGATCAGCGAAAACACGATGCCGATGGTGGTCAGGATCGCGATGGAGGCGGCGGCGATCAGCAGGTAGCGGACGGAGGTTTCCACCACGTTGCGGGCGCGGAAGTCCTTGTGCGTCTCGCGCAGGGCGATCACGAAGCCCGCGATCGCGAGGACCAGCACGGCCACGGTCATGTAGAGGTTGCCGCGGTTGTTGATGACGCGGAACTCCTGGGCGGCGTCCAGCACGGCCGGGGTGATCGCGGAGGTGACGATCTGGCCCGCGTCCTTCAGCGACTGGGTGAGCTGGTCGGCGCTGATGTCGCGCACGCGGTCGGCCTGCATCAGCCCTGCGGCGATGGCGTTGTCGATGCCGTCGGCGGTGCGGCGCACCTCGGCCATCACGAGCGACAGGTTGCTGCCCTCGGCGACCTCGCTTTCGGGGATCATCCCGGAGACGACGGAGTTGACGTAGATCGGCTGCGCCAGAAGCCAAACGATCAGCAGCAGGAAGGCGGGAACGACGACCTTGATCGCCGCGTTCGAGCCGTAATAGGACGGCAGCGAGTGCAGGTGGCGGCTGTCGCCGCCGGCGCTCTTCATTGCGCGGCCGCGCCCGGCGACATAGCCGACGGCTGCCAGCGCAAGCACGATCACGATGAGCCAGAGTAAAGGCATGTGCCCCCCGAAGTCCCTGATGTATTTCTTTGCCTGAATGGCGGACGGGGCGGCGGGAATGGCCGCCCCGTCTGAGGTGTGCAAGGTCCCTTTCGGGTCCTATTACATGCCTTCTTCGGACATGGTGGTCTCGTTCGCGACCTTTTCCTGGGTCTGTGCCAGTTCCGGGTCAGCCACGAGGCCGTATTCGGAGAGCGGGCCGTCCGGGCCTGCGATCTCGTCTGCGACGAAGAATTCCGCGAATTCCTTCAGGCCCGGGATGACGCCGATGTGTGCCTTCTTGATGTAGAAGAACAGCGGGCGGGAGACCGGGTATTCGCCGGAGGCGATGGTCTCGGTCTTCGGCTCGATGCCGGAGACGGTGGCGACCTTCAGCTTGTCGGTGTTGTTCTCGTAGAACGCCAGGCCGAAGACGCCGATGCCGTTGGAGTTGGAGTCGATGGAGGCCAGCGTCTCGGTGTAGTCGCCGTCGATGTCCACGGAACGACCGTCGGTGCGCACTGCGATGCAGGCGTCCTCGGCGTCGTCCTCGGACATGCCGCTGTCGAGCATCGCCTGCAGTGCGCCGGTGGTCTCGCAGCCTGCTGCCAGGACCTTCTCTTCAAAGACTTCACGGGTGCCGTGCTTGGTGCCCGGGATGAAGGCCATGATCTCGGCTTCCGGCAGCTCGGCGTTGAACTCGGACCACATGGTGTAGGGGTTGTCGACCAGCTCGCCGTCCTTGACCACTTTCGGGGCCAGGGCGTTGTAGATGTCTGCCGGTTCGAAGGCGGTGAAGGCCGGGCCGTCGATCTGGGAGGCGAAGACGATGCCGTCATAGCCGATGCGGACTTCGATGATGTCGGTCACGCCGGCGTCTGCGCAGGCGGCGATTTCGTTTTCGCGGATCGCGCGGGAGGCGTTCGCGATGTCGATGGTGTTTTCGCCCACGCCTTCGCAGAAGCGCTTGAGGCCGGCGGAGGAGCCACCGGATTCCACGACCGGGGTCGGGAAGTCGAAGTTCTCGCCGAAGGCTTCGGCCACGATGGAGGCGTAGGGCAGAACGGTGGAGGAGCCTGCAACCTGCACGTTGTCACGTGCGTAGGCTGCGGAGGCTGCGGAAGCGAGCGCCAGAGCAGAGGCGGTCAGTTTCACGAATTTCATCAGGTTTGCTCCCTAGGTCAGGAATCGATCATCCCCAGTGATGACCGTCGCGCCCCTCGCTAAGGACAGCGCGCAATGCTTTTGTGACGGTGATGTAACAGTTTGATGACGGCGCGGTTTTTAACGGGATTTCATGCAACGTGAGCGGGACGCGGGCGGCATGACTTCGCGCCTGGGACGGTATGCGGTTTGAGTGGATTTTGTTTTATTGTTTAATGCCAGATACTTCCGCGGCGCTCTTCAATTTGCACGCGCTGAGGGGCGGAAATCGTCGATGACGCTGGGTCATTTTGCCGATCTCGACGGATACTTCGGCGCCCCGGTCGAATCGTGACGGCGCGTTTACCGATTCCCGGGGTTTGTGACGGGCGGGCAAACGTGCCGCCGCACCGTCAGCCGGCGGGCAGGATGACGGTGAAGGTCGTGCCCTTGCCCAGTTCGCTGTCCACCCGCAGCCGCCCGCGGTGGCGGTTCACGATGTGCTTGACGATGGCGAGACCCAGTCCCGTGCCGCCCATCTCGCGCGAGCGGTGGCTGTCCACGCGGTAGAAGCGTTCAGTCAGGCGCGGCAGGTGGATCTGGTCGATCCCCGGGCCCGTGTCGCTGACCGTCAGCCGCACCCCCCGGCCCCGGACGCGCGGTTCGTAGTCCACCGCGGTCAGCGTCACGGTGACGGAGGCGCCGCGCCCGGAATACTTGATCGCGTTCTCCACGAGGTTGGTCAGCACCTGCCGAAGCTGGTCCTCGTCGCCGGGAATGGACAGCGGCACATCGGGCACCGACAGGTCGAGCGTCACGCCCGCCTCCTCGGCGATGGGGCGCAGCCCGTGCAGCGTCGACCGCGCGATCTCGGCCGGGTCGAGCCGGGTCGTGGGCCGGACGCGTTCGTCCGCCTCCACCCGGCTGAGCGACAGCAGGTCGCCGATCAGCCGGTTCATGCGGGCGGCCTCCGACTCCATGATCGACAGAAAGCGCGCCTGCCCCGCCGGATCGCCGCGCGCCGGGCCTTTCAGCGTTTCGATGAAACCGATCAGGGCGGTCAGCGGCGTGCGCAGTTCATGGCTGACGTTGGCGACGAAGTCGCGGCGCATCTGGCCGATCTGCTCGATGGAGGTGACATCCTCGAAGCAGACCAGCACGCCACGCCCGCTTTCCAGCGCCACGGCGCGGACGGTCACGCGGTAGGTGGTGTCCTGCCGCCCGTCATTGGTCAGGAAGTCCGCCACGCGCGGCGAGCCGTCGCGCAGGCAGCTCTCTATCGCGTCGAGCAGGCCCGGCTGGCGCAGCGCAGTGATGAAGTGGCGGCCCCGGATGCCCTGCCCCAGCAGCGCCAGCGCCGGGCCGTTGGCCGCCTCGATCCGCTCGTCCCGGCGGATCATCACCGCAGGCAGCGGGATCGCCTCGACGAAACCCGCTTCGGCCTCCGTCATCTCAGACGCTCCGCGCGGCGGCGATCCCCGCGTCGAAGCAGGCGATCAGCGCGTCGGGGTCCTCGAGCCCCACGGAGACGCGGAAGAACCCCTCGGTGATGCCGAGCGCCTCGCGGCCCTCGGGTGTCAGCGCGCGGTGAGAGGAGGAGGCCGGGTGCGAGAGCGTGGTGCCCACATCGCCCAGCGTCGGCGCGAAGGCCACGCCGTTGGCGGCCTCGGCAAAGGCGTTGGCCTCGGCGCGTCCGCCGTCGAGCACGAAGCTTACCATGTTGCCGCCCTGCCCCTGCAGCAGCCCCTGCGCGCGGGCCATGTCGGGGTGGTCGGGCCGGGTCGGGTAAAGCACCCTGGCGATGCCCGCCTGTCCGGCGAGGTGATCGGCCAGCCGCCGCGCGGTCTCCTGCGTGCGGGCCTGCCGCAGCGCGAAGGTGTGCAGCCCGCGCTCCGCCAGCCAGCAGTCGAAGGGGCTGGGCGTCATGCCGGTGGTCACGGCGAAGACCCGCATCTTCGCCATCAGGTCCGGGTCCCGCGCGCCGATCCAGCCGAGCGTCACGTCCGAATGGCCCGCCAGCAGCTTCGTCACCGAGTGCAGCACGATGTCGGCGCCGTGTTCGAACGGTTTGACCGTGGCGGGTGTGGTGAAGGTGTTGTCGACCACCAGGAGCACGCCCTTTTCCCGGCAGAGGGCGGCGATGCCGTCGAGATCGGCAAGCCGCAGCGTCGGGTTGGAGACGACCTCGATCAGTACCATTTTCGTTTCGGGGCGCAGCGCGGCGGCGACCGATGCGGCGTCCGTCACCTGCGCCATGGTGGTCGCGATGCCGAGGCGCGGCAGGTCTTCGGTCAGCATCCTGAGCGAGCGGCCGTAAAGCTGATCGCCGCCCACGACGTGGTCGCCCGCCTTCGTCAGGCCCAGCAGCACCGCCGCCACCGCCGCCATGCCGGAGCCCAGCACCAGGCCGCCCTCGCACCCTTCGAGCGCATCGATGCGGCGGGCCAGCACGTCGGCGTTGGGGTGGCCCTCACGCGCGTAGGTGTAGCCCTGCGCCCGGCCCTCGTATTGCGAATCGAGCTCGTCCGGCGTGGTCGAGGCATAAACCACCGAGGGCATCAGCGGCGTGATGACCGGGGTCGAGAGGCTCTGCGGGACGGTCACGGGACGTTGCAGCGTGGGTTTCATGGCGTCTTTCCTATCGGGTCTTCTGATGGCGTCAGAGGGAGCACCGCGCGCAGGGGCTGTCAATCGCGCAAACCCGCGGGCACGCGCGATTTTCGTGTGAGATCAGGGGGCGCTCAGAGCGCGCGCAGGCCCTTGGCAAAGCGCCGGGCGTTGGCCTGGTAGCCGAGCGCAGACAGCTTCAGGCCCTCGATGGCCTCGGGCGTCAGTTCGCGCACGACCTTGCCCGGCATCCCCATGACGAGGCTGCCATCGGGGATCTCCTTGCCCTCGGTCACCAGCGCGCCCGCGCCGATCAGGCAGTTCTTGCCGATCTTCGCGCCGTTCAGGATCGTCGCCCCCATGCCGATCAGGGTGTTGTCGCCGATGGTGCAGCCGTGCAGCATGACCTTGTGGCCGATGGTGCAGCCCGCGCCGATCACCAGCGGATAGCCCATGTCGGTGTGGCAGACCACGTTCTCCTGCAGGTTGGAGCCGCGGCCGACGCGGATTTCCTCGTTGTCGCCGCGCAGGGTGCTGCCGAACCAGACGGAGCTGTCCTCCTCCATCACGATGCGGCCGATGACATGCGCGCCGGGGGCGACCCATGCGGTGGCGTGCAGTTGCGGTTCGATGTCGTCCAGGGCGTAGATGGTCATGCGAGCTCCTCGAATTCCGTTTGCAGGCTGCGGACGTGGTCCACGAGCCAGGGCTGTTGCAGGCGGCGCAGACGGGTGGCGGCGACGATGGTCTTCAGTTGCCCGAAGGTGGCGTCGAGGTCGTCGTTCACCAGCACGTAGTCGTAGCTGCCCCAGTGCGAGATCTCGTCCCAGCTTTTCTGCATCCGCTTGGCGATCACCTCCGGCGCGTCCTGTCCGCGGCCAACGAGGCGGCGGCGCAGTTCGGCGATGGAGGGCGGCAGGATGAAGACCGAGAGCGTGTGCGGCCCGAGCGCGGAGTTGACGATCTGCTGCGCGCCCTGCCAGTCGATGTCGAACAGCACGTCGCGCCCCTGCCCGATCGCGGCCTCCACCGGCGCGCGGGGCGAGCCGTAGAAGTGGCCGAAGACGTGGGCGTGCTCCAGCATCCCCTGATCGTTGACCGTGCGCTTGAAATCCTCCTCGGCAAGGAAGTGGTAGTGCTGGCCGTCCACTTCGCCGGGCCGCGGCGCGCGGGTCGTGGCAGAGACGGAGAACCTCAGGGACGGGTCCCAGTCCAGCAGGCGCCGCGACAGGGTGGATTTGCCCGCGCCCGAGGGCGAGGACAGGATGATGAGCAAACCGCGGCGGTTCGGCAGGCTGTCGGACATTGCGGTCATTCCACGTTCTGGATCTGCTCGCGCATCTGGTCGATGGCGGTCTTGAGGCTCAGGCCGATGCGGGTCAGTTCCGTATCGCCGGACTTCGAACACAGGGTGTTGGCCTCGCGGTTGAATTCCTGGCAGAGGAAGTCGAGCTTGCGGCCGATGGCGCCCTCGGTGGCCATGAGGTCGCGGGCGGCGCCGATGTGGGCGCGCAGGCGGTCGATCTCTTCGGTGACGTCGGATTTCACCGCGATCAGCGCGAGTTCCTGCGCGATGCGCGCCTCGTCGATGCCGTCCACGTTGTCGGTGACGCGGGCCAGCTGGGTGCGGAACCGCTGCACCTGCGCATCGGCGCGGACGGCGATGGCGGCCTCGGCCTCCGTCACCAGCGACTCGATCTCGGCCAGCTGGCGCATCACGATGTCGGCCAGCGCGGCGCCCTCACTTTGCCGCATTCCGATGAACGCATCGAGCGCGCGGGAGAAGTCGGCAACCAGCATGTTGCGCAGCGCGTCCTGGTCGACCTCTGCGGCCTCAGACGTCAGCACGCCGCGCAGGCCCACCACCTCGGCCGCCGTCGACGGCGCCAGCGAGAGCCCGCGTTCCATCGCCTCCGCCTCGATCCGGGACATGGCGTCGAGCACGGCGGTCAGCTGGCCCTCGTCCAGCCGCAGCGCGCCGTCGCCCGCGTCGGAGGTCAGGCGCAGCCCGATCTGCACGTTGCCGCGCACCAGGGCCTTGGCCGCAAGGGCCCGCACCTGCGCTTCGAGCCCCTCGACCCAGTCGGGCAGGCGCAGGCGCAGGTCCAGCCCCTTGCCGTTGACGCCCCTCAGGTCCCACACCCAGGCAAGGCCGAAGGCCGCGCCCTGAACACTCGCGAACCCGGTCATGGACTGCCGCATGTCTGTCTCTCCTGTCATGGGTTCCGGGTAAAGCCCGGAGCCGCGCAAGGCAAGCGCCGAGCGCCCGGCAGACGGCGCCGTTCCGGCAGGCAGATGCCAACAATTCTTTGGAAGACGTTAACCGTTGAGCCAGAAATGAGGCGAAATTCGGGCGGCGTTCTGGTAGTAATGGTTTTATAAGAAGTATTGACACACGGACATGGTGGCAGGGGGCTCTGCCAGGTCGCATCCGGAACCAAAAGGAGCGGACACATGTTTGGCAAGGGCGGAAACGGACAAGGGATCGTTTCGATGACGGAGCGGGAGAAGGCACGGCGCGAAGCGCCCTTGCGCCAGGTGGAAACCTACTGGCGCGGGTTGTGCGATGGCAGCTCTGTCCCGTTGCGCAGCCAGGTCGACCCGAGGGGCATGGAGAGCGCGCTGGAAAACGCGTTCCTGCTGGAGCGCATCGCACCGTCGATGGCAAAGATCCGCGTGGCGGGCACACATCTCAACGACCTGATGGGCATGCAGGTGGCGGGCATGCCGCTGTCGAGCCTGATCGCGCCCGCCGACCGCGAGCGGTTCGGCCAGGGCGTCACGGCGCTCTTCGCCGACCCGGCCATCGTGCGCATCGACCTGCGGGCAGAGGCCGGTTTCGGCAAGCCCGACCTGGAGGCCAGCCTTGTGCTGCTGCCGCTGCGCTCGGACTTCGGCGACCTGACCCGCGGGCTTGGCGCGCTGATCAGCCATGGCCGGATCGGCCGGACGCCGCGCCGGTTCCAGGTGGTGCGGATGCACATCTCGGCGGCGGTGAGCGGAACGCCTGCGGCGCCCGGCCTTGCCGGCACGGACGTGCCGCAGCCGCGCCCGGCCTTCGAGGTCCGCGAAGAGCAGCGCAGTTTCACCCCGGCCCCTGCCGCGAAGACCGAAGAGCCGCGTCCCACCGTGCAGCGCGGGCACCTGCGCCTGATCGTCGACAACGACTGACACCTGAACGCCACGTGCCGCGGGACCGGCCCGTGGCATCGAGCAAGGCGCCCGAGGCGCCTGGCCCACAAGGGAAAGGCCGGCCCCCGGGGGACCGGCCTTCGTTCCTTGCCAGACCTGACGCCAGAATGACGCCTGAGGCGGTCAGCCGTGCGCGGCGGCGGCGGCGTTCTCGCGGCGGGCGGTCAGCTCCTCGGCCACGAGGAAGGCCAGCTCCAGCGACTGCGAGGCGTTGAGGCGCGGGTCGCAGGCGGTGTGGTAGCGGTCGCTCAGGTCCTCTTCGGTCACTTCGCGGACGCCGCCGGTGCATTCGGTCACGTCGAGGCCGGTCATCTCGAAATGCACGCCGCCGGGCACGGTGCCCTCGGACTCGTGCACGCCGAAGAACTCGCGGACTTCGCGCAGGACGTTGTCGAACGGCCGCGTCTTGTAGCCGGTGGCCGACTTGATCGTGTTGCCGTGCATCGGGTCGCAGACCCAGGTCACCTTGGCGCCCTCTTCCTCAACCGCCTTGATCAGGCGCGGCAGGTTCTCGGCCACCTTGCCCGCGCCGAAGCGGGCGATCAGCGTCAGCTTGCCCTCCTCGTTCTGCGGATTGAGCTTCGACATCAGTACCTTGAGGTCGTCGGCGGTGGTGGTCGGGCCGCACTTCAGGCCGACGGGGTTCAGGATGCCGCGGCAGAATTCCACGTGCGCGCCGTCGGGCTGACGGGTGCGGTCGCCGATCCAGACCATGTGGCCGGAGCCCGCGAGCCACTTGCCGGAGGTCGAATCCATCCGGGTCAGCGCCTCTTCGTACTCCAGCAGCAGGCTTTCGTGCGAGGTGTAGAACTCGACCGTGTGCAGGGTGTGCGCCTGCTCGTTCGAGACGCCCGCCGCGCGGATGAAGTCCAGCGTGTCGGTGATGCGCGAGGCCATGTCGCGGTACTTCGCGGCCTTCTCGCCCTCGGTGAAGCCCAGCGTCCACTGGTGCACCTGATGCACGTCGGCGTAGCCGCCGGTGGAGAACGCGCGCAGCAGGTTCAGCGTGGCGGCGGCCTGCGTGTAGGCCTGCAGCATCTTCTGCGGGTTCGGGGTCCGCGCTTCGGGGGTGAAGGGCAGATCGTTGATGATGTCGCCGCGGTAGCTGGGCAGCTCGACGCCATCGACCACCTCGGTCGGGGCAGAGCGCGGCTTGGCGAACTGGCCGGCCATGCGGCCCACCTTCACCACCGGCACCTTGGCGCCGAAGGTCAGCACCATGGCCATCTGCAGCATCACCTTGAAGGTGTCGCGGATGGCGTTCGCGCTGAACTGGTCGAAGGATTCGGCGCAGTCGCCGCCCTGCAGAAGGAAGGCCTCGCCGCGGCCGGCGGCGCCCAGGAGGGACTTCAGGCGGCGGGCTTCACCGGCAAAGACCAGCGGAGGATACTTTGCCAGCTGTGCCTCGACGGCATGCAGCGCCTCGGCGTCCGTATACTCGGGCATCTGAACCCGCGGGAGTGCGCGCCAGTTCGATTTCTGCCACTCGGTCATTTGATCTACTCCGGTTGTCGTTCCTTGAACGGTCTGCGTTTTGACGGTTCCGCGTTATAGGCGAGCCTTCCTCTGCTGGCCAGTCGTGTTTTTCGCGACATCTCTTGACGCTGGCGGTCCCTTCTGCCCATCTGAGCCGCACCACCTGCGCCGGATCCGGCCCCAAGCTCATGAGGCTTCCCATGCTGCCGCCGAACCAGCGACAGATCGTCGAGATCGAGAACGTGCCTGCGAAACCGCGCCGGTTCGTCTTTGTGCTGCTGGAGGATTTCACGCTGCTGTCCTTTGCCGCCGCCATGGATTGCCTGAGGCTGGCGAACCGGATGTCGGCGAAGAAGCTCTATGAATGGCGGGTCATCGGCGAGGGCGGCGCGACGGTTTCGTGCTCCACCGGGACGGTGTTCCAGCTTGACGGCGACCTTGACGAGCTGCACCGCGACGACACTGTGGTGCTGTGCGGCGGCGCCAACGTGCAGAAGGCCACCACCAAGCGGCTGATTTCCTGGCTGAGGCGCGAGGCGCGCCGCGGCCTGCATGTGGGCGGGCTGTGCACCGCCGCCTATCCCCTTGCAAAGGCAGGACTTCTGGACGGCAAGAAGGCCACGATCCACTGGGAGAACCAGGACAGCTTTTCGGAGGAATTCGAGGATGTCTTCCTGACGAAGTCGGTCTTTGCCATCGACGGGACGCGGATGACGACCGCCGGCGGGACCTCGTCCATCGACCTGTTCCTGCAGATCATCGCCAACGACCATGGCGAGGAACTGGCCAGCGCCGTGGCGGACCAGCAGATCTATTCCTCGATCCGCACCGACCAGGACACGCAGCGGCTGTCGGTGCCGACCCGGATCGGGGTGCGGCATCCGAAGCTGAGCCAGGTCATCCAGATGATGGAGAGCAACATCGAGGAGCCGATTTCCCCGGCCCTGCTGGCCAAGGACGTGGGCATGTCGACCCGGCAGCTGGAGCGGCTGTTCCGCCGCTACCTGAACCGCTCGCCCAAGCGCTACTACATGGAACTGCGGCTGCAGAAGGCGCGGAACCTCCTGATGCAGACCGACATGAGCGTGATCAACGTCGCGCTGGCCTGCGGCTTTGCCAGCCCCTCGCATTTCTCGAAATGCTACCGCGCCCATTACGAGACGACGCCCTACCGCGAGCGCGGAACCCACGCGGCGCGGCTGTCGGTCTGAACCGAGGTTAACGGGCCGTGCGTGGCGGTGAACGCGGCGCGCGCGCACCACGGGTGGTGGCGCATCCGGCGCTTCGTTAACGGCTTTACCCGATCTTCATGCAGATGACCGCCGCGTTATGGGGTGAACCGGCCGGTTCGACCCCCTGAAACGGCCGGTTGGTAACCTTTTCACGCGGGCCCAGGATGACGCAGCGTCACAATTGGTTAACCGCGTCCCGGACGGGTGCATAACGCTCCAAAGGCTTGTCCCGCCGCCCCGTTGCATGGCACCCCTGTCGCCATGATCCGGACAGACCGCCTTATCCTGCGCCATGCGCGGCCCGACGACCTCGAGGCGCTGCACGAGGCGTTTTCCGACCCGCGCGCCATGCGCTACTGGAGCGGCCCTGCGCATCACGACATCGCGCAGACCGCACGCATCCTGAAGACCCTGATCGCCCCGGACCCGGACCGGCAGGAGGAATACGTCCTCGAATGCGACGGGCGCTGCATCGGCAAGGCCGGGGTCTGGCACAGGCCGGAGGTCGGCTACATGGTGGTGCCCGCCTTCTGGGGGCGCGGCTTTGCCTTCGAGGCGCTGTCCGCCATCCTGCCGCGCGCCTTCGCGCGGTGGCCGGAGCAGGCGCATCTGACCGCGGAACTGGACCCGAGGAACGAGGCCTCTTCCCGTCTGCTGGAGAAGCTGGGCTTCGTCTGCACCGGGGTGGAGGAGAAGAACTTCCTCTATGGCGGGGTCGAGTGGACGGACACGGCGTATTACCGGCTCGACCGCCCGGATCAGCCTTCGGGCACCAGCCTGTAGAGACCGCCCTCGTATTCCGAGAGGAACCACAGCAGGCCATCCGGCCCCTGCCCCACGTCACGGATGCGGCCCGTGTCGGAGAGGTCGATCTGTTCCACCTCTGTCATGGGGTCGCCTGCGAGGCGGGCGATGTAGTCGAACTTCAGCGAGCCGACGAAGGCGTTGCCCTGCCAGTCCGACACGGCGCCGTCGTAGAACGCCATGCCGGAGGGCGCGATGGAGGGGTCCCAGTAGTGGACGGGCTGTTCCATGCCGTCCTGCGCCGTGCCCTCGCCGATCTTTGCGCCACTGTAGTGACGGCCGTAGGAGATGACGGGCCAGCCGTAATTGGCGCCCTTCTGCACCCGGTTGACCTCATCCCCGCCCTGCGCGCCGTGTTCGTTGACCCAGAGCTGGCCGGAGGCGTCCATCGCCGCGCCCTGCGGGTTGCGGTGGCCGTAGGACCAGATCTCGGGCTGCGCGCCGTCCTGACCGACAAAGGGGTTGTCGGAGGGCACGCTGCCGTCGCGGTTGATGCGGATGACCGAACCGTTGTGGCGGGACAGGTCCTGCGCGGCGGGCCGGTCGCCGCGTTCGCCAATGGTCACGAAGAGCGTGTCCCCCGGCCCCTCGACGAGGCGGGAGCCGAAGTGCCGCCCGGTGGTGTCGCCCGGGGCCATCTCGAAGATGACCTCGCCGCCTTCCAGCGCGGTGCCGTCGTCGGAGAGCGTGGCGCGGTAGACCGCCGTGCCCGCGCCGCGGCCCTGCGCCTTGGCGTAGGTCAGGAAGAGCGTGCGGTCGTCGGAGAAATCGCTTGGCACGAGGATGTCGAGCAGGCCGCCCTGCCCGCCCACCGCGATGTCGCCCGGCAGGCCGGAGACGCGGGTGGCGCCGCCGCCCCGGACCGACAGGAGGCTGCCGCCGATCTCGGTGATGAGGATGGTGCCGTCGGGCAGCGTGTCGAAGGCCCACGGCCCGTCGAGCCCCTGCACCACCGGCTGCACGGTCATCGGCCCGGCGGAGGTGTCTATGGTCTGGCCCGCCGTCTGAGCTGCCGTCTGGGACAGCGCGGGCTGGCAGAGGATGAGGGTCAGAAGTCCGGTGTGGGTCAACGCGCGCATGTGCTGCCTCCTGGGCCTGGGGTCCTTTCCCCGAAGTGGGGCGTTTCCGGGACCGAGCAAGACTGTTCACGCTGCGATTTCCCATACGTGACCTTGCGGCGGGGCTTTTCATTTCCCGATCCGCCGCATAGCCTTTGCGCTGGACAACAGATCCAACACGGGAGTTGAACAATGAAAAAACTGCTTCTTGCCGCGTCTGCAGCCGCCCTTGCTTCTGGGGCCGCCCACGCCGAGAGCCACATGTCCGAAGTCAAGATCGGGATCATCCTGGGCTTCACCGGGCCGATCGAATCCATCACGCCGGCCATGGCCGACAGCGCCGAGCTGGCGCTGACCGAAGTGAACGAGAGCGGCATGTTCCTCGACGGCATGACGCTGGCACCGGTGCGCGCGGATTCGACCTGCGTCGACGCCGCCGCCGCAACCGCCGCCGCCGAGCGTCTGGTGACCTCCGAGGGCGTCGTGGCGATCATGGGCGCGGACTGCTCCGGCGTGACCGGCGCCGTGCTGTCCAACGTGGCCGTGCCGAACGGCATCCCGATGGTGTCGCCGTCCGCGACATCTCCGGCGCTGTCGACCGCCGAGGACAACGGCCTGTTTTTCCGCACCGCGCCGTCCGATGCGCGCCAGGGTGCGGTGATCGCCGAGATCCTGAAGGAAAAGGGCATCTCCTCGGTCGCGGTGACCTACACCAACAACGACTACGGCAAGGGTCTGGCCGATGCCTTCGCGGAGAACTTCGAGGGCGAAGTGACCCTGTCCGCGCCGCATGACGACGGCAAGGCCGACTACTCCGCCGAAATCGGCGCGCTGGCGTCTGCCGGTGGCGACGCGCTGGCGGTGTTCGGCTACACCGACCAGGGCGGCAAGGGCATGATCCAGGCGTCCTACGACACCGGTGCCTTCGACATGTATATCATGGGCGACGGCATGTACGGCGACACGCTGTTCTCCGAACAGTCGGACGCGCTGGAAGGCTCCTTCGGGACCTCGCCCTGGGCGCAGGGCGAAGGCGCGGAAGCGTTCGACAAGGTGGCCGGCGATGCGGGCATCGACGCGGCGTCCTCCTACACCCGCGAATCCTACGACGCGGCGGCGCTGATCGCGCTGGCGATGGCGAAGGGCGGCGAGGCGACCTCCGAAGCGGTGGCCGCGAACCTGATGGATGTGGCCAACGCCCCCGGCGAGCCGATCCTGCCGGGTGAGCTGGGCAAGGCGCTGGAAATCCTGAAGAACGGCGGCGACATCGACTACGTCGGTGCATCCGGCGTCGAGCTGATCGGCGAAGGCGAAGCGGCGGGTTCGTACCGTCACTACACCGTCACCGGCGGCGCGGCTGAGACCGTCGAGTTCAAGTAAGCCAGGGCGAAACTTGGGGCCGTCCGGAATTTTTCCGGGCGGCTTCAATGCTTTATGGGGCGCACTTCATGTGCGTGCCACGGGGGACGTTCATTGATAAAGGTGGAGAACCTGCACCGTCATTTCGGTGCCTTCCGCGCCGTGGACGGCGCTTCGCTGGAGATCGCCAAGGGGTCGATCACGGGCCTCGTGGGGCCGAACGGCGCGGGCAAGACGACGCTGTTCAACGTGATCGCGGGCGCGCTGCCGCCGACCTCGGGCAAGGTGACGATGGACGGCGAGGACATCACCGGCCTGCCGCCGCACGAGCTGTTCCACAAGGGGCTGCTGCGGACCTTCCAGATCGCGCATGAATTCTCGTCCATGACCTGCCGCGAGAACCTGATGATGGTTCCGGGCGGGCAGTCGGGCGAGACGCTGTGGAACACCTGGATCGGCCGCAAGCGCATCGCGGAAGAAGAGCGCGCGCTGCGCAGGATGGCCGACGAAGTGCTTGATTTCCTGACCATTTCGCATCTGGCCGATCATCCGGCCGGGGCCATTTCCGGCGGCCAGAAGAAGCTGCTGGAGCTGGGCCGCACGATGATGGTGGATGCCAAGATCGTCTTCCTCGACGAGGTGGGCGCGGGCGTGAACCGCACGCTTCTGAACACCATCGCCGACACCATCGTGCGGCTGAACCGCGAGCGCGGCTATACCTTCTGCGTGATCGAGCACGACATGGATTTCATCGGCCGCATCTGCGACCCGGTGATCGTCATGGCGGAAGGCAAGAAGCTGGCCGAGGGCACGCTGGACGAGATCAAGGCCAACGAGCAGGTGATCGAGGCCTATCTGGGCACCGGCCTGAAGAACAAGGACAAGGTGGCGCAGGAATGAGGGCGGTTTTCGCAACACGCCGTCACCGGCGAAAGGCCTGCACCGGCGGCACGGGCGCCGTCTGCGCGGCCGGGCACCTGCACACGACGGATACCGGGGGGCGCGCATGAGTGGCGAGGAAGGGTTCTACCAGGACGACCGCGGCAACCACGATGCGTCGATCACCCGGCGCGGCGGCGAGGGCACGGTCGATCCGACCCGGCGCTCCGGCGCGGTGACGGATGCGCCCGGCGGGCCGTTCCTGATCGGCGACAGCATGACCGGCGGTTACGGCAAGGGGCCGGACATCCTGCACGACTGCACCATCGCCGTCGACAAGGGCGAGATCGCGGTGATCGTCGGCCCCAACGGCGCGGGCAAGTCCACGGCGATGAAGGCGGTCTTCGGCATGCTGGACGTGCGGTCGGGTGCCGTGCGGCTGGACGGCCACGACATCACCCAGCTCACGCCGCAGGACCGGGTGGCGCGCGGCATGGGCTTCGTGCCGCAGACCTCGAACATCTTCACCTCGATGACGGTGGAGGAGAACCTGGAGATGGGCGCCTTCATCCGCACCGACGATTACCGGACCACGATGGAGCAGGTCTACGACCTGTTCCCGATCCTGCGCGAGAAGCGCCGTCAGCCGGCGGGCGAGCTGTCGGGCGGGCAGCGGCAGCAGGTGGCCGTGGGCCGCGCACTGATGACCAAGCCCACCGTCCTGATGCTGGACGAGCCGACGGCGGGCGTGTCGCCCATCGTGATGGACGAGCTTTTCGACCGGATCATCGAGGTGGCGCGCACCGGCATCTCCATCCTGATGGTGGAGCAGAACGCCCGCCAGGCGCTGGAGATCGCGGACAAGGGCTATGTCCTGGTGCAGGGTGCCAACGCCTACACCGGCACGGGCCGCGAACTGCTCGCCGACCCCGAAGTGCGCAAGAGCTTTCTCGGGGGGTGACGGTTTGAGTATTTGCAAAGCAGAGAAGCTGGGCGCGCTGGCGCTGATCGTCGCCGCCCTGCCCGCCTTTGCGCAGGAGCATGGCGGGGAGTCGGGCGGTGAGTCTGGCGAGGATACCGGCACGATGCTGACCGTGACCGATGCGCCGGTGCAGGAGGACATCCGCCTCGCGTGCCGGTTCGAACGCGAGTGCTACGAGGACGAGGCCTGCAGCGACGGTGGCTTTGCGCCGCTGCTGGACGCCCGTGCGGGCGGGATGGACCCCTCCGTGATGATGGTGGAGGCGAACCTGATCGCCGATGCCGGGACGGTCTTCATGGTGGGGGCGAAGGACGGCGGACGGCTGTCGCTGTCGGGCGGCGACTTCGACGCGCGCCACCTCTTGACGATCTCCGAGGCGGGCGACGTGCGCTACACGGTGCATTACGCGGAGGGGCCGATGATGGTGAGCTACCTCGGACGCTGCGAGGCCGAGGAATGAGGGCGGCGTGGCATCCGGTTTCCGCGGGCGTGGCGCCCGTGCACATGCCCGCGGCCCTCGGGGGCGCGGTGTGGCCGTCCGGCATGGACGCTGAGGCCGGCGGGCGGCGCCTGCGGACCTTTGCCCTCTTCGAAAACGGCGCGTTCCGTTTGAACGCGCGCAATGACCTTGAGAGGCCGGGCCCGACCGGCTTAGGGGGCGTCACGCTGTACCGCACCTGCGACATGGAGGGAATGTCCTGATGGACCTGCTGAACGCTTTGGTTGCGCTGTCGAATTTCGTGCTGATCCCGGCCATCGCCTATGGCAGCCAGCTTGCGCTGGGCGCGCTGGGGGTGACGCTGATCTACGGCATCCTGCGCTTTTCCAACTTCGCCCATGGCGACACGATGGCCTTCGGCACGATGGTGACAATCCTCGTGACCTGGCTGTTCCAGAGCTGGGGGATCGGGCTGGGTCCGCTGCCCACGGCGCTGCTGGCCATACCCTTCGGGATCGCGGGGACGGCGGTGCTGGTGCTGCTGACCGACCGGGTGGTCTATCGCTTCTACCGGGCGCAGAAGGCCAAGCCGATCATCTTCGTCATGGTCTCGATCGGGGTGATGTTCATCTACAACGGGCTGACGCGCTTCGTTCTGGGGGCGGACGACCAGATCTTTGCCGATGGCGAGCGGTTCATCATCTCGGCCGGCGACTTCAAGCGCGCCACGGGCCTGGCCGAGGGGCTGGGCCTGAAGACGACGCAGGCGATCACGGTGGTGGTGGCGGTCGTCGTGGTGGCGGTGCTGTTCTGGTTCCTGAACCGCACGCGCACCGGCAAGTCGATGCGCGCCTATTCCGACAACGAGGACCTTGCGCTCCTGTCCGGCATCAACCCCGAGCGGGTGGTGATGGTGACATGGCTGATCGTGGCCGGGCTGATCACCGTGGCGGGCGTGCTTTACGGGCTCGACAAGTCGTACAAGCCCTTCACCTACTTCCAGCTCCTGCTGCCGATCTTCGCCTCGGCCATCGTGGGCGGGCTGGGCTCGCCGCTGGGGGCCATCGCGGGCGGGTTCGTCATCGCGTTCAGCGAGGTGGGCATCACCTACGCATGGAAGAAGGTGCTGGGCTACATGATGCCCGAGGCGCTGGAGCCCTCCGGCCTCGTGCAGTTGCTGGCCACCGAGTACAAGTTCGCGGTCAGCTTCATGATCCTGGTGATCGTCCTGCTGTTCCGCCCCACGGGCCTCTTCAAGGGGAAATCGGTATGAACCAGTCGTTGAAGACCGTCCTTCTCTTCGCTCTTGTGGCCGGGCTGATCCTGTTCACCGGCTTCTACCAGAGCTGGAACACCGCGCTCGTCATCCTGAACATGGGGCTGGTCAGCGCGATCATGGCGCTGGGCGTTAACCTGCAGTGGGGCATCGCCGGGCTGTTCAACGTGGGTGTCATGGGCTTCGTCGCGCTGGGCGGGCTTGCGGTGGTGCTGACCTCCGTCTCGCCGGTGCCGGAGGCGTGGGCCGCGGGCGGGCCGCGCGCGCTTCTGGCGCTGGTGGTGGGCACCGCGGTCATCGCCGTCTCGGCCATGCTGTGGAAGCGGTCGCGCAGGGGCTGGCTGGTGGCGCTGGTGCTGATCGCGGGCTTCTTCCTTTATCGCTGGGTGCGGGACGACGCGGTCAACGCCATCGAGGCGGTGAACCCCGCGGGCACCGGCTTCCTCGGGGGGCTGGGCCTGCCGGTGGTGCTGGCCTGGCCGATGGGCGGCCTGCTGGCGGCGGGCGCGGCCTGGGTGATCGGCAAGACGGCGCTGGGGCTGCGCTCCGACTATCTCGCCATCGCGACGCTCGGCATTTCCGAGATCATCATCGC
The DNA here is from genome assembly GCF_002814095.1 of Sagittula sp. P11. Taxonomy (NCBI): domain Bacteria; kingdom Pseudomonadati; phylum Pseudomonadota; class Alphaproteobacteria; order Rhodobacterales; family Roseobacteraceae; genus Sagittula; species Sagittula sp. P11. The sequence continues at coordinate 4,474,920 of NZ_CP021913.1, forward strand.
GATCATGAAGAACGAGGAGTGGCTGTCGCGCGGCGTGAAGAACGTCAACGGCCTGCCCCGCCCCGTCCCCTACGAGACCGACCTTCAGGCCGATCCGGCCTTTGTCGAGCAGGCGGCGGGCCTTGGCCTCGATCCGGCGACGGCCTCGACCATCTACGTGAAGCTCGGCTATTCGCTGATGTTCGCCGCCGTGCTGGTCGTGCTGCTGGTGCTGGCGCAGCTGGCGCTGAAATCGCCCTGGGGCCGGATGATGCGGGCGATCCGCGACAACGAGGTCTCGGCCCGCGCGATGGGCAAGGACGTGACCTACCGCCACCTGCAGGTCTTTGTGCTGGGGTCCGCGATCTGCGGGATCGCCGGGGCAATGATGACCACGCTCGACGGGCAGCTCACGCCCACGACCTACCAGCCGCTGCGCTACACCTTCCTGATCTGGGTGATGGTCATCGTCGGCGGCTCGGGCAACAACCTGGGCGCCGTGCTGGGCGGCATGCTGATCTGGTTCTTCTGGGTGCAGGTGGAGCCGCTGGGCCAGTCGCTGATGTCGCTTCTGACCGCGGGCATGGCCGACGGGTCATGGCTGAAGGCGCACCTGCTGGATTCGGTGCAGCACATGCGGCTTCTGACCATGGGGGTGATCCTGCTCTTGGTGCTGCGCTTCAGCCCGAGGGGTCTGCTGCCCGAACGGTGACGGCGCCGGTGGCGTCATAGTCAGCAAGAGACATGATTTGTCGCAAACGGAGGCCGGCGCGGGGATGAATCCTTCGCGCCGGTGGCCTTTGGCCTGTAGGCTGCGGGAAGGTCCGAACCCCGACGCGCGAAAGGTCATCCCATGCTTCAGGTCCTTGCAACGATCTGGGCGCTCCTGATCGGCATCGTCTTCATCATGCTGGGCAACGGCATGCATTTCACCCTGATCGGCCTGCGCGGCGGGATCGAGGGGTTTTCGGCGGGCGAGCTGGCCATCGTCACCTCGGGTTATTTCATGGGGTTCCTGTCGGGCGCGCGGTTTGCCCCGGTGCTGATCCGGCGGGTCGGACACGTGCGGGTCTTTGCGGCGCTCGGCAGCTTCATGTCCGCCGGGCTGATCGCCCTGACCCTGCTGGCAGAGCCCTGGGCCTGGACGATCCTGCGGGTGATCCTCGGATTCTGCATGTCCGGCATCTATGTCGCCGCCGAAAGCTGGCTGAACAACGCCGCCACCAACGAGACGCGCGGCAAGGTGCTGTCGGCCTACATGATCGCCCAGACGCTGGGGATCATCGGTGCGCAGGGTCTGCTGACGCTGGGCGACGCGGGCACGGCGGCGCTGTTCATCGGGGCGTCGATCCTTGTGTCGATCTCCTTCGCGCCGATCCTGCTCAGCATCTCGCCCGCGCCGGTGGTCGAGGTGGCAAAGCCCATGTCGCTGAAACAGCTCTTCGTCAGCTCGCCGCTGGGCGTGGTGGGCACCTTCCTGCTGGGCGGGCTCTACGCCACGCAATCGGGGATGGGCGCGGTCTTTGGCACGCAGATCGGCATGTCGGCCAACCTGATCTCGCTGTTCATCGCGATGCTGTTTGCCGGGGCGCTGGTGCTGCAATACCCGTTCGGCTGGCTGTCGGACCGCATGGACCGCCGCAAGCTGATCTTCGGCGCGGCGGTGGTGGGCGCCGCCGCCTGCCTGATGGGCTGGGGCTACGGCACGGACCGCCGGGCACTGATGGCCGCGGCCTTCCTCGCCGGAGGCGTCACGACTCCGCTTTACGCGCTGTTCCTGGCCTATACCAACGACTTCCTGGCGACCGAGGAGATGCCGGCGGCCTCCGGCGGGCTTGTCTTCACCTTCGGGCTGGGGGCCATTGCCGGGCCGCTGATCACCGGCTGGGCGATGCAGGGTTTCGGGCCCTTCGCCTTCTGGCTTGTGCTGGCGGTGACCTTCGGGGCCGTGGCGCTCTACGCGCTCTACCGCATGGCACAGCGCGCGGTCACGCCGGTCGCGGAGACCGACAGCTACCTCGGCGTCCTGCCCATGTCGTCGCCCGTCGCGGTCGAGGCCGCGGGCGCCTGGGCCGCCGAACAGGCAGAGGCGGAACGCGAGGCAGAGGGCGAGACGGTGCCGGGGTGAGGGCGGCATGCGGCCGCCCGCTCCAAGCTGCGCTCTTACCAGGTGATGTCGATGACACGCCCGTCGCTTATCTCGCAACGGCCGACACCGCCGGACGAGGTCATTCCGCTGCTGTCGGCGTAGTTCATTTCACATCTCATGCTCGAGCCCTTGTCTCCCAGCAGAACGGCAACGAAATTGCCGCTGGAGGTGGTCGTGAACACGTTCTGCACACCGTTTCCGGTGAAGACATTTCCGATGCCGCTTGTCGCACCGACGTCGACGGCGTGACCGCTGAACTTCTCTCCGTCAATCGTTGTGGTGTAGAAATCGCGATCCATGCCCTGTTCGTATTCGAACACCACCGGCGTGCCCTCTCCACGGATCACGCCCTGCATGGTACCACTGCATGCAGTCAGCAGCACAAGCATCGAAATACTTACGGAAAATCTGGAAACGTTCATTGGTCTTTCGTCTTTCGGAAATCGTCCTCGGCGAGGACTTCGCACACCAAATTTCCGGAAAGGTCTCGGAAAAACAATAGGTGTCGTGAGCCCTTTCGGTCCGTGTTTCCTATCTGCAACCAGACCGTCACAAACCCCGTTCTCGGGATACCTTCGCCGCCCCTACCCCAGCGTCACGTCGAGGAACATCATCAGCACCAGTCCGACGATGAAGCCCAGTGTCGCCTTGTCCTGATGGCCGTGACGGTGGGTTTCGGGGACGATCTCGTGGCTGATGATGAACAGCATGGCGCCTGCCGCGAAGGTCAGGCCCCAGGGCAGGAGCGAGGCGGAGACGCTGACCGCCGCCGCGCCGAGGCCCGCGCCCACGATCTCCACCGCGCCGGTCATTGCCGTGACGCCGAGCGCCTTCCAGCGGGAATAGCCGAGGCCGGTCAGGGCGACGGCGACGGCCAGCCCCTCGGGGATGTCCTGAAGCGAGATGCCGGTCATCACCGACAGGCCCTTGGCCTGGTCGACGCCGAAGGCCACGCCGATGGACAGGCCCTCGGGGAAGTTGTGGATGGTGATCGCGAGGATGAAGAGCCAGATGCGCGCGACCGTGGCCTTGTCGGCGCCGCCTTCCGGGCCGGACTTGAAGTGTTCGTGCGGGATCTTGGCGTTCAGCAGCCAGACGAACCCCGCGCCCAGCGACACGCCCGCCGCCGCGATGGCCGCCGCGAGCCAGACGGAGCCGGTCTGCTCCTGCGCGCGTTCGATCCCCGGCAGGATCAGCGAGAAATAGGCCGCCGACAGCATGACGCCCGCGGCAAAGCCCAGCATCAGGTCGGAGGTGGCGCGGGTCATCCGCTTGCCGATCACGGCGGGAATGGCGCCCGAGGTCGTGGCCAGCGCGGCAATCGCGCCGCCAAGAAGGGCTGTGGTGAGGGGGGTCATCTTGTCTCCGGTGTCGCGCAGGAGGTGGCGCAAAGCGGTCGGAGGGCAAGCTGCATCCCGTGTTTCCTGCGTTCAGGCCAGCGAGGTGACCCAGAGGATCGTCGCATCCTCCGGCGAGACGGAGACCACGTTGTGCCCCATGGTCGCGTCGTAATAGGCGCTGTCGCCGCGCTTCATCTCCACCGGTTCGTAGAACTCGGTGTAAAGGCGGACCACCCCGGTCAGCACGTAGAGGAATTCCTCGCCGTCGTGGCGCACCCAGCCGTCGAATTCCTCCAGCGTGCGGGCGCGGACGCGGGCGCGGTAGGGCAGCATCTTCTTGCGGCTGAGCGATTCCGCCAGCAGGTCGTGTTCGTAGGTGGCGGTGGCGAGGTGCCGGCCCTCTTCCACGCGGGTCACGGCCATGCGGCCGTTGGCCTGCGCCTGGACGGGCGGCGTGAACAGCTGCGGGACGGAGATTTCCAGCCCCGTGGCCAGCTTCTTCAGCGCGTCATAGGTGGGCGACATCTGCCCGTTCTCGATCTTCGACAGCGTGGAGCGGGCGAGCCCGGCCTTCTTCGCCGCCTGTTCGAGCGTCCAGTCCTTTTCCTTGCGGAGTTCGCGCACCCGGAGGCCGAGGTCGAGCGGCTCTGCCACCGTCTCGGGGCCGGTTTCGCGCGCGATGCGGATCAGGGATTTCGGGTCGTTGGACATGGCTTGGATGACGGCCTCCGGTGTGGCGCCTTTCTATAGGAGCGCGGGGCCACCCTTGCAAGCGGCGGGCGGCGGACTTACTCCATCCGTCATGAAAGCCTCCGTCTTCGATCAGGGCGCCTTTGCGCCATGCCCCGCGCCGTTCAACCTTGCCGCGCATGTTCTGGCCGCGGGTGCGCTGACCCCGGACAAGATCGCGCTGTCGGTGGTCCGGCCCACGGGCGCGCAACGCTGGTCCTACGGGCGGCTGATCGCGGCGGTGCGCGGAACGGCAACCGGGCTGATCCAGGCGGGCCTTCGCCCCGGCGACGTGCTGCTGATGCGGCTGGGGAACACGGTGGATTTCCCGATCGCCTACCTTGGCGCGATTGCCGCGGGCGTGGTCCCGGTGCCGTCCTCCTCGCAGCTGACCGCGCCGGAGGTGCAGAAGATCCTCGACCATCTGTCGCCGGCGGCGATCCTGAGGGCGGAGGGCGTGCCCTGCCCCGGGACCACCGTGCCGGTCTTCGGGCCCGATCTCTACGAGGGCTGGCACGATCTGCCGCCCGCCGATTATGCCATGGGCGATCCGGAGCGGCTGGCCTACATCGTCTACACCTCCGGCACCTCCGGCACGCCGCGCGCCGTGGGCCATGCGCACCGGGCGATCTGGGCGCGGCAGATGATGATGGAGGGCTGGTACGGGCTGGGGCCCGAGGACCGGCTGCTGCACGCGGGCGCCTTCAACTGGACCTTCACGCTGGGCACCGGGCTGATGGACCCCTGGACCATGGGGGCCACGGCGCTGATCCCCGCGGCGGGCACCGATGCGGCGCAGCTGCCGCTGCTGATGAAGCGCAACGATGCGACGATTTTTGCAGCCGCGCCGGGCGTTTACAGGCAGATCCTCAAGTTCCCCGTGGTGCCGATGCCGCGCCTCCGGCACGGTCTGGCGGCGGGCGAGAAGCTGTCGGAGGCGATCCGGGACGGCTGGCGCGCCGCGACGGGGACGGAGATATTCGAGGCCTACGGCATGTCGGAATGTTCGACCTTCATCTCCAACGCGCCGGCGCGGCCCTCCGCCCCCGGCACGCTGGGCCGTCCGCAGGCGGGCCGTCACCTTGCCATCGTCGACGAGGCGGGCGTGCCGGTCGACCGGGGCACACCCGGCACCATCGCCATCCACCGCGACGACCCGGGGCTGATGCTGGGGTACGTGGGCGCGGAGGAGGCCACAGCGGAGAAGTTCACCGGCGACTGGTTCATGACCGGCGACCTTGGCGCGATGGACGAAGACGACCAGATCTCCTACCTCGGGCGGTCGGACGACATGATGAACGCGGGCGGCTACCGGGTCTCTCCCCTTGAGGTGGAGGCGGCGCTGGCAGGACTGCCGGGGGTGATTGAACTGGCGGTCACGGACCTGCAGGTGAAGGACGACGTGCGGGTGATCGCGGCCTTCTACACGGCGTCCGACGAGCTGGACGAAGAGGCGTTGAAGGCCGCGGCGGCGGAGCGGCTGGCGCGTTACAAGTGTCCGCGCACCTTCATCCGGCTGGACGCCCTGCCCCGCAATCCCAACGGCAAGCTGATCCGCAAGGCGCTGCGACGGCCCGATCCGGCGTGACCGCGCGCCCCTCGGGGCCGTGACACGGCGCCGTGCAACGCGGTCTCGCCACCGCGGTGCGTGGCTGCTAAGAGACCGGGACTGGAGGTCTCATGGTACAACTCGATATCTTTTCCGACCCGATCTGCCCGTGGTGCTACATCGGCAAGGCCTATCTCGACCGGGCGCTCGAGGCGCATCCCGATCACCCGTTCCGCATCCGCTGGCTGCCGTTCATGCTGAACCCGGCAATGCCGCAGGAAGGGATGGACCGGCGGGAATACCTCGAAGGCAAGTTCGGCGGACAGGAGGGCGCGGTGAAGGCCTACCTGCCGGTGGAGGAGCACGCGAAGAAGGCCGGCCTGACGATCAACCTCGACCGGATCGCGCGTACGCCGTCCACCATCGACGCGCAGCGGCTGATCCACTGGGCGGGGATCGAGGGGCGGCAGACGCCCGTCGTCTCGGCGCTGTTCCGGGCTTATTTCGTCGACGGCCGCGACATCGGCGACCGCGAGACGCTGGCCGACATCGCCGACAGCATGGGCATGGACGCGGCGTTGGTCATGCGGCTGATGAACTCCGACTCGGACCGCAAGGAGATCGTCGAGCAGGACGCCACGGCGCGCGGGATGGGCGTGACCTCCGTCCCGACCTTCGTGGTGGCGCAGAAACATGCCGTGCCGGGTGCGCAGCCGCCGGAGCTTTGGGCGAAGGTGATCGAAGAGCTGCGCAGCGGGGCCGACCCGAGCGCGTGATGCAGAAGCTGCGCTGGCTTACCCTGATCCTGACGCTGGCGGCGATCATCGCCACCGGCACGGTGTTCTTCCACCGGGTCGAGGGCTGGAGCTGGCTGGACAGCTATTTCTTCACCGTGGTGACGCTGTCGACCGTGGGCTACGGTGAGCTTGTTCCCGCCACCGCCGTCGGCAAGATCGGCACCACGGTGTTCATCCTCGTGGGTCTGGGGATTTTCGCGGTTGCGATCCAGCAGTTCGGGCAATACGCCATGCGCAAGCGCGAGGAGCACACGGAATGGCTGATCGCGCGGCTCGACACCACCGAAGAGAATGCTGCCAATGATGATGATCCGCCGGACCGCCGCTGACGCCTGCGAGGTGGCGGCATGACGTCCCGTCCCGAAGCGCCTCAGGCGCCCGCAACACCTGCCACGCCCGATTACGTCATGCCGGGGCGGTTGGAGTTCGTCACGATGATGGCGATGCTCACCGCGATGGTTGCCTTTTCCATAGACGGGATGATGCCCGCCCTGCCCGAGATCGCGAGCGACCTCAGCCCCGACTCGCCCAATGCCGCGCAACTGGTGCTGACCACCTTCGTGCTGGGGCTGGGCATCGGCACGCTGTTCACCGGGCCGCTGTCGGACCGCTTCGGACGCAAGCCGGTGATCGTCGCGGGCGTGGCGGTCTACGTTCTGGCGGCGCTGGCCTCGGTGCTGTCGGACAGCCTGTGGTGGCTGCTTGCCACGCGCATGCTGCAGGGGCTGGGCGCCGCAGGGCCGCGCGTGGTGGTGATGGCCGTGACGCGCGACCTTTACGAAGGGCGCGGCATGGCGCAGATCATGTCCTTCGTGATGATCGTCTTTGCGCTGGTGCCCGCCATGGCGCCGCTTCTGGGCCAGCAGATCATCCGCGTCTGGGAATGGCACATGATCTTCGTGGCCGCGGCGATCTTCGGGGTGGCTGCAGCGACCTGGGTGACGATCCGCCTGCCCGAGACCCTGCCGAAGTCCCGGCGCCGCCCGTTCCGCCCGCGGCAGATCCGTGCGGCGCTGACGGAGATGATGGCGCTGCCCGACGTGCGGCTGCCGATCGTCGTGCTGACGCTGACCTTTGCCTGCCTGTTCTCGGTGATTTCCTCGATCCAGCCGATCTATTCGGTCTGGCTGGACCGGGCCGAGACCTTCCCGCTGTGGTTCTGCCTGACGGCAATCCTGGCCGCCTCGTCGAGCTACGTGAACGCGAGGCTCGTGGTGCGGCTGGGGATGCGGCGGCTGATCAACTCCATCCTCTACGTGCAGATCGTGGCGAGCGTCGGGATGCTGGTGCTGCTCGTGCTGAACCCCGGCGCGCTGGTGCTGTTCGTGGCCTTCCTCGTCTGGCAGCAGGTGCAGTTTTTCCAGGCCGGGCTGACCATCGGCAACCTCAACGCCATCGCCATGTCGCCCATGGGCCATATCGCGGGGACCGCCGCTTCGGTCATCAGCGCGCTGGCGACCGTGGCCTCCGTTGTCCTGGCGATTCCCATCGGGCTCTTGTTCAACGGCACGCCGGTGCCGCTGGTGGGCGGGGTGCTGATCTATGCCACGCTGGGCCTGCTCGTCATGCGCAGGCTGCGCCACCTCGAGGACGCCTGACGCGGGGCGCGCCTGCAGGGCTGTCCGGCGCTTCAGGGCGCTGGACCGGTCCGGTCCGGCGATGCCCGGTCGTCGGGGTCGTTCAGGTCGTCCTCGGAGAAGGTGAAAGCCTCCATGTCGCAGGACAGTTTCCTTGAGGAGACGGTCATACGGCGGCTCATTCCGGCAAGCCGTTCGCCCATGGCGGCGGCCTGCCGGGTCCGGTCGTTGGTGCTGCGCACCATCTCGTGCAGTTGTGAAAGCGCGCCCGCCTGTTCAGCGTTGCGGTTGGAGATCGAGGCGGTGAGGTCGCTGGCGCGGGAGATCTGGTCCTTGATCTCCTGCAGGCGCTGACCCACGGCATCCACCAGTTCCGCGCCGCTGCTGACCTGACGGGTGCTGTCATGGATCAGCTGACGGATGCCGCTGGCCGCCTCCGACGTGCTTTTCGCCAGTTGCCGCACCTCTGCCGCGACGACGGCGAACCCCTTGCCCGCCTCTCCGGCGCGCGCCGCCTCCACCCCGGCGTTGAGCGCCAGAAGGTTGGTCTGGAAGGAGACGTCGTCGATCAGGTCGACGATGGATTCGATCTGGCGGGAGCCTTCCTCGATGGCACGCATGGCGGCGATGGCGGCGGCGGTGACCTCGCTACCGTTGACGGCGCTGTCGCGCGCCTCTCCGGAGCTGCGGGCGGCGTCGCGCGCCTGTTCGGCGGTCCTCGACAGCACGTCGACCAGCGTTTCCGTGGCGGCGGTCATCTCTGCCAGCGCGCGGGACTGCACCTCTGACAGGGCGGCGAGGTCGTTCATGGTGTGCGACAGGCTTTGCGAGTCGGTCGAAAAGCCGCCGACCACGTCGCTGGCGCTGGCGAAGGCCTCCCGCAGGGTGCCGACGGTCATGTTGAATTCGGAGCGCAGCACCTCGTACTGCGCGGGAAAGGGACCCTGGATACCGAAGCAGAGGTCGCGCCCGGCCAGTCGGCTGAGGGCGATGCGCATCTCCTCGATCACCCGGCTGGCGGCCTGATGCGCGGCCTGAACCTCCAGCCGGGCGTCTTCGGCCATCTGCGTGCCGATCTCCAACTCACGCGATTTTCTGCGGATCTGCGCGAGGCTGGCGTTGCGGTCGCGGGCGGCAAGGCCCAGCACGACGCCCTCCAGCACGACGATGCCGCCATGCAGCGCGGTGCGCGCGAGGTTGGTCGTCAGCTCTGCCGTGGGATAGACCAGCGCCGGGAGCGCCACGGTGAGCAGCAGGTGATGCAGCGCCGTGATGGCGCAGGCGTAGATCAGCACGTCGATCCGCCCCGGGATCGCGATCACCGCCAGCAGCACGAAGAACAGCATGTGCGTGTCGATCTGGAACGGGTGCCCGGTGAAGACGGCGGTCATCATCATCGCCTGCCCCATGAGCGCCGTGGCCATCACGTAGTCGCGCAGACCCGAGGACATCGCGGTTCCCAGAACCATCGCCACACCCAGCGCGAGCGTCCCCATGAGCGCCGGCACGAAAGATGTCCCGGCGTAGAGGCTGGCGAGCGGGATCAGCGGCAAGAGCAGCGCGCTGACGGCGAGGCGGCGCGCCGGGAAGTCCGGCCGCCGGGCCCATGTGGCGAGGGAAGTCATCTCAGGACACTCCGCAGAACCGGGCGAGCTGCCCGCCATCGACCAGCGCCCAGGCCCCCTTACGTCGAAGGCTGTCGGCGGGCACAGTGCCGTCGAAGACCGCCAGGGCGGCCAGCCTGTGCGGCGGCCAGGGCGTGAGCCTGCGCCCGCCCGCTGCGTCCACCATGCCCCCGGCCCCCGTGGACCACGGCGCGGCGATCACCACCACCGGTGCCCCGTCGCGCGGTGGCAGGGCCGAGACCGTCACCACCAGCGCCGCGCCGGTCACGAGGACAAGCATCGCCACAAGCAGCGCTATTCCGGCGATTTGTCGAACGAGGCTTCTCATCCAGCCTGCCTAGGGCAAGGGAGATTAACCGCCGTTTAACGCCTCCGGATTTATCCCTAAATTTCAGGTATTTAAAAACTGCCGCAAATGCGTGCAGGGCTTGCCTGAACTGCCTGTCGCGGGGCCGCAGGCTGGATGTTTTTTCGGTATGCCACTGTATACTTCATTCACGTGCAACGTCCCATGCGTTAGACAGCGGACAAACGACTCATCGCAGAGGGGAAAGCCGATGACCCGTATCAAGGTCGACAACCCGATCGTGGAAATGGACGGCGACGAGATGACCCGCATCATGTGGGCCTTCATCAAGGAAAAGCTGATCCTGCCGTACCTCGACCTGGACCTGCTGTACTACGACCTGGGGATCGAGGAGCGCGACAGGACCGACGACCAGGTGACCATCGACGCCGCCGAGAAGACCAAGGAGGTGGGCGTCGCGGTCAAATGCGCGACGATCACCCCGGACGAGCAGCGGGTCGAGGAATTCGGCCTGAAGAAGATGTGGAAGTCGCCCAACGGCACGATCCGCAACATCCTGGGCGGCGTGGTCTTCCGCCAGCCGATCATCTGCCGCAACGTGCCGCGGCTGGTGCCGGGCTGGACCTCGCCCATCGTGGTGGGCCGCCATGCCTTCGGCGACCAGTACAAGGCGACGGATTTCCATTTCCCCTCGGCCGGCAAGCTGACGATGAAATGGGAAGGCGCGAACGGCGAGGTGATCGAGCGCGAGGTCTACGATGCGCCCGGCGCCGGGGTCTACATGGGCATGTACAACCAGGACGAGTCGATCCGCGACTTTGCCCGGGCGTCGCTGAACTACGGTCTGACGCTGGGCTGGCCGGTGTACCTGTCGACCAAGAACACCATCCTCAAGGCCTATGACGGGCGGTTCAAGGACCTCTTCCAGGAGATCTACGAGGCCGAGTTCGCCGAGAAGTTCAAGGAAGCGGGCATCTGGTACGAGCACCGGCTGATCGACGACATGGTGGCCTGCGCGCTGAAGTGGAACGGCAAGTTCGTCTGGGCCTGCAAGAACTACGACGGCGACGTGCAGTCGGACACGGTGGCGCAGGGATTCGGCTCGCTCGGGATGATGACCTCGCAGCTGATGACGCCGGACGGCCGGATCGTCGAGGCGGAGGCGGCGCATGGCACGGTGACGCGGCACTACCGCCAGCACCAGAAGGGCGAGGCGACCTCCACCAACTCCATCGCGTCGATCTATGCCTGGACCGGCGGGCTGAAGCACCGCGCGAAGCTGGACGACAACGTGGCGCTGCGGGCGTTTGCCGAGACGCTGGAGCGGGTGATCGTCGAGACGGTCGAGGCCGGGTTCATGACCAAGGACCTCGCGCTGCTTGTGGGCCCGGACCAGGGCTGGCTGACAACGATGGGTTTCCTCGAGAAGGTCGACGAGCGTCTGAACAAGGCGCTGATGGGCTGAGGGCCGGGATGTCGGCGCGCTGGCAGCGCGCCGGTTGGTCCGTTATATCGCCGCGCTGGCGCGCGCCGATCCGCCGGGGGGCTGCCGCCCCCGGACCCCCCGCAGGTATTTGGGCCAAGATGAAGGCGATGGACCTTTGGGTCCGGGGTGGGGTTTCCTGGTTTGGGGTCCGGGGTCAGCCCTGGCCGAAGAAGCGGTCGGGCAGCTCGGTCCGGAAGGGCAGTTTCAGGGCGCGGGTCTTGACCACGCTGAAGCGGTCGAGGCGGGCCGGTTTGACCGAGAGGGTTGCATGGGCCTGCGGTTCGGCCTCTTCCCATGGCAGCTGCGGCTTGGCCTCGAAGGTTTCGTAGAATTTCCGGGCGTCTTCGCCGGCCTCCTGCCAGCCGCCGCCGGGCAGGCCCTTGCCGGGGGCGTTGGCCACCGCCATGCGGATCGCGTTGCCATCGTCGAGCACCGCGCGGTTGGCGTATTTCAGGTGCGCGAGGTAGACCCCCTGCGGCATGTGGAAGGGGAAGCTGTCGAGCTTGCGGGGGGCGACGCGGGTGCCGTGCAGTTGGAAGCCCACGGCGCGGCGGGCGGCCACCGCCTTGGAGTAGTGGCCGGAGAAGGCCAGCGCGCGGCGCGGACCGAAGACCGGGCCATCCTTCAGCGGCGTGTCGCCGGGGCGTTCGGCAAGGTCGAAGCCCAGGGCCGTGACGACCGGCACGTCGCAGGCGGCCAGCGCGGACCCGAGGCTGTCCCAGCGGTCCGGGTCGATCACCACCAGTTCGTCGGCATCGGTGCGGATCACCCAGTCGTAGACCTTCGAGAGACCGGCATGGAAACCGTCGAGCATCTCCGCCCGTGCCTTGTCGAAATTGTCGAAGCCGTCGCGCGGGATGGTGAGCACCGAGGCGCCGGGGCAGATGCGCGCGATCTCCGGATCGGCGCCGTGGGCCACGACGAAGAGGTTACCGGCGCCCACATGGCGGGCGTGATGGGCGTACCAGCGGGACAAAGCCCAATAGTCGCGGTGGACCATGGTCAGGCAGGCAATGTGCATGAAGGCCCTTTCGACGCCGTGCATCCGTTTCCGCGCCACTGTTTCGCGGCGCGCGGGGAGTTTCAACCGCGCAGCGCCCTGAGTTTGAGCAAACGCACCGGCGTCGTGCAGACCGCGGCACCCTGCCCCTTGCCCGCGCCGCCGCAATGGGGCATCGGCTGACGATGCCCAGCCTGATGCACCTTCCCCCCGCCGACCGCCACACCCTTTACGAAGACGCGGTGGGCCTGATCGTCGGCACGCTCCTGATGGCGCTGGCCGTGCAGGCGTTGCGCGCGGGCGGGCTGATCACCGGGCAGATCGCCGGCCTGTCGCTGATCCTGTCCTATGCGGCGGGATGGTCCTTCGGGGCGGTGTTCTTTGTGCTGAACCTGCCGTTCTACGTGCTGGCGCTCCGCCGGATGGGGGTGAAGTTCACCCTGAAGACCTTTGCCGCGGTGGCGCTGCTGTCGGTCTTTACCGAGGTGCTGCCGCTGGGGCTGACCGTGACGGCGCTGCAACCCTGGGTGGCGGCGGTGGTCTTCGGCGTCTTGGGCGGCGTGGCGCTGATCGTGCTTTTCCGGCACGGGGCGACGCTGGGCGGTGTGGGCATCGTGGCGCTGTGGCTGCAGGACACGCGGGGGATCGCGGCAGGCAACGTGCAGCTTGCCTTCGACCTTTGCGTCTTTGCGCTGGCCTTCGCGCTGTTCCCCTGGGAGGTGGCGGCGACGTCGCTTCTGGGGGCGGTGATCCTGAACCTGATGATCACCGTGAACCATCGGGGCGACAGGTACATCGCGCGCTCGCGGTAGGCTTTGCGCATGACTGGCGGGGCGCGGGGTGCGTGCCGGTCGGGCAGACGCCCCGGACCATCGCATTGAACCATCGGGAAGGCCCCTTGGCCAGCGCGGGGCACGGGAGGTAAGCCGCGCGCTGGCCCTGGCCGCCGGTCATGGCGGCCCGGGGGCACGCGCCCCTCCCGAGGGAGGAGAAGGGGCGCGGCCTGTGGGCCTGGGCGTCAGCCGCGGTCGGTGCTGTCGTCCGCGGGCTCTTCGGGCAGGAGGCTGTCGGCCTGGGCGATCACCACCTCGTCGGCGTTCAGGAGCCCGTCCGCATCGACATCGGCCTCGTCGAAGACCTCGGCCTGCACCTCGGGGAAGACCGCCTGGACTTCGGCCAGCGTGACGAAGCCGTCGGCGTCGGCGTCCATCTGCTCCATCACGGCGACATCGGCGCCGGGCATGGGGGCATCGGCGCCCATCTCGCCGTCCATCGTGGTGGACTGCGCAAAGGCGGGGAGCGTGAGGGCCGCGAGGGCGGCTGCGGTCAGTGCTGCGGTTTTCATCTTCTTTCCTCCTTCGGGTTGGTTCGAAGATGACAGGGATCTGGGGGCACGGTCGGGCGCTTGCCAGAGGGGCGGGAGCCGGGCCGCATTTCGGTGCGGAAGGTTGCCCAAAGGCCGGGTGCGGCTGGGCGGCGGATCGCCATTCAAGACCGCATTCCAAGGGGTTGGCCAAGTTCTGCCGTGCCGCAGCGCAGCAACGGGCGCCTTGCCGCCGCTGGCCTTGCGGGTCTGCCGGGTCATCGGGAACCGGGCTTTGACCGGGGATGCGCGGTGCGCGGGCGGGGGTCGTGATAGACTGACGTTCGAGGTGCAGCAAAGAGGGACACCCGGCCCCCTGCCCGCCATCCGGGCAAGCCGGCCACACCCGCCAAGCCCGTGTCCTGAAATGCGAATGCGGCGCCGCTTGCAATCGACGCGCCCGGATGCCGGTGCTAAGGTCGCCCCTGAGCAGAGAGGCCACATCGGATGCGTGCATGAAGGACCCCCGGGCGAAAGACATCTTCCAGCTCGGACAGCTCCTCAACAACACCTACCGGGTGGAGGCGGTCCTCGGCCGTGGCGGCCTGTCGGAGGTCTATCTCGCACGCTCCACGATTTCGGGGCGCGTGGTGGCGATCAAGGCGTTGCGCGCCGAGTTCTCCGACAACGACAGCTACACCTCGCTTATCACCCGCGAGGAAGGCGTGCGCGAGATCCGGCACGACGCGGTGGTGCGCTACTTCGACACCCAGCGGACCCCGGACGGCATCGTCTATCTCGTGATGGACTACATCGAGGGCAAGGCGCTCGACATCGTGCTGCGCGAGGGCGGCATGTCGATGGAGGACGTGCTGGCGGTGGGCGAGCGGGTGCTGGCCGGGCTGGCGGACGCGCACCGCAACAACATCGTGCATCGCGACATCGCGCCCGACAACATCATCCTGCGCGCGGGCGATCCCCGGCAGGCGGTGATCATCGACTTCGGCATCGCCAAGGACACGACGCCCGACGCGGTGACGATCGTGGGCGAAGGCTTTGCGGGCAAGCTGGGCTATGCGGCACCCGAGCAGTTCGGCGGCCATACCGATCCACGGTCCGACATCTACGCGCTGGGCGCGGCTTTGCTGGCGACCTACCTCGGCAAGAAGCCCAACATGGGCAAACAGCCGATGGAGGTGCTGCCGAAGAAGATGCAACCGCTCGACACCGAGGGCGTGCCGGAGCCGTTGCGGATGCTGATCCTGCGGATGACGGAGCCCGACGCGAAGAAGCGGTTCCAGACGGCGGACGAGGCGGTGGAGGCCTTCAAGCGGGCGCAGAACGGCACGCCCCTGCACTACGTGCTGGACGGGCCGCCGGAGCTTACGGTGACGGAGAGCCCGACGGTGCGCGCGGTGCCGCCGCAGGGCAACGGGCACGGCACGATGGCGCCGGGCACCGTACCGCCGGGAACGATGCCGCCCGGTTCCTTTCCCCCCGGAACCATGCCGCCGGGGACGTTCCCGCCGGGCACGATGCCACCAGGGACGTTTCCGCCCGGCACGATGCCACCGGGCACCATGCCGCCCTCCGGCGGGACATGGACCATGGCGCCGGATGGCACCGCGCATTGGCAGACCGCCGTGCCGCAGCCTCCGAAGCGCGGCAAGGGGCTTTGGATCGGCGCGGGTCTTCTGGCCGTGGCGGCGGTGGCCGGCGGCGCGTGGTACGTCCTGAACGGCTCCGGCGGATCGCGTTTCCCGGAACAGTCGCCGTTCGAACTGACCGTGTCGCGCGGGGCGGACGGCGCGGTGACGGCGACGGGCTTTGTCCCCTCGCCCGCGGCGCTGGCGGAGCTGACGCAGCGGGTCGAGGCCCTGGGCGGCACGGCGGAGCTGTCGCTGGGCAGCGGCGCTCTGGCAGAGACCTGGCCGGAGGATGTCATATCGTTGCTCGGCGCCGCCGCCACGCTGGAGGAGTTCGAGGTCGCGCTCAGCGACAACCGGGCCGAAGTCACCGGGCTGGCGGAGGACCGCGCCGCGCTCGACGCCGCGACCAAGGGGCTGGATGGCACGCTCTATCCCGGGCTGGACGTGCAGGCGGACCTGCTGCTGGGGCCGCGCGTGCTGACGCCCGGGGACCTCTCCGACGTGATCGACTTCTGGGCCGACTGTGGCGCGCTGACGTTGCAGCCGCCGCAGGGCGAGGCCTATGCGCTTGGCGATACGCTCAGGATAACCGGCACCTTCGCCGCCGAGGCCAGCCGGGCGGAGCTGGAGACATCGCTGACCGACCGCATCGGCAGCCGGTCGTTGCAGATCGACGCCGATGTGCTGAACGACATGCATTGCCGCATCGACGAGGCGCTGCCCCCGCTGCCCGCCGAGGGGATGGAGATCGCCTTCGGCTCTGGCGACGATGGCGGGGCGCGGCCCGACGGCATCTTCCGCCCCGGCGACAACCCGACCATCGACGTGGGCCTGCCAGAGGGGTCCGAGGGCTACATGCACGTGATCCTCGTGGACGTGCAGGGCGTGGTCTACAATCTGCTGCCGAACCGGCTTGCGCCGGAGCACAGTGTCGCCGCGCTGCGCGAGACGGCGGAGGACGGGCGCATCCGGGTCGCGTTCTCGGAGGCGGTGGCGCGGGCGGAGACGCGTGTCGCCTTCCGCGTCGACGACAGCGTGATCGGCCGGTCGCGCGTGGTGGCCTTCCACACGCGGGAGCCGCTGTTCGAGGGCAACCGCAAGGTGACGGAGACGCTGGACATCTTCCTGCAGGACCTCGTCAGGCGGCGCGAGGCGGCGCCGGAGATCTTCCTCGGCGTGCAGTCGGCGATACTGGAAACGCGCGGCTGACGGGCCTCAGTCGTCGTCCACCGCCGCGCTGCCCGGCGCAGGCCAGGGACGGAAGGCGGACATGAGGTGGTCGAGCGCGCCGAGGCCGCGCAGCGCCTGCCCCAGCGCCAGACCGTTGGAGAACTTGTCGAGCGCGTCCTCCGTCCCGTCCTGCCGCTGGAAGTAGGAGGCGGAGGGGAATTCCCACGCCGGAACGTCGAAGCCCAGCGTCGCGAGATGACGCGAGAGGTGCTGGGCGCGGACCTCCGGCGTGCCGGGCAGGAGGTCGCGGTCGTATTCGACCGTGGCACGCGCAACCCCTGACCCGTCGCACAGCCGCGCCACGTCACCCAGCCACGCGTCGAGCATACCCGCGAAGGCCAGCGCCTGCTCGGCCCCGCCTTCGGGCCTGAGCGCGGACGTGTTGGCGCCGAACCAGATGCCGGTCTCGCGCGCCTTGAGGTAGGAGGCGTATTGGTCAAGCCGCCGCCGGGTGAGGATCAGCGCGCCGAAGGCTTGCGCCTCGAGGCACTGGCGCAGGGCGGCGAGGTGCACGTGATGCGGCAGGACCTTGAGCACGATGGCCTGATCCTGCGGGACGGCCGCGTCGAGGAGCGCCAGCGCCCCCGGCGGGTCCATCCGGAAGAGCCGGGCCAGCGCCCGCGGGCCCCCGGCGCGCTCGGTCAGCTCCGTTTCGAGGTCGGGATGCAGGCTCAGCCCGTAGATGCCGGCGGGGTTGAAGACCTCCGACAGGGCCAGCACGTCCGGCAGTTGCCCGAGGATGTCGACCAGCAGGTTCGACCCGGCGCGCGGCCCGGAGAAGACCACCAGCATCCGCTTGTCGCGGGCGGGATGGGTCACGGTCCCGGTCATCGCGGGTAGGCGTCCCACGGGAAGCGGTCGGTGCGCACCATGCCCGCATGATCGGCGACCAGACCCGCCAGTTCCGCGGCACCGTTGCTGGGTTTCAGCGTGGCCATGGTGGCGCGCATCGCGGCACGCGCCTCGGGGTCGAGCAGTTCGGCCAGCTTCGCGTCGAGCCGCGCGGCGGTGTCGCGGTCGCGCAGGCAGAGGCCGTGGCCCATGACCTCCGCCCATTGCGCGCGGGTGAGCTGGCTGTCCATCTCGGGCGACTCGTTGGGGATGAAGAGCGTGGGGATGCCGCCGTAAAGCTGTTCGTGGAAGGCGTTGTATCCGGCCACCCCCACCGCGGCATCGACGGCGCGGCTGTTGAGGAAGCTCGGGAATTCGCGGACCTGGAGGACACGGGCCTCCGCCCCTTCGGGCACGGGCGGCAGGGTGGCCAGCGGCGAGACGATGTCCAGCACCCGCACCTTCGGATGGCGCAGCAGGTGGCGGATCACCTCGGCGCGCAGGTCGGCCGTCTCGAAATTCGCGCCGGAGCCCATCTGCAGCGCCACGACGAGGTCGTCGTCGGCAAAGCCGTAGTGGCGGCGGGCGGCGGCGCGGGCGTGACGGGCGGCGGGGTCGATGTGGAGGACCGGCGCCGTGACATGGGTGTTGATGCGCTGGTCCCGGGTCGGGCCGAAGTCGAGGTCGCCGGGCAGTTCGCCCGGTTCGATCACCCCGGTGAAGGCGTCGGAGGCATCGAGGAAATCGCGGTGGATCTCTCGCCACATGGCCCGGCGGACCCAGAGCGAGACCAGATCGGGGAAGGCGTCGAGCGCATCGATCAGCCCGCCGAAGGCCGCCGTCCCGTCATAGGCCAGAAGCGCGGGCTGCAGGTGACGGACCAGGTCGTAGAGTTCCTCGGCGAAGACGGTGTTCCAGGTCTCGTGCCCGGCGCCGAGGTGGCGGTGGTGCGGCAGGTAGAACACCGGATAGCCTGCGTCGGAGGCGACCTTGAGCGAAAAGCTCATGGAGGAAAAGACCGGTTGCAGCGCGTCGCGGGGCAGACGGTCGGCGATGGCCATCTGCTGGGTCAGGTGCCCGACCCCGATGCCGTTTGTGGACACAAAAAGGACCGGCGCGCGCGATCTGCCGCCGATGGCGGGCGTTTCCTGCACGGTTTCGGGCCCCGGGCGTTCCGAGAGGCCGAAAAGCTTTGCCCGGTCGGCGGCGCGCCACGTCACGGCGTGGTTCTCCAGCACCCAGCGGCGCGCGGCGAGGCGCAGGGAGCGCCAGCGGGCCGGATCGGCGGCGATGGCACGGACGAGCGGCAGCACCTCTTCGGGTTTGGCGTAAAGCGCCGCGTCGCCGAAGAGGTCGCGGAAGTGCGGCGGCAGGATGGTGACGCAGCCCATGGCGAGCGCCTCGAGGATGGTCCTGCCGAAGGCCTCGCTCCACGCGCTGTCGTGGTAGTAGACGTAGAAGTCGAGCCCGGCGAGGAAGTCCTGCACGCCGTCGAACTCGAACGGCAGCAGGCGCCAGTTGCCCGGCACGGGCTTGCCGTACTTCTCCTGCAGGAAGTCGCCCGCGCCCAGGACGCGGACCTCTATGTCGTCCTCCTCCGCGCCGTAGATCAGCGCGGCCTCCTTCAGAGTGTCGGGCCATTTCGACGGGTCCGGGCGGGCGTGGCGGCCCAGCACGATGTTCTTCGGGTCCGGTGCGGCGCGGTCGGGATCGAAGGGCCAGTCCTCGGGTGCGATGAGGTTGATCCAGTCCTCTTCGACCAGCAGGCCCGTCTTTCCCCTGCGCGCCCGGAGCGAGCGGCGCACCACGGGGCTGACCGGGGTGATCAGCACCTCGGGCGCCAGTGTCGCGGCGATGACCTCGCAGTCCGCGTCGAGGTCGTATTGCCGGGCGCCCTTCGCGTCGACCATGGGGTGATGCAGGACGAGGATCGCGCGGCCGGCCCGGAGCGGCAGGCGCGCGCGCGGCAGGTTGGCGAAGACCACCGGGTGATGGATCAGCGCAAGCTGCGCGGTCAGCCGCTCCCACGGCCAGACCACGCGAAGGAAGCCGCTTTCGATGTGGCGCCGGATGCCGGGGTGCGAGGGCCAGGGCAGACCGAGGAGGTGCGCCTTGACCATCATGATGCCGACGCGCGGCGGGTTCGGTGCCTCTGCCAGCCCGTCGAGCTCGGCGGCGACGGCGGTGGAGGCCCCTCCCTCGAACCGGGGGTCGAGCACGTAGACGAGATCGAGATCTTCCACGCTAGGCCCGCCCTCCGAAGCGGCGCGCCGCCTCATCCGCGTATCCCTGAAGGTCGAAGCCATAGGCGATGGCGCGTTGCGGGCGCCATTTCGACAAGAGCAGCGCGCGCCGGTCCTCGAGGTAGCGCGGCCAGTTGACGAGGTCCGGGAAGGCCGCCATCTGGCCGAAGGAGGGCAGCACCTCGAAGGCGGCCTTCGCCTCCATGAAGGGGCGGAAGTCGAGCGCGGAATGCACGAAGACCAGCTTGTGCCGGGCAAAGCGGCGGTCCAGCTGGGCGATCACCGGCGGCAGCGCGGCGGCGTCGATGTCGAGGGTGAAGACCATGATGACCGGCACGTCATCCGGCAACAGCGCCAGTTCGGCGGAGGGTTCGGGGGCCGTGGTGCCGGTCTTGTGCCCGAAACCGAGCATCTGCCTGACCTGCGTCCCTCAGTAGTTGAAACGGGAGCGGTCGTTGATGGGCCTCGTCGTCCGCGGCACCGTCACCGGCGCCGTCGTGGTGACGGGCGTCGTCCTGGTCACCGCCACTTGCGGACGGGGGGTGGCGGGCGTGTAGACCCGGGGTCCGCAGTCGATGGCGCGGCCGCGCGTGGCGCTTCCGGGTTCGCAAAGACGGGGTTTGTGGGTATCGGCGGGGAGGCACCCGATCAGGCCGAAGCCGGTGACTGCAAAAGCCATCAATCTGCCAAGACGCGACTTCATGGTGCAAACCCTTTTCGAATATCAATATTTAACGCATACTTAATTTTGTCCGGAATCTCAAGCTCGCAGACGTAGGGTAAACCTCTTTGCCAGCCTGCGGCGCGATCCGGACAGCCGGGTCCCGGTTTTCAATGGGCCGGGTTGGTACAGGCAAGTCACTGATATCCTTTTCGGAATTTCAATTCGAAGTGGTTGGACAATGATTTTGACGGCACGATTCCTCGGAACGCTCGGGGTGGCTCTCATACTGTGGCTGGGGGCGGCCGGCGGGCTTCTCGCGCAGGGCGCAGAGCCGCGCCGGGTGGCGCTGGTGATCGGCAACGCGCGCTATGTTCAGGTGCCCGCACTGGGCAATGCGGTGAACGATGCGCGGTTGATTGCCGACCGGCTGGAGGGCCTCGGCTTCGAGGTCATGTTCCGCACCGACCTGACGCGGCGCGGCTTCCTCGACACGATGACCGAGTTCCGCGAGACGGTGGAGGGCGCCGATACGGGGCTGTTCTTCTTTGCCGGGCACGGGGTGCAGCTGCGGGGCACCAACTACCTGCTGCCGACCGACGTGGAGCCGGGCACCACCGACTTCCTCAATGCCGAGGCGATCGACCTCGACACCGTGACGCGCATCCTGAACGAGGGCGCGCAGGTGTCGATGGTCTTCCTTGACGCCTGCCGCAACAACCCGTTCGAGGCGACGCGCGGCAGCGATCCCGACACGCGCGGGCTGGCCCGGGTGGCGGCGCAGCGCAACACGCTGATCTCCTTCGCGGCGGCGCCGGGCGAGGTGGCGCTGGACCGGGTGGCGGGCAGCGACTTCCAGAACAGCCCGTTCACCACCGCGCTGGCCCGGCACCTGGGCACGCCGGGCGATCCGATCAGCCGCACGATGATCAAGGTCCGCCGCGACGTGCTGGACCTGACCGACGGGCGGCAGGTCCCGTGGGAGAATTCATCGCTCGTGGAAGAGCTTGTGCTGACCAAGGACCCCGCCGCGCCGCCGGAGGCGGTGGGCGCGCTGGATGCGGAGTTCTGGGACCTGATCGGCGAAAGCGGCAGCGTCGACCTGCTGGAGCGGTTCCTCGAACGCTTCCCCGACAGTTCGTTTGCGCCGGAGGCCGAGGCCCGCCTGCGCCGCGCCCGCACCGCGCGCGAGACAGCACAGGCCGAACCGACGGAGGCGGAGCTGCGGGCGTTTTATGCCGAACCGCTGCCGCCGGTGATCCTCCAGCGGTTCTGGGACTGCGACACCTGCCCGGAAATGGTGGAGATCGAAGGCTCGGAGCTGATCTACGGCACGCCCGACACGGTGGCGCGGGCGCAGTACGACGAACGCCCTGCCCTGCGGCTGTCGGTGGGCCAGGCGCCGATTGCCGTCGCGGTGACGGAGACCTCGCAGGCGCAATTCGACGCCTTCGTCCGCGAGACGGGGCACGACTGGCCCGACGCCTGCATGATCACCGCGGGCGACGATGCGCTACCCTCCATGGGATCACGCAACGACGTGCCCCAGGACCCGGAGCTGCCCGTCACCTGCGTGAGCTGGACCGACGCCAAGGCCTATGCCGACTGGCTGAGCCAGAAGACCGGCGAACGCTACCGGCTGCCCAACGAGATCGAGCACGAGTACCTGGCCGAGGCGCTCTATTTCAACGTCTCGCTCGAAGAGCGGCTGGACGGCCGGGGCGTCTGCGAGATGGTGAACATCGCCGATTACGGCGCACCGTTCAGCTGGCGCAACTTCGGCTGCGAGGATGCGCTTGGCCGCGGCGCCTTTCCCGTACGGTCGCTGAAACCGGACGGCTTCGGGCTTTACCACCTTCTCGGCAACGTCTGGGAATGGGCCGAGAACTGCTATACCGACCATCCGCAGGCGATGCTGCCCCGCTCGCTGATCCTGATCGAAGGCGCCGAGGAATGCGAGCGCCGCTCGGTCCGGGGCGGCGGGTGGAGCGATCCGCTGACCTCGCTCAGCACTTCGAACCGCAACTGGGAACATCCCGATTTCAGGTCCGACACCATCGGCTTCCGCGTATTGCGCGAGATGTGAGGCCGGACCCCAGGACAAAGGACGACCGCCATGACCCGACTGATCCACACCTGCCTTGCCATGCTCGTGCTGGCCGCGCCCGCGCGCGCCGTCGAGATCTCGCTTTCCTGCGGGGTGATCGGCGGGCAGTACAACGTCTGCCAGGATTCGGTGGACCGATGGGAACGCCGCACCGGCCACACGGTGCGCATCGTGCCGACGCCGCAGGCCAGCAACGACCAGCTTGTCTTCTTCCGCGAACGCCTGGCCCGCCCCGAAAGCGGCGAGGTGATCGACGTGGTGAAGATCGACACGATCTGGGTGAACTTCGTCGAGCAGTACCTCGTCGACCTGAGCGCCTATTCGGAGGGCGCCGAGACGCAGCATTTCGCGGCCCTGGTGGAGAACGCCAGCTTCGAGGGGGAGCTGAAGGCCCTGCCGCTCTGGTCCGATGTGGGGCTGTTCTTCTACCGCAAGGACCTGCTTGAGAAACACGGCACCGCCGTGCCGCGCACATGGGACGAGATGGAGACGGTCGCGCGCCAGATCCAGGCAGCGGAGCGCGCCGAAGGCAACCGCATCTGGGGCTACATCTTCGACGGCGACGCGGGCGAAGGGCTGACCTGCAACGCGATGGAGTGGCTGGCAACCATGGGCGGGGCGCAGATCCTCGACGCGGAGGGGCGCGTGGCGGTGGACGATCCCGCCGCCATGGACACGCTGCGCCGCGTGAAGGGCTGGATCGGCGATATCGCTCCGCCGGAAGTGACGACGCTGAACAACGAGAGCGCACGCGAGATGTTCCAGGACGGCGGCGCGGTCTTCATGCGCAACTGGCCCTACGTCTGGGCGCTGGCGCAGGAGGACTGGAGCAAGGTGAAGGGCAAGGTCGGCGTGACCACCCTGCCCGGCGGCGCGGCGGGGTCCGGCGCGGGCACAAGCGGCGGCTGGTATCTCGGCGTGTCGCAGGACAGCGCACATCCGGAGATCGCCGCCGACCTCGTGCTGCACATGACCTCGAAGAACGAACAGCTTCAGCGCGCGCTCTTCAGCAGCGTGAACCCGACGCGGCCGGAGCTGTATTCCAACCCTGATATCCGCAACATGTCGGACTTCTTCGGAGAGATCTTTGCGGCGCTGCAGACCGCCATCAACCGGCCCAACGCCGAGTTGCGCGGCAGCTACACCTTCGTGTCGGACCGCTGGTCGGAGACGGTGAACGCCTACCTCTCGGGCGAGGCGGAGGACCCGTCCACCCTCTTCGCACCTTTGCAGGAGCAGCTTGCCCGGCTGGAGCGGCGCGGCTGGTGAGCCTCAGGCCTTGAGGCCGTCCACGAAGATGTCGAGCAGGCGCACCACCTGCGCGCGCCAGTCCGGCCCGGGTTCGCGCGCGTAACACAGCGCGTACATCGTCTGGAACAGGTCGTCGGCGGTGATGCCTTCGCGCAGGACGCCGGCCTGCTGGCCCTTGGCGATCAGGCCGTTGACCGATCCGGTGATGCGCGCCGAAAGCTCCGCGTAGGTCTTTTTAGCATCCTCGGTCATGACCATCGAGAGCGCGCCGAGCATTCCGCGCTTGGTCTCCACCATCGCGACGTTGGCGTGCAGCCAGCCGCGCAGCGCCGCCACCGGATCGTTGGTGCCGTCGAGCCCTTCGGCAAGGTCGGCCAGCTGCTCCATCTCGCGGCGGAAGACCGCGTGGAACAGTTCTTCCCGATTCGGAAAGTGGCGGTAGAGCGTGCCAATGCCCACGCCGGCACGGCGCGCCACGGCCTCCAGGCTGGCGTTGGGACCGCCCTGTCCCAGCACGTCCTTGGCCGCCTCGATCAGCAGATCGCGGTTGCGGGCCGCGTCCACGCGCGGTTTTCTCTTGCGCGTTTCACACAAGCGCACGCTCTCCTCTTGAAAAACGGAGGCACCCTCCGTATAACTATAGCACGGGACGGGCACGGTGCCCTCCCCCATACGGACTGTAGGGACTTCCTCGCCCGGGTGCGAGGGACCGGCTTTCATTAAATCATCAAAAAGGAGGGACGGATGTCTTTCTCCATTTCGCTGACCCTGAACGGGGTCGCACGCGATGTCGCGCTGGACGATCCACGCGTCACGCTTCTCGACCTGCTGCGCGAACGGCTTGCGATGCCCGGCACCAAGAAAGGCTGCGACCGCGGTCAATGCGGTGCCTGCACGGTGCTTTTGAACGGAAAACGGGTGAATTCCTGCCTGACGCTGGCCGTCACGCTGGACGGCGCCGAGGTGACGACAATCGAAGGGCTGGCGCAGGATGGCGCGCTGCATCCGGTGCAGGCGGCGTTTGTCGAACATGACGGGTTCCAGTGCGGTTATTGCACGCCGGGCCAGATCATGAGCGCGGTAGGCCTGATCGCCGAGGGCGCGGCGGGCGACGATCCCGAACGCATCCGCGAAGGCATGAGCGGCAACATCTGCCGGTGCGCGGCCTATCACGGCATCACGCTTGCGGTGCAGGACGCCACGCGCCGGATGTCCGCAAATCCGGAGGGCACCGCATGAAACGGTTCGATTTCGTTCAGCCCGCGTCGCTGTCGGAGGCGCTTGGCGCATGGAAGCCCGGCGCAGTCTGGCTGGGCGGCGGCACCAGCCTTGTGGACCTGATGAAGACCGGCGCGGCCAAGCCCGACAGGGTGATCGACATCACCCGCCTACCCGGCCTGCGCGGGATCGAGGTGCTGGCAGATGGCGCCACGCGCATCGGTGCGCTGGTCTCCAACGCCGATCTGGCGCGGGACGACGGCTTTGCGAAGCGTTTCCCCATGGTGGCGGAGGCGCTGCTGTCCGGCGCGTCGGGGCAGTTGCGCAACGCCGCGACGGTGGCGGGCAACCTGATGCAGCACACCCGCTGCGCCTATTTCCAGGACCCGAACGCCGCCTGCAACCGGCGGCAGGCCGGGTCGGGCTGCGATGCGAAGGACGGCCTGAACGAAGGCCACGCGGTGCTGGGCTGGTCGGAGGGCTGCATCGCCACCCATCCGTCCGACTTCTGCGTGCCGCTGGTGGCCCTTGGCGCGGTGGTGGAGACCGAGGGACCGAACGGCACCTCCGAGATGCCACTGGCTGATTTCCTGCGCCTCCCCGGTGACACGCCGGAGCGGACCACCGCCCTCGGTCCCGACGAACTGGTGACCGGCCTGCGGCTGCCCGCCGGGGCGGAGGCGTTTGCCGCCCATGCCCGCTATCTCAAGGTGCGGGACCGGACGTCCTTTGCCTTTGCGCTGACCTCTGCCGCGGCCGCGCTGCGGATGGAGGGCGGCGCGATCGCCGAGGCGCGGCTGGCACTTGGCGCCGTGGCGGCCCGCCCGTGGCGCGTGGCAGAGGCCGAGGCGATGCTGGCCGGACAGACGCCGGATGCGGCGCTCTTCGACCGGGCGGCCAGCGCCGCGATGGCCGGTGCCGCGCCGTCCGGCGACAACGGCTGGAAGATCGACCTCGCCATCCGCACCGCCGCGCGGGCTCTGGCCCTTGCGGCAGAGGGCACGCCGGACCGTGTGCCCGCCCTGCCCGCTTCACCCTTCGGACCGACCAAGGAGGCTCAACATGCCTGACACCCTTTCCCCACAGGTCCGTTTCGGATCGAACTCCGGCCAGCCCGTCACCCGGCGGGACGGCATCGCAAAGGTCACGGGCACCGCGACCTTTGCCGCCGACAACATGCGCGACGGCCTGCTGCACGCGGTCTATGTTCCCGCCACCATCGCGCGGGGGCGTGTCGCGTCGCTGGATGTCGCGGCGGCAGAGGCGCACCCGGGCGTGATCCGGGTCTACACCCCGGCCAACCGCCCGGCCCTGCAGGGCGACCCGGACGACAAGCCGACCATGTTCTCCATGCGCATCGAGGCGCTGAAGGACGACACCGTGCGTTACGCAGGCCAACCCATCGCGCTGGTCGTGGCCGAGACGCTGGAGGCCGCGACGGAAGGCGTGCGCCTCCTGGCCCCGCGTTACGAGATGGAGTCACCGCGCGTCTCGCTCGCCGACGAACCGGCGCTGAAGGTCGAGGGCGCGGGCTTCGGCAGCCCGGGGGACACCACGCGCGGCGATCCGGAGGCAGGCCATGCCGCCGCCCTGAACGCCGTCGACGTCACCTACACGACGCCCGCGCAGTATCACAACGCGATGGAGATGCATGCCGTCGTGGCGGAGTGGGAGGGCGACCGGCTGACGCTCGACCTGCCGAGCCAGGCGCTGATGCTGACCTGCGAGGCCTACGCGTATTACTTCGGCATCCCGACAGAGAACGTGACCCTGCGCAGCCCCTATCTCGGCGGCGGCTTCGGGTCGAAGGCCTTCACCACCGGGCCGCAGCTTCTGGCGATCCTCGCGGCGCGGGACATCGGGCGGCCGGTCAAGCTGATGCTGACGCGCAACCAGATGTTCGGTCCGGTGGGCCATCGCGGTGCGACCCTGCAACGGCTGCGCGTTGGCACGGATGCGGAGGGCGCGCTGACGGTGATCGACCACGAGGGCGTCTCGGCGGTGTCGAGCTTTGACGTCTTCGTGGAACCCGCGCCGAATGCGACGCAGGGCCTTTACGCCGCAGGCGCGCTGCGGTCGCGGCACCGGATGGCGCGGCTGGATATCGGCACGCCGGGTCCGATGCGGGCCCCGGGCGAGGCCTCGGGGGCCGCCGCGCTGGAGGGTGCGCTGGACGAGATGGCGGAGGCCTTGGGCATGGACCCGCTGGCCTTCCGCCTGAAGAACTACGCGGAAACGGAGCCCGGCACCGGGCGGCCTTATTCGTCGAAGGCGCTGCGCGAGTGCTACGAACAGGGCGCGGCGCGCTTCGGCTGGGCCGACCGGCCGCTTCAGCCGCGCATGATGCGGGACAGCGACGGGATGCTGACCGGCTGGGGCATGGGCACGGCGCTGTTCGGCTGCCCGATGTTCGCCGCCGACGCCCGCGCCACCCTGCGCGCCGACGGCAGCGCACTGGTGGAGACCTCTGCCGCCGACATGGGCCAAGGCGCCTGGACCGCGCTGGCGCAGATCGCGGCGGACAGCCTTGGCCTGCCGCTCGACCGGGTGGAGTTCCGGGCCGGGCATTCCGCCCTGCCAAGCGGCGGGGTCGCGGGCGGCTCCGGCCACACGGCGACGGCGGGCGGCGCGCTGCATGCGGCGGGCGGCGACGTGCTGCGGCAGCTGGGCGAGATCGCCAGCGCCGACCCGGACTCGCCGCTTTTCGGGGCGGGCAATGCCGGTTTCGTGGCGCGGGACGGCAGGCTTTACGTGGACGGCGACGACAGCCGCAGCGACAGCTTTGCCGATATCTTCGCGCGCAACGGCAGCGCCGAAGTGACAGGCGAAGGCAGCGCCTCGCGCGCGGCGGAACATGCAGAGCGGTTCGCGATGTATTCCCACGGCGCGGTCTTTGCGGAGGTCAAGGTCGACCCCTCGCTGGGACAGGTACGGGTGACCCGCATGGTGGGCGCCTTTGCCGCCGGGCGGATCATCAACCCGAAACTGGCCGAAAGCCAGCTTATGGGCGGGATGATCTGGGGGCTGTCCTTTGCGCTGCACGAAGCGGCGAAACAGGACCCCCGGCGCGGCCATATCGTCAATGCCGACTTCGGCAGCTACCACGTGCCGGTCAATGCCGACGTGCAGGGGCTGGAGGTCATCACGGTGCACGAGGAAGACCCCTTCGTGAACCCGCTGGGCATCAAGGGCGTGGGCGAGATCGGCATCACCGGCACGGTGGGCGCCATCGGCAACGCCATACGGCACGCGACCGGGCGGCGCATCCGGTCCTACCCGATCCGGGTCCGGGACCTTGTCGGCGCGGGCGACTGATCCCGTCCTTCGACAGCAAAGAAAAAGGGCCCCCACCGGGGCCCTTTTGAGTTTCGCGAACAAGGCTCGATGTTTCACCGCCCGAGTGTTTTCTGCCTGTGTCCTTGTTCACGCTCAGGGCCAGCGCACCGGCCCCAGAAAAGGATGGCTTCAGTCCCATCCACAACCGGCGCGCCACAGGGACATGCGACGCGCCACCCCCCACTCGGGGTAGCGTCGGGCCCGGGCAGCGGCAGGAGCCGCCCGGGCCGTCCGATCAGCTGCAGCCGCTCGTGGAGCCGCAGGTGTTGCACTTCATGCAGGTGCCGTTGCGGACCAGCGTGTAGTTGCCGCATTCGCCGCAGGCTTCGCCTTCGTAGCCCTGCATCCGGGCCTTCGTGCGCTCGTCCATCGACATGGCACCGGAGGCCACGGCAATGGTCGAGGTCGCCGCTGCGGATGCCTTCGAGGTTTCCGGCACCAGCGTGCTGAGCGTCGCCACCGGATCGGTGCCCGTCGCCTTTGCCACGCCGCCCTGCAGGACAACCAGTTCCTGCGGAAGACGCTTGCGCAGGTAGCCGGTGGAGCTGATCTGCTTCAGCACCTCGAGGCTGCGCGACGCGGCGGTTTCCGACAGTTCCTTGACGTTGGCCACGCCTTCCTCGGCGCCCCGGCCCAGATCGTCGAAGGCGGCGCCTTCGGGCTTCACATGGGCAAGGTCGGTGCGGTCGAGGTAGGAGACCGCCAGTTCGCGGAAGATGTAGTCGAGGATCGAGGTCGCGTTCTTGATCGAGTCGTTGCCCTGCACCATGCCCGCCGGTTCGAACTTGGTGAAGGTGAAGGCGTCGACGAACTCCTCCAGCGGCACGCCGTACTGGAGACCCACGGACACGGCGATGGCGAAGTTGTTCATCATCGCGCGGAAGCCCGCGCCTTCCTTGTGCATGTCGATGAAGATCTCGCCCAGGGAGCCGTCCTGGTATTCGCCGGTGCGCAGGTAGACCTTGTGACCGCCGACGATGGCCTTCTGGGTGTAGCCCTTGCGGCGCTCGGGCATCTTCGTCCGTTCGGACTTGATGATCTCCTTCACCACGATCTTCTCGACGATCTTTTCGGCCAGCACCTGCGCCTTTTCGTGAGGCGTGCCGGTTTCCATGATCTCGGCGGCGTCCTCGTCGTCCTCGACCAGCGCGGAGGCCAGCGGCTGCGACAGCTTGGAGCCGTCACGGTAGAGCGCGTTGGCCTTCGTGCCCAGCGACCAGGACAGCTCGTAAGCCTTCTGGCAGTCCTCGATCGACGCCGTGTTCGGCATGTTGATCGTCTTCGAGATCGCGCCCGAGATGAACGACTGGGCCGCCGCCATCATGCGGATGTGCGCCTCGACCGACAGGTAACGCTTGCCCTTCTTGCCGCAGGCGTTGGCACAGTCGAAGACCGAGTAGTGCTCTTCCTTCAGGTGCGGCGCGCCTTCCAGCGTCATCGTCCCGCAGACGTGGTCGTTGGCCGCGTCGATCTCGGCCTTCTTGAAGCCCAGGTGACGGAGCATGTCGAAGGTCGGGTCGTTCAGCTTGGCCTGCGGGATGCCCAGCACGTCGGTGCAGAAGGCCTCGCCCAGGGTCCACTGGTTGAAGACGAAGCGGATGTCGAAGGCGGTGGCAAGGGCTGCCTCGACCTTCTCGATCTGCGCTGGGCCGAAGCCGTGGCCGATCAGCGCGGTGTGGTTCACGCCCGGGGCGTTGCCCAGCGTCTGGTGACCCACGGCGTATCCGATGATCTCCTCGATCTGCGCAGAGCCGTAGCCCAGCTTGGCCAGAGCCGCCGGAACGGAGCGGTTGATGATCTTGAAGTAGCCGCCGCCCGCGAGCTTCTTGAACTTCACCAGCGCGAAGTCCGGTTCGATCCCGGTGGTGTCGCAGTCCATGACCAGGCCGATGGTGCCGGTCGGCGCGATGACGGAGACCTGCGCGTTGCGGTAGCCGTGACGCTCGCCCAGTTTCAGCGCCTCGTCCCAGGAGGCCATGGCCAGTTCCACCAGCGTGGCGTCCGGGCAGTTCTTGTGGTCGAGCGCGACCGGCTTCACCGCCAGCTTTTCGTAGCCGGTGGTCTTGCCCCATGCCGCGTTGCGGTGGTTGCGGATGACCTTCAGCATGTGCTTGGCGTTGCGCTCGTAACCCGAGAACGCGCCCAGCTCGCCCGCCATCTCGGCGGAGGTGGCGTAGGACACGCCGGTCATGATCGCGGTCAGCGCACCGCAGAGCGCGCGGCCTTCGTCGGAGTCGTACCCGAAGCCCATGTTCATCAGCAGGCCGCCGATGTTGGCATAGCCGAGGCCCAGCGTCCGGAAGTCATAGGAGAGCTGCGCGATCTCCTTCGACGGGAACTGCGCCATGGTGACGGAGATTTCCAGCGTCAGCGTCCACAGACGGGTGGCGTGCATGTAGTCCTCGGACTGGAACACGCCGTCCTTGAGGAAGGTCAGCAGGTTCATGGACGCGAGGTTGCAGGCCGTGTCGTCGAGGAACATGTACTCGGAGCACGGGTTGGAGCCGCGGATCTCGCCGTCTTCCGGGCAGGTGTGCCAGGCGTTGACGGTGTCGTGGAACTGGATGCCCGGGTCGGCACAGGCCCATGCGGCGTGGCCGATCTGTTCCCACAGCTCCTTGGCGGACACGGTGCGCGCCACCTTGCCGTCGGTGCGGCGGATGAGCTCCCACGGCTTGTCCTCGCGGACGGCCTTCAGGAAGGCGTCGGTCACGCGGATCGAGTTGTTGGAGTTCTGGCCCGACACGGAGGCATAGGCCTCGCTGTCCCAGTCGGTGTCGTAGGTCGGGAACTCGATGGAGGCATAGCCCTGGCGTGCGTAGTCCAGCACGCGCTTGATGTAGGTCTCCGGGATCATCGCCTGCTTGGCGGCGCGGACGGCCTTCTTCAGCGCGGTGTTGGCGGTGGGCTCATAGGCGTCGGCCTCGGCTCCGTCCCATGCGCGGATCGCCTCGAAGATGCCGTTCAGCATCTTTTCGTGCATCTTGGAGCCGGCGACGATGGACGCCACCTTCTGCTCTTCCTTCACCTTCCAGTTGATGAAGTCCTCGATGTCGGGGTGGTCGGCGTCGCAGATCACCATCTTGGCGGCGCGGCGGGTGGTGCCGCCGGACTTGATGGCCCCGGCTGCGCGGTCCCCGATCTTGAGGAACCCCATCAGGCCGGAGGACTTGCCTCCGCCTGACAGGGCCTCGCCTTCGGCACGCAGGGAGGAGAAGTTCGTGCCTGTGCCGGATCCGTATTTGAAAAGCCGCGCCTCACGGACCCACAGGTCCATGATGCCGCCTTCGCTCACCAGATCATCGGAAACCGACTGGATGAAGCAGGCGTGCGGCTGCGGATGCTCATAAGCCGACTTCGATTTGACGAGTTTGCCGGTTTTGTAATCGACGTAGTAATGGCCCTGGCCCGGACCGTCGATGCCATAGGCCCAATGCAACCCTGTGTTGAACCACTGCGGGCTGTTCGGCGCGGCAACCTGAGTCGCCAGCATGTAGCGCATTTCATCGTAATAGGCGCGGGCGTCTTCCTCGGTGGTGAAGTAGCCGCCCTTCCAGCCCCAGTAGGCCCATGCGCCTGCAAGCCGGTCAAAGACCTGTCGGGCGGAGGTTTCGCCGGTGCGCTTGGTGTCCTTCGCGGCGGGTTCGGAGCGCCACAGGAATTCCGGCACGCCCTCTTCCTCGACCTTCTTCAGTTCGACGGGCACGCCTGCCTTGCGGAAGTATTTCTGCGCGATGACGTCGGACGCAACTTGGCTCCACTTGGCGGGAACTTCGAGGCTGTCGTGCCGGAACACCACGGTGCCGTCCGGGTTGCGGATTTCCGAACTGGTGGTGACGAAGGGCACCTCGGCGTAAGCGTCCTGTCCTGCCTTCGTGTATTTTCTTTCGATCTTCATCGTGTTCTGCCCCGTCGCAAAGTCCTGGTCCCGAGCCGTCACGACAGGGCAACAGGGGTAAAAGAGCCGCCTCGTGCAGAGCGCACGTTTCCGGGGTGTCCCCCCCATCAGGCTGTATGGCTGTTCTGTCCCTGAGCCGCCCCGACCACTATATCTTGTGGCATCATCGTCCGGCCCGCACAAAATGACCAATCCGGAGCAGAGTCGTCAACGCCAAATTTACCCAAAACGTCATATATTTTGTGTTGACGATACGGGCACCTACTACTGGCAGTTCTCTGTACAAGAGTGTCCCGTGATTCATTCACAACGCGTTAATCTTCCCTTTACCCGGGAAACAGCGATTCCGCGTTTGTTTGCACAAAGTTATCCACAGAGCAGGGGATAACCCGTCCCGCGTCCCGGAAAGCCCAAGTTTACGCTTTTTAAACTGAGGTTAACGCCATCTGGTGTGGCACCGATGTGACGCGCAAGCACCTGACGCAGGGGAATGGGCGGGGAGTCATGCACAGGCAGATTCGTTTGCCGCATCTCGCGGCATCGCCTGTCCTGACCGATCACATATGAAGTGGTGTGTTGCCCTGTGCGCCGCGGCGCAGGAGGCGGGATGGTCGGGGCGGCGAGATTCGAACTCACGACCTTCTGTACCCAAAACAGACGCGCTACCAGGCTGCGCCACGCCCCGACAGCGAGGGGAATAGCGATCCCCCGCCGCAAAGAAAAGCCCCTATCTGGTGCGGTCGCGGATTGCGTCAGTCGCAGGGCCAGGCGGCGTCCGTGATGGCCGGATGGCGCAGCTCCGTGCCGGGGCCGATGCCCAGCATCCGCGCCATGCCGCCGTTGATTTCCAGCACGTACTGGATCTGGCCCTTGCCCGGGATGGAGGTCAGGTCGCCCGGCACGGCGTTTGCGTGCACGTTCTGCACCACGCCCTGCGCATCGGCAAAGATCATGTCGAGGGGGATCAGCGTGTTCTTCATCCAGAAGGCCACGCGCTGCGGACGGTCGTACACGAAAAGCATGCCGTAGCTGGCGGGCATCTGCTTGACGAACATCAGGCCGCGGTTGCGGTCCTTGGGGGTCGCTGCGATGTCGATGGAAAAGCGGGCCTGCCCGAAGTCGCCCCTGAGGTAGAGCGTATCTTCCCTGCAGGCGGGCGCGGCATCGGCGCGGACGGTCGCCGGCGCAAGGACGGCCACACAGGCCAGCGCCAGAAGCGCCGCGGTCAGCAGGGACCGGGCGCGGTACAAGATGCCAGCAGTCGCGGCAGAGCGGTTCAACGGGTCAGAGCGGCTTCCCATGCGTTCACTTCCATAGCCATGCGGCCGCGCCGTCCATCGACCACCCGGATTGCAAGGGCTTCGCCCGGCTGCAGATCCGAGAGGCCCGACCGGCGCAGGACCTCGATATGAATGAACACATCTTCGGGTTTTCCGAACACGTTTGCAAAGCCGAATCCCTTGGCCTTGTCGAACCATTTCACGCGGGCGGGTTCCAGTTCGGCGGCTTTCATCACCTCGGGATCGAGATGTTCGAAATCGGCCAGCGGCGCGCCTTCGCCTGTTTCCGGCGGCTCGATCGACAGCACCTGTGTGGCCTGCACCCCGCGGTCGGTGCGCTGGACACTGATCTCGATCCGGGCGCCGTCGGCGACCGAGCTCTGGCCGAAATTCCTCAGCACGTTGGCATGCAACAGGATGTCCGGACCGCCTTCATCCGATACCACGAACCCGAACCCCTTAACCGGGTCGAACCACTTCACTTTCCCGACGACGTGCCCGTCGTCACTTGACTTGTTTTCCAACTCTTCTTCCCAAACGCATCCTGCGGCCACAGCCAGAGTCTTGGATCAAACTTTGAGTCACATTCAAGGCACGCGGAAGGCTGATTTGTGTCAGCACCCCCGTTTTTCCACGTTAAGTTGACCGTCGGAGCATTTGACGTAACGTGAAATGCCCCTTCACTGTCAGACCTTTGTTAAGGATTCAACCGGGTAACGGTCCATTCACGTTGCCCGGATTTCTTCTGCCAGCGAAATCTATCATGCAACCTGAATGCACCATCTGCCCAGAACTCGATCTCATTCGGACGTATACGATACCCTCCCCAAAAGGGTGGTCTTTTGGGGTCCGTGCCGTGCCGTGCGGTGACCTTTGCCACTTCGGTGACCAGCGCCGCGCGACTCGCCAGGGGCTGACTCTGGTGTGAGGCCCACGCGCCCAAGCGGCTTTTCAGCGAGCGCGAGGCGTAATATTCGTCCGCCTTCGGACCGTCCTCGCGGGTGACCGTGCCGCGCACGCGGACCTGACGGCGCAGAGATTTCCAGTGCATCACGAAGGCGGCCTTGCCCGCCCCCTCGATCTCGGCGGCCTTCACGCTTTCGTAGTTGGTATAGAAGACAAAGGCGTCGTCCTCGATCTCCTTCAGAAGCACCATGCGCACGTTGGGCAGCCCGTCGGCATCGACCGTCGCCAGGGCAATGGCGTTGGGATCGTTTGCCTCGGTCTTCTCCGCCTCTTCCAGCCAGCGCCGTGCCAGTGCAAAGGGATCGTCGCCCTTGAAAATGCCGTCTCTGTCGCTCATCCGCCGTTCCCTGTCCTGTCTTCCATCGTGTTCCGATCCGTCACCGCCCCGAGGTCCGTGACAGCGCCCGCCCGATCACCCTGTTTCCGGTCTGGCGCAGCCCCGGGGGCGCCACAAGTCGGGATTTCCCGCTTTTGCGCCCTTGATGCCCACATTTGTATCGCCTACACGACGATCCATTGTCGATCTGGTGGAAGGGACGGTCATGTCAAACGGGTTGATGGCGGGCAAACGCGGCCTCATCATGGGGCTGGCGAACGACAAGTCTATCGCCTGGGGCATTGCCAAGGCGCTGAGCGAAGCGGGCGCGGAGCTGGCATTCTCCTACCAGGGCGAGGCGCTGAAGAAGCGTGTCGATCCTCTTGCCTCCCAACTGGGCAGCCAGATCGTCCTGCCCTGCGACGTGGGCGACGAAGGCTCTATCGACTTGTTGTTCAATGCCTTGGAAGAAGAATGGGGCGGACTCGACTTCGTCGTCCATGCCATCGGCTTCTCGGACAAGAACGAACTGCGCGGGCGCTACGTCGACACCACGCGCGGCAATTTCACCATGACGATGGACATTTCCGTCTACAGTTTCACCGCCGTGATGCAGCGCGCCGAGAAGCTGATGAAGAGCGGCGGGGCCGCCTTGACGCTCACCTACTACGGCGCCGAACGCATCATGCCACACTATAATGTGATGGGCGTGGCCAAGGCGGCGCTGGAAGCTTCGGTCCGTTACCTTGCCGAGGATCTGGGCAAGGACGGCATCCGGGTCAACGCGATCTCGGCCGGTCCGATCAAGACGCTGGCCGCTTCGGGCATCGGCGATTTCCGCTACATCATGAAGTGGAACGAGTACAATTCGCCCCTCCGCCGGAACGTGACCATCGACGATGTGGGCGGGTCCGCGCTTTACCTGCTGTCCGACCTGTCGAACGGCGTCACCGGCGAGACGCACCATGTCGACAGCGGCTATCACGTCGTCGGCATGAAGGCGGTGGACGCGCCGGACATCCAGAAGGGCTGAGGCCCGCAGGGTTCCGAATGCTGACCGGGCGTCCGAACGGGCGCCCGTTCGCGTTTTCGGGGCCGGTCGGTTCCGGGCCCGTGACAGCAGGCTTGCCCTCCGGCCCTGCCCTGCCCTATGACGCGCCCCAGACCGCATGAGGAGTCCGCCATGAACGACCGTCTGCCCCACGAGAAAGGCTTTCACGTCAGCTGGGATCAACTGCACCGCGACGCGCGCGCGCTGGCGTGGCGCCTGCAGGGGCAAGGCCCGGACGAAGGCGCCTGGCGCGCGGTCGTGGCGATCACCCGCGGCGGCATGGCCCCGGCGATGATCGTGGCGCGCGAACTCGACATCCGCATGGTCGATACGATCAGCGTGAAAAGCTACAACCACCAGACCCAGGCAGAGCCGCGCGTGATCAAGTCGCCCGACATGGACGTGATCGGCGACGGCACCGGCGTGCTGGTGGTCGACGACCTGGTGGACACCGGCCGCACGCTCGAAGTGGTGCGCACCCACATGCCCAAGGCGCATGTCGCCACGGTCTACGCCAAGCCGATGGGCCGCGCGCAGGTCGACACCTTCGTCACCGAAGTAAGCCAGGACACCTGGATCTTCTTCCCGTGGGACATGGCGCTGCAGTACGTCAAACCCTACCGCGGCGACGACTGACGCCGGCTGCGGGCGCTGCAATGGCGGGCGCCCGCGTCTTCCGCGCCCGTTTGGCCGGGCGGGACCGACGCTCTGGCTTGCGCGTCCGGTCCGGGCTGATAGCTTCGCCGCGAACAACCGCAGGCGCACCATGACCACCCGTACCGAAGCCACCTTCTTTCCGCCGATCCCGGAAGCGCAGCGCTGGCTGCAGGGCGTGGAGTTTCCCGCCGACCGGCCGCTCCTGAACCTCGCACAGGCCGCGCCCGCCGACCCGCCGCCGCCCGCGATGCGGCGCGCCATGGCGGAACTGATCGAGGTGCCGTCTAGCCATCTTTACGGCCCCGTCCTCGGACACGGCGACCTGCGCGCCGCGCTGGCAGAGGACTGGGCGCGCCATTACGGCGGCACGGTGGAGGCAGCGCAGGTGGGCATCACCGCGGGCTGCAATCAGGCCTTTGCCGCGACGCTGTCGGCGCTGACCACGGAAGGGGATGAAGTCATCGTCCCAACCCCATGGTACTTCAACCACAAAATGTGGATGGACATGTCGGGTGTGGTGGCCGTTCCGCTGCCCACGGACGACACTCTGATCCCCGATCCGGAGGCTGCCCGCGCGCTCATCACGCCGCGGACGAAGGCGATCTCCATCGTGACGCCGAACAATCCCGCGGGCGTCGAATACCCGGCAGAGACGCTCTCGGCGCTTTTCGATCTGTGCCGCGAGACCGGGATCAGGCTGATCGTGGACGAGACCTACCGCGACTTCGCCACCCACACCGGCGCGCCGCATGACCTGCTGGCCCGCCCCGACTGGGCCGACACGCTGATCCAGCTTTACAGCTTTTCAAAGGCCTACCGGCTGACCGGCCATCGTGTGGGCGCGGTGATCGGCGATGCCGAGCTTCTGCACCAGATCGAGAAGTTCCAGGACACGGTGGCGATCTGCGCGCCCTCGCTGGGCCAGAAGGCGGCGCTGCACGGGTTGCAGACGCTGGCGCAGTGGAAGGCCGAACAGCGCGACGAGATCCTCGCCCGCCGCGCCGCCCTGGCCGAAGCGTTCGCCCCGCTCGAGGTGAAAGGCTGGCGGCTGAAGGGGCTGGGCGCTTACTTTGCCTATGTCGAGCATCCCTTCGCCATGGGGGCCGCGGACCTGGCGCCGCTGCTGGTGCGCGAGGCGGGTGTGCTGATCCTGCCCGCGACGATGTTCACCCCGCCTGAGGACCCCTCCGGCGACCGGCATTTCCGCATCGCCTTTGCCAATGCCGGGGCCGAGAGCCTGCGCGCGCTCTGCACGCGGCTGGCCGCACTGGACCTGCCCCCCTTGCAGCCCCTGTGACCCCGGTTTAGACACTCCCGAACCAGCGCGGAGGGGTTAGGCCATGAGCAAGAAAAAAGGCGGCGTCGGCAAGACAGGCGGGTACATCCTGCTGGGTCTGCTGCTCCTCGGTCTGGGCGGTTTCGGGGCCACCAATTTCGGCGGCAGCGTGTCGAGCATTGGCAAGGTCGGCGAGGCGGAGATTCCCGCCTCCGACTACTTCCGCGCCATCCAGCAGGAAATGCGCGCCGTGCAGGCACAGACGGGTCAGGCGCTGACCTTCCAGCAGGCGCGCGCCATGGGCATTCCGGACATGGTGCTGAGCCGCGTTGTGACCTCTGCGGCGCTCGAGAACGAGGCCGCGCAGCTTGGCATCTCCGTCGGCGACGAACGTCTGGCGCAGGACCTGCGCGAGATCCCGGCCTTCCAGGGGGTCGACGGCTCCTTCGACCGGGAATCCTACCGCCTTGCCCTGCAGGGCGCCGGCTTCTCCGAACGCGAGTTCGAGGAACAGCTGCGGGCCGAAAGCGCCTCCACCCTGCTGCAGAACGCGATCCAGGCAGGCGTTGTCCTGCCGCCGGTCTATGCGCAGACGCTGGTGTCCTACACCGGCGAGCGCCGCGCCTTCACCTGGGCGGAGCTTGGAGCGGAGCAGCTGACCACCGGCCTGCCGGTGCCCACCGACGAAGATCTGCAGACCTTCTACGACGAGAACATCGACCGCTACACCCGCCCCACGACGCGCAAGATCACCTACGCGTGGCTGACGCCCGCGATGATCGTCGACACCGTCGAGGTGCCCGAGGACAGGCTGCGCGCCACCTACGAGGAGCGTTCAGCCGAGTTCAACATGCCGGAGCGCCGTCTTGTGGAACGGCTGGTCTATTCGTCCGAAGAGGCCGCACAGGAAGCCGCCGAACGCGTCGCCAGCGGCGACGTGCCCTTCGAGACGCTGGTCATCGAACGCGGGCTCGACCTTGCCGACACCGACATGGGCGACGTGACCGAAGCCGCGCTGGGTGAGGCGGGCGACGCGGTCTTTGCCGCGGACGTGGGTGAGGTCGTGCAGGCCCCCTCCGACCTCGGGCCCGCGCTTTACCGGGTGAACGCGGTTCTGGCCGCGCAGAGCACCAGCTTCGAAGAGGCCGTGCCGCAGATGCGCGACACGCTGGCGCTGGATCAGGCCCGCCGCGTGATCGAGGGGCTCGCCAACCAGCTTGACGACGAACTGGCCGCGGGCGCCACGCTCGAAGACCTTGCCGGCGACACGGAGATGGAGCTGGGCCAGATCGACTGGACCTCTTCCAGCAGCGAGGGCATCGCCGGCTACGCGGCCTTCAACGAGGCGGCTGCCGAGGCGGAGACCGGCGATTACCCGGCCATGGCCGAACTGGGCGACGGCGGGCTTTTCGCCCTGCGCCTCGACGAAATCCAGGAAGCCGCGCCCTACCCGTTCGAAGAAGTCCGCGACCGCGTGGCCCAGGACTGGGAGGCCAATGCACGCGCCACGGCGCTGGCGGATCAGGCAGAGGCGCTGGCCGGTCAGCTTTCCGGCGACACCGGGTTCGACGATCTGAACCTGCGCGCCCGGACGGTGGACGAGGGCCTGACCCGCAATGCCAATACCGACGATGTGCCGCAGGCGGTGCTGACGCAGGTCTTCACCATGTCCGAGGGCGAGGCCGCCGCCGTCAAGGGTGCCGGCACCGCCTACGTCGTGCGCCTCGACGAGATCATCGAGGTCGACCCGGAGGACGAGAATGTCCGCCAGTTCCGCCAGCTCTTTGCGCAGCAGGCCGATCAGGACGTGAGCCAGGACCTGTTCCGGGCGCTTGCGCAGGACATCCAGTCCCGTGCCGGTGTCGAGATCGACCAGGCCGCGGTCAACGCCGTCCTCGCGAACTTCCAGTAAGGCGCCCGAGCCCATGCCCACGCTGACCCCCGCCTTCGACGCCTTCGCGACCCGCTACCAGGCGGGCGAGAACCAGATCGTCTACACCCGGCTGGCCGCCGACCTCGACACGCCGGTGTCGCTGATGCTGAAGCTGACGGGCGCGGCCAAGGACACCTTCGTCCTCGAATCCGTCACCGGCGGCGAGGTGCGCGGGCGCTACTCGATGATCGGCATGAAACCGGACCTCGTCTGGCAGTGTCATGGCGACAAGGCGCGGATCAACCGTCACGCGCGGTTCGACCCCGACGCGTTCGAGCCGATGGACGCCGACCCGTTGACCGCCCTGCGCGCCGTCCTGGCGGAATCGAAGATCGATCTGCCGGAGGACCTGCCGCAGGCCGCCGCCGGGCTGTTCGGCTACCTGGGCTACGACATGATCCGGCTGGTGGAGCGCCTGCCGAACGTGAACCCCGACCCGCTGGGCCTGCCCGACGCGGTGCTGATGCGCCCCTCCGTCGTGGCGGTTCTGGACGGCGTGAAGGGCGAAGTCACCGTCGTCTCGCCCGCCTGGGTGCAGGACGGCGTGCCCGCGCGCGCTGCCTATGCGCAGGCGGCGGAACGGGTGATGGACGCGGTGCGCGACCTCGAACGCGCGATGCCGCAGGCCAGCCGCGACCTCGGCGAGGCCGCCGACCTGGGCGAGCCCGTTTCGAACTTCACGCACGAGGAATACAAGGGCGCGGTCAACAAGGCCAAGGAGTACATCAAGGCGGGCGACATCTTCCAGGTGGTGCCCTCGCAGCGCTGGACGCAGGACTTCCCGCTGCCGCCCTTCACGCTTTACCGTTCGCTGCGGCGCACCAACCCGTCGCCCTTCATGTTCTACTTCAACTTCGGCGGCTTCCAGGTGATCGGCGCCTCGCCGGAGATCCTCGTCCGGGTCTTCGGCAACGAGGTGACGATCCGCCCCATCGCGGGCACCCGTCCGCGCGGCGCCACCCCCGAAGAGGACAACGCCCTCGAAGCGGATCTGCTGGCGGACCAGAAGGAACTGGCCGAACACCTCATGCTGCTCGACCTCGGGCGCAACGACACCGGCCGCGTGTCGAAGATCGGCACCGTCCGCCCGACCGAGAAGTTCATCATCGAGCGCTACAGCCATGTGATGCATATCGTCTCGAACGTGGTCGGCGAGCTGTCGGAGGAGCACGACGCCCTCTCTGCCCTTCTGGCGGGTCTGCCCGCGGGCACGGTCAGCGGCGCGCCGAAGGTCCGCGCGATGGAGATCATCGACGAGCTCGAGCCGGAAAAGCGCGGCGTCTACGGCGGCGGCGTTGGCTATTTCAGCGCCGGTGGCGACATGGACATGTGCATCGCGCTGCGCACCGCGATCGTGAAGGACCAGAAGCTGTATATCCAGGCCGGTGGCGGCGTGGTCTACGACAGCGACCCCGAGGCCGAGTATATGGAGACCGTACACAAGTCGAACGCCATCCGGCGCGCGGCAGCGGACGCCGCGCGCTTTACCGGCAACGGCAACGGCTGAACCCTGCGTTGAACGCACTGCCAGTACGGGCCGCGCGTCTTTAGGTTTTGCCCTGAGATGTTTTGATATTCGGCAAGCCCGGAACACCGTCTACGCCTGCAGTCACGGTTTACAGACCTAGAAAGCCGCCACATACGCTCTAAGCAATCTGAGGTGGGAAGCAGGTCTACGTTTCGTCACGTCGCAGACTCGCGGATACGCTTTATCATGGCGGCCAGACCATCGGAACGTGCTCTAGTTAAGTGACTTTCCAAGCCCAATCGTCCCAGTTCCATTCGGGCATCCACTTCTGCAACCTGACTAATTGGCAATCCATCATATAAGAGAGAGAGCAATGAGATAAGCCCGCGTTGAATAATCCCGTCTGAGTCGCCGAGGAAATGGAATATCCCGTTTTCGGTTTTGGGATAGAGCCAAACCTGCGCTTGGCAGCCATGTACTTTGGTCGCCGGTGTCTTGAGCGCATCGGGCATCGGCTCCATCGCTTTTCCCATCTCGATCACCATGCGGTAGCGGTCTTCCCAGTCCTCGAGGAACTCGAAATCCTCAACCACCTCTTCGAACGCTTTCTGGGCCATGACACCACTCCTTTTCCCCCGCAGGTAAGCGCCCGCGCCGCAAAGGTCCAGCACCTCGCAGGCTTTTCAAGCGTCTCCGGATGGGTTAACCGGGGAACACTCAGGCAAGAGGCACAAGATGCACAAACAGATCTCCGTTCTGGTCCTTGCAGGCCTCGTTCTGTCCGGTTGCGGCGGCGTGCGGGAGTCCCGCCTCAATCCGTTCAACTGGTTCGGCGGCAGCACCTCGGTGCGCACCGAGGTCCGTGCGGACGATCCGGCCTACAACCCGCTGATCCCCGTGCGCGAGGAATCGGTTTTCCGCCGGAAGAAAGACGAGAGCTACGGCGGCATCGCCGTGGACGAGGTCACCGGCCTTTTCGTGGAGCGCCGTCCCGGCGGTGCGCTTGTCCGCGCCACCGGCGTCACCCGCTACCAGGGCGCCTACGACGTCAAGCTGGTCGAGGTGGAGAACGAGACGACCGACGACACGCTGGTCTATGCGCTGCGGGCGGAACAGTACGTCGGGCCCACCGGCCCCGTCTCGGCCCGCACCGTGACCGCCGCCACCTGGCTGACCGACAACGAGCTTGCGCTGGTGCGCAGCATCGTGGTCAAGGCGCGCAACAACACCCGCACCACCGGCCGCTGACAGCCGCGGGTCGCACGGGCCTTTCGGCCCGTCCCCGTTGTCTCTTCCGCTGTGAACCGGGCCTGCGGCCCGACCGTCAGAGTTCGATGACGTCGACGTTCTTGCCCCGTGCTGCCAGCGCGATCTGGCCGGAGCACAGACGCAGCGCATCCTCGCCGAAGACTTCGCGCCGCCAGCCGGACAGCGCCGGCACGTCGCGCATCCCCGCCGCGATGGCGTCGAGGTCGGTCGCCGGGGCGATCAGCTTGGAGGCCACACCGAAACGCTCCGTCTTGGCCTTCAGCAGCACGCGCAGAAGATCCGCCAGCGCCGGGTTCACCTGCAGCTTGTCGCGCACGGTGTCGGCTTCGGGCAGGTCGTCCTTGGGGCATTCCACCCCGGCCTTGACCGCTTCGAGGATGCCGTCGGCGATGGGGCCCTTGCGGGCCTCGCGCAGCAGCAGGCGCGAACGCGACAGGTCATTGGCCGACATCGGCTTGGTCGAGGCCAGCTCGACCAGCGCGTCGTCCTTGAACACGCGGTTGCGCGGGATGTTGCGCTCCTGCGCGTAGGTTTCGCGGAAGGCCGCCAGTTCACGCACGATGGCAAGGAAGCGCGGCGCGTTGGACCGTGTCTTCACCCGCTGCCAAGCGTCGCGCGGGCGGGTGATGTAGGTTTCCGGATCGGTCAGGACGCCCAGTTCCTCGGCGACCCAGCGCGCCCGTCCGCTTTCCTCCAGCTTGCCCGCGAGGAATTCGTAGATCTGGCGCAGGTGCGTCACATCGGCCAGCGCGTAGGACTTCTGCGCGTCCGTCAGCGGGCGGCGCGACCAGTCGGTGAAGCGCGAGGACTTGTCGAGCTGTTGCTTGGCGATGCGCTTGACCAGCGTCTCGTAGCCGACCTGCTCGCCGAAACCGCAGACCATGGCGGCCACCTGCGTGTCGAACAGCGGCTGCGGGATGACCCCGTGATCGATGTAGAAGATCTCCAGATCCTGCCGGGCGGCGTGGAACACCTTCACGATGCTCTCGTCGCGGAAGAGGTCCAGCAGAGGGTC
This sequence comes from Sagittula sp. P11, assembly GCF_002814095.1. Classification (NCBI taxonomy): domain Bacteria; kingdom Pseudomonadati; phylum Pseudomonadota; class Alphaproteobacteria; order Rhodobacterales; family Roseobacteraceae; genus Sagittula; species Sagittula sp. P11. The sequence goes on from NZ_CP021913.1 coordinate 4,518,416, forward strand.
CAGCGACAGCCCGTCCACCATCGGATCGACCAGCACGGCGTCCTCGTCACCCTTGCCGGGCAGCGCAAGCTGGATCAGGCACAGCTTGGAATAATAGGTCCGTTCACGGAGGAACTCCGTATCGACGGTGATGTACGGCTGGCCCTTGGCACGGGCACAGAAATCGGAAAGCTCTTCGGTCGTCGTCAATGTCTGCATGCGCAGTCTTTTCTGTTATGTGGTGTCGACCCTGCGGCGCGTTTCACCGTCATAACCCATTTTCCTGAAATGGGAAACGCCACGCATCAGGTCAGGATCAGGGGTGTGCGACGGCCTTCGAGGAAGCGGCGCAGGACCGCGGGATAAAGCTTGTGTTCCATGGTCAGAACCCGCGCCGCCAGCGTGTCGGGCGTGTCGCCGGGTTCAACCGGGACATGCGCCTGGCCAAGGATCGGGCCCTCGTCCAGTTCCGCCGTGACCTCGTGCACGGTGCAGCCTGCCTCCGTGTCGCCGGCTTCCAGCGCGCGGGCATGGGTGTGCAGCCCGCGGTACTTCGGCAAAAGCGACGGGTGGATGTTCAGCATCCGGCCCTCGTAGGCGGCGATGAAGGACGGCGTCAGGATGCGCATGAAACCCGCAAGGCACAGCACGTCCGGTTCGGCCGCGTCGATGTGGCGGCGCAGTTCGGCCTCGAAGGCGGCGCGGTCGCCCCGGAACGGCTTGTGATCCACCGCCGCCACCGGCACGCCCCGCTCTGCCGCGCGGGTCAGACCCGCCGCATGGGGATCGTTCGACGCCACCAGCACCGGGCGGCCCGGATGGTCGCCGGTCATGCTGTCGACCAGCTTCACCATGTTGGAGCCGCCGCCGGAAACGAGGATGGCGATGCGCTTCACAGGTTGCCCCGGTAGGTGACGCCCTCGCCCGCCGTCACCGTGCCGATCCGGTGCACCTCGTGCCCGGCCTCGGTCAGGTGGGCGCGGGCGGCGTCAGCCTTGTCGGGTGCGACGACGGCGATCATGCCGATGCCGCAGTTGAAGGTCTTCAGCATCTCGCGCTCTTCGATGTTGCCCTGATCGGACAGCCACCTGAAGATGCCCGGTAGTTCCCATGCGCCAAGGTCGATCTCGGCGCCCAGGCCCTCCGGCAGGACGCGCGGCAGGTTCTCCGTCAGGCCGCCGCCGGTGATGTGGGCCAGCGCGTGGATGCAGTCGTCCTTGACCGCCGCGATGGCGCCCTTGACGTACAGCGTGGTCGGCGCCAGCAGCGCCTCGCCCAGCGTACCCTCGCCCCAGGGGCACGGCGCGTCCCAACCGAGGCCCGAGACCTCGACCAGCTTCCGCACGAGGCTGTAGCCGTTGGAGTGCACGCCGTTCGACGCCACACCCAGCAGCACGTCGTCCTCGGCCACGCCTGCGGGCAGTTCGCGTCCGCGTTCCATCGCGCCCACGGCAAAACCCGCGAGGTCGAAGTCGCCCGCCGGGTACATGCCGGGCATCTCTGCCGTCTCGCCGCCGATCAGCGCGCAGCCGGACCGCACGCAGCCCTCCGCGATGCCTTCGATGACCCGCGCGGCGGTGTCGGTGTCGAGCTTGCCGGTGGCAAAGTAGTCGAGGAAGAACAGCGGCTCCGCGCCCTGGCACACGAGGTCGTTGACGCACATGGCGACGAGGTCGATGCCCACGCCGTCCACCAGCCCGGTGTCGATGGCGATGCGCAACTTGGTGCCGACGCCGTCGGTCGCCCCCACGAGGATCGGATCCTCGTAGCCCGCGCCCTTCAGGTCGAACAGCGCGCCGAAGCCGCCCAGCCCGGACATCACCCCGGGGCGGTTGGTCCGTTTCGCCGCCGGCTTGATCCGTTCGACCAGCGCGTTGCCCGCGTCGATGTCCACGCCCGCCGCCGCGTAGGTCAGCCCGTTCTTGCCGTCGCTCATGTCGCTCTCCGAGAGGTTGGCCGCTTGATTGCAGAGGCGCTTACCCCAAAGGCTCCGCGCCTGCAACGCGCTGCCCGCGCAGTAGGGAAATCATCACTGTGAAGAAACCGCCTTCTCGGCTATCCTCGTGGCATATTTCATTTGTGGCGTTCCCGACCCATGCTTTCGATATCCAATGCACAGATGGATGCATTCGATGCCATGGAGTTTCGTGCTTTCGAAACCGGACTGGCAGAGCATCTCGAAACCCATTTTCCGTGGGGAAAGGCCTTCTGGCCCGACGGCAGCGCGATGGCGCTGGCCACTTTCGCCCACACGCGCGCCCGGCACTACGGCTTTGTCACCGAACGCAGCATCTACATGTTCGCGACCTTCATGCCGGTTCTGGGCAGCCGCTACGACGAGAACCCGCTGCTGCCCTGGGCCTCGGACAAGCTGGCCGATCCGATCATCCGCGAACCGATCCACCGCATCAACCAGCTGAACGACCGGATTCTCCTGCACCTGCGCAAGACCAATGGCCGCGACGGGCGGGCGGCGGTGCGCGGCTTTCGGCAGGTGCACCACGTGCTCGGGACCGGCGATGCGCCGACGGACCCCGTGGGCGCGCTTTGCGCCGCCTTTCCGCAGCGCGCCGCGGCCTCCACCATGACCGGGCAGGTGCTGGGCGACGCGGTTGCCCAGTCGGACGCCTTCGGGCTGGAACAACCGCTTGGCGGTTACATCTGCGCGGCGCTGGCACTGATGTACGGCCCCTACTACTATGCCGAACCGCAGCTGCCGCTGATCCATGCCACGCTCTACGACAAGGGCCTCGCCCCCGCAGCAAAGACACAGGCGCTCCGCCAGGCCGCGCTGACGATGATCACCGCCCTCGGCGAAAGCGTCGGGGAGGAGGCCTGAGATGTGCCAGTGCGGAAAGGCCAACGACGACGCCTGCAAGAAGACAGAGAACAAGCCCGGCGCGACCAAGGGCTGCGAGGCCGGCAAGGGCGGCGGTGTCGTCTGGGAAAAGCAGGAAGGCGCCACCGACGAGGATCTCGCAAAGGCCAAGCAGCAGTGGGAGGACGCCAAGAAGCGCCGCCTGCCGGACGGATCGAAGCCGAAGACGGTCGAAGCGATGGAGGCGCTGGAGAACAGCGACAAGACCACGACCATCAAGGTCGGCCCCGAAGGCAACAGCGCCAGCCCGGACAGCCGGTCGGATTCGCAGGACGGCACCGGCTCCGAAGGGACGATCAAGTACAACCCGAACAAGACGGGCACCTACGGCGACGGCGTCGACCGCGACCCGGAATCTTCGCTGGCACACGAGGCCTATCACACCTACGAATACACGCAGGGCTCTTCCGGCGACACGCGGGAGAAGCGCGAGGTTTCCGCCGCGGCCGCGGAAAATGAACACCGCGAAGCCAAGGGCCTGCCGCAGCGACAGAAATACGGCGCCTGGGACATTCCGCAGTACACGCCCTGAGCGACCCATCCGGCCGCCCACCGGGGCCAGCCGCGCAACGCCTGACACGCAACGCCTGACAAGGACCGAACACCGATGACCCGCAGTTTCGTTTCGACCCACACCGACTGGAACGGGCACCAGACCATTCCCTTCGTCATCCCCGCCGAAGACGGGCTCGACGTTTTCCGCGATCCGATGTGGGGCGTGATGATCGAGAAGGTGACCGCCGACCACCACCCGATCGAGCCGCTGGTGGATGCGACCGACCTCGACGATGTGGATTTCGGTGCGCTGTCGCTGAACGGCGCGGCGATGGTCGGCCAGATCCTGTGGAACAACCTGACGACCGCCGCGCGGATCGATCCGTCGGGCGATTTCGTGCTCCACACCTGGCGGGTGGCGTCGAGCGCGAAACGCGTCGAGATCGTCTATCGCCCGCGCTACGCCAACGGCGCGCTCGGCGATGTGTGCACGCTGGTCTCGCTGCTGAAATAACGGGCTGTCGCGCGCTGGTGGGCGCTCAGGCCTTCCGCAGTTCCGACCCCTTCTTCAGGACCTCGTCGCCGTCCTCCTGTTCGATCCGGTAGGCGGGGTTGTCTTCGTCGGCGTCGCGCGTCACCTCGCTGCCCTTGATCTTCAGCGTGATCTTCCGGGTGTATTTATTCACCACCGTACCGCTGGCCGTGCCGTTGCCCCAGTCCCACGCGACCTTGTCGCCTTCGTCGTAGTCCTTCATCGCATCCTCCGCATGTGCCTGCGGCTCAATGCAGAGCCCCGCGCCCGCGTTCCCCCGCTTGACGCCCCCGCGCCCCGCGCTTACTCAGTCTGCCACGGTGGGCCTGTAGCTCAATTGGTTAGAGCAGGGCGCTCATAACGCCTTGGTTGCGGGTTCAAGTCCTGCCGGGCCTACCAGACATCCCCCTGTCAAAGCCCCCCACCAAGGTCGAATTCCGCACGTCCCGTGCCGCGCCTAACGTGCCGCCCATGGGAGGACGTTTCATCATCGCCGCCGCGCTCTGGCTTGCCAGTGCGGTCATCGCTCTGGCCGAGGTTCTCTCGCCCGAGGAACTCGCCACGCACATCCGTGCGCCCATGTCGATGGGCGCGCAGATCTCCGACAACGGCGTCTTTGAGCTGCTGAACTCCGGCGGGGCGCAGGCGGGCTATGTCTTCCAGACCGAACCGATGGCCCCCCTGCCCGGCTTCTCCGGCGCGCCGATCAATGCGCTTGTGGTGCTGGATCTCGAAGGCCGTTTCCTCGACGTGCAGCTCCTGACCCACAACGAACCGATCTTCGTCTCCGGCCTGGGCGAGGCACCGTTCCACGCCTTCATGGAGCAGTACCGCGGCCATTCCATTTCCGACAGCCTGGTCGTCGGCACGCCTTACGGCGGCGCGTCCGACGGCAGCGGTCTGGTCTACCTCGACGGGGTGACGAAGGCGACCGCATCGGTCCGCATCGCGCACGAATCGATCCTTGCCGCCGCGCTGCAGGTCGCACGCGAGAAGATGGGCGGCATCAGTTCCGGGCCGCCCGCCTATCCCAACCCCGAGATAGACGAGGACCTGACCTGGGACTCGCTGAACGAAAACGGGCTTCTGACGCACAAAACCCTGAACAACGGGGAAATCGAGGCATTGTTCGAGGGCACGCTCTGGGCCAACGACGATCCCGAAGCCAGCGCCGATCCCGACGCGCCCTACCTCGATCTCTGGATCGCCGATCTGGGGCCACGCTCCATCGCCCGCGCGCTGTTGTCCGAGGGCACGCTGCGCGAGCTCGACCGCTTCCGCGAGATATCCACCTTCGACGAGCCGATCCTCGTGGTCGAGACCGCGCGCCACGGCCTAGTCTCGCCCGACTTCGTCCGCAACACTGCGCCCGACTGGCTGGGCGCGGAACAGAACGGCTTCCCCGTGGCCTTGCGCGACGCCGACCTCTTCGTCCAGCTGTCCGATCAGGTGCCCGAGGCGCTGCACGACGGCACCGCGATGATCCTGCGCACCGACCGGCGGCTCGGCTTCGACCCGGCCGCGCCGTGGACCTTCACGGTGCAGGCCATCCGCGAGCATGGCGTTTTCCAGCCGCAGGTCGGCTCCGTTACGATCGAGGCGCAGGTCGCAACCGACGAGCGGTTCTTCGTCCGTCCCGGCGAGACGCGGCGCCTGTCCCCCTTCGAAGAGGCGATCCGCAACCGCGCCGACGACCTGATGGTTCTGGCGGCTTTCCTGGCGCTCCTCCTGCCCGTCCTGTTCTTCGCGCAAAGCCGCCTCGCCGGGCTGCGTGTCTTCACACCCGTCCGGCTGACCATCCTCGCCTTCGTCACGGGGTTCATCGGCTGGTGGGGACAGGGGCAGCTCTCCATCGTGACGCCGCTTGCCACGTTGCAGGCGGCGCTCTCCACCCGGCATTTCGCCTTCCTGCTCTACGACCCCTTCTCACTGATGATCTGGGGGGCGGTGATCCTCGGATTTCTCCTATGGGGCCGCGGCCTCTTTTGCGGCTGGCTCTGCCCCTTCGGCGCATTGCAGGAGTTCGCGCATCATATCGGGCGTTTCCTGCATCTTCCGCGCCTGGAACCGTCGCGCACATGGGACCAGCGGCTGAAGAAACTGAAATACGTGGCGCTTGCCGGGCTTGTCGCCGTGACCGTGATCGCCCCCGGCCACATGGACAAGGCAGCCGAGATCGAGCCCTTCAAGACCGCCATCACCACCTTCTTCTTGCGCGAATGGTATTACGTTGCCTACGCCGCTTTCTGGCTGTTCCTCGCACTCTTCACCTTCAAGGGGTTCTGCCGTTATCTATGCCCGCTTGGCGCGCTCATGGCGATTGGGGGCACCCTGCGCCTGCGCCGCTGGATCCCCCGCCGGGTCGAATGCGGCTCTCCCTGCCAGCTCTGCGCGGTGAAGTGCAATTACGGCGCCATCCTCAAGACCGGCGCCGTCCAGTACGACGAGTGTTTCCAGTGCCTCGACTGCGTGACGATCCACGACGATGCGCGACAATGCGTGCCGCTGATCCTGAGGGCCCGTTCCACCAAGCGCCCGCCACGCGTCACCGGACATCCCAACGAGGTGCCCGCCGAATGACCCTGCCCCGTCTCAGCCGCCGCCGCGTCCTCACCCTAGCCGCTGCCTTCGCCTGCGCGCCACGCCACGCCTTCGCCTCCACCTGGCAAGGCCGCGCACTCGGCGCCGAGGTTTCCGTCACCCTGACCGGCCCGCGCACGGAGACACAGGCGGCCCTGGCCGACCTCCCCGCACAGCTCGACGAGATCGAAAGCCTCTTCAGCCTTTACCGCCCGAGTTCGGCCCTCTCCCGCCTGAACAAAGCCGGGTTTCTTGCACCCAGCGTCCGTTTCGATGCCCTGATGGACGCCTGCGACAGGGCGCATACGCTGACGGACGGCATCTTCGATCCGACAGTGCAACCGCTCTGGCAGGCCCTGGCAAATGGCCGCGACCCCGCGCCGGCCCGCGCCCACCTCGGCTGGCACCGGGTACGCCGCACGGCACAGGGCACCTGTCTGGACCCGGGTCAGCAGCTCACCCTCAACGGCATCGCCCAAGGCTTCGGCACCGACCTGATCCGCGCGTCCCTTGCCAAACGCGGCTTCACTCATGCTCTGATCGACATCGGCGAACAGGCGGCCATCGGCGGCCCCTTCCGGCTCTCTCTCGAAGATCCCGATCACGGATCTCTGGGTCACCTGACGCTAGAAAACGCCGCCCGCGCCACCTCCAGCCCCGGCGCCCTGCACTTCGGTGCCAACGCACACATCCTCGGGCCACAGGGGCAAGACCCCCTCTGGTCCACCGTCAGCATCGAGGCCCGCGATGCCACGACCGCCGATGCGCTCTCCACCGCGGCGGTCTTCATGGACATCCCGCGCCTTGAAAAGCTCAGGACCGACGCCGACCTCCTCCGAATCACGCTGGTGGACAGGGACGGCAACCTCCGCACCCTCTGACCTGCATAGCAAAAGAAAACTCCCGGCCGCAGGACCGGGAGCTTCCAGAACTCGAACCCGAAAGGATCAGCCGTTGGCCTTGGCCACCGCCCGCTTCGTCAGGGTCTTCACCAGGCTCGCACGATAAGCACCGCTGCCGTGCAGGTCAGAGATCATCCCGTCGCCCGACGGCGCCGACAGCTCCTCGACCGCGCTGGCGGAAAAGTCACCCGAAAGCGCCTCTTCCGCCTCGCTCCAGCGGAACACGCCTTCCTCTGAGGCCCCGGTCACGGCGACCCGGACCCCATCCGCGCCCTCGGACACGAAGACGCCGACCAGCGCGAACCGCGACGCGGGCTGCTGGAACTTGATGTAGGCCGCCTTCTCCGGGATCGGGAACTTCACCGCGGTGACGAGCTCGCCTTCATCGAGGGCCGTGGTGAACATGCCCTGGAAATAGTCGTCCGCCGCGATTTCGCGGGTGTTGGTGACGATCGTCGCCCCCGATCCCAGCGCCGCCGCCGGATAGCAGGCCGAGGGATCGTTGTTGGCGAGCGACCCGCCGATGGTGCCGCGGTTGCGCACCGCCGGATCACCGATCTGGCCGGCCAGCGCCGCCAGCGCCGGATAGGCCCCGGCCTCTGCCGCCACCGTCGCATGGGTGGTGCCGCCGCCGACGGTCAGCACGCCGCCGTCCGACGACACGCCCTTCAGCTCGTCGATGGCCGACAGGCTCACCAGCACGGACGGCATCGCCAGCCGCTGCTTCAGGGTCGGGATCAGCGTCTGGCCGCCGGACAGCGGCTGTGCGTCCTCCTGCCCCAGCGCCGACACGGCATCGGCCACGGACGTCGGCCGAACGATATCGAATGAATACATCTTGTTTCCTCCTCTGCCGCTCATGAAGGCCATCCACCTTCATCTTGGCAAAAATACCTTCGGGGGGTCCGGGGGGCAGACAGCCCCCCGGCGCTCTCCATTCAGCCGTTGATCGCGGCCCAGACGCGGCCCGGCGACACCGGCATGTCGATGTGCTCCACCTTGTGGCCACCCGACTGCAGCGCGTCGATCACCGCGTTCACCACCGTCGGCGGAGAGCCGATGGCCCCGGCCTCGCCGCAGCCCTTCACGCCCAGCGGGTTGTGGGTGCAGGGCGTCTGGCAGGAGTGGTCCACGAGGTAACTGTCGAGCATCGGCAGGTTGTCGGCGCGCGGCATCGCGTAGTCCATGTAGGACGCGCTCAGCAGCTGGCCGTTCTCGTCGTAGGCGCAGTTCTCGAGCAGCGCCTGCCCGATGCCCTGCGCAATCCCGCCGTGCACCTGTCCCTCGACGATCATCGGGTTGATGACGTTGCCGAAGTCGTCCGCGGACACGAACTTCTCGATGGTGACCAGGCCGGTCTCCGGATCGACCTCCACCTCGCAGGCATAGGCGCCCGCGGGATAGGTGAAGTTCGACGGATCGTAGAAGGCCGTCTCCTCGAGACCCGGCTCGATATCCTCGAGCGGGTAGTTGTGCGGCACGTAGGCGGCGAGCGTCACATCCCCCCAGGCGACCGACTTGTCGGTGCCCGCGACCGAGAACTGACCGTCCTTCAGCTCGATGTCCGCCTCGGCGGCCTCCAGCAGGTGGGCGGCGATCTTCTTGGCCTTGTTGATGATCTTCTCGGTGGCGCGGACCATGGCGGATCCGCAGACCGCGATGGAGCGCGAGCCGTAGGTGCCCATGCCGAACGGGATCTTGGCGGAGTCGCCGTGCACGATGTCGATCATGCTCTCGTCGATGCCCAGCATCTCGGCCACGACCTGCGGGAAGGCGGTCTCGTGTCCCTGCCCGTGGCTGTGCGCGCCCACCAGCACCGAGATGGTGCCCGTGGCGTTCACCCGCACGGTGGCGGCGTCGTACAGACCGGCACGCGCGCCGAGCTGCCCCACGAGGTTCGACGGCGCGATGCCGCAGGCCTCGATGAAGCAGTTGACGCCCAGGCCGCGCAGCTTGCCCTTCGCTTCGCTTTCCTTGCGGCGCGCCTCGAAGTTGCCGAGGTCCATCAGCTCTTCCATCTTGTCCATCGTCGCGACGTAGTCGCCGGTGTCATAGACCACGGCCACCGGCGTCTGGTACGGGAACTCGGTGATGAAGTTCTGACGGCGGAGCGCGATGGGATCGACGCCCAGCTCGCGCGCGGCCTTGTCGATGATCCGCTCGAGCTGGTAGGTCGCCTCCGGGCGGCCCGCGCCGCGGTAGGCGTCGACCGGCACGGTGTTCGTGAAGACCGCCTTCACGTTCACCAGCACGTGCGGCGTCTTGTAGTTGCCCGCCATCAGCGTGCCGTGCAGCCAGGTCGGGACCGACGACGAGAAGGTCGACAGATACGCGCCCATGTTGGCCATCGTGTTGGTGCGCACGGCGGTGAAGTTGTTGTCCGCATCCAGCGCCAGTTCGATGGTCGTGACGTGGTCGCGGCCATGGGCGTCGGACATGAACGCCTCGGAGCGCGAGGAGGTCCACTTCACCGCGCGGTTCAGCTGCCGCGAGGCGAAGGTGACAAAGGCCTCTTCGGCGTAGTGGAAGATCTTCGTGCCGAAGCCGCCGCCCACGTCGGGCGCCACGACGCGCAGCTTGTGCTCCGGGATGCCGAGGACGAAGGCGCCCATAAGCAGGCGGATCACGTGCGGGTTCTGCGAGGTGGTGTAGAGCGTGGATTCGTCGTTGGCGCGGTTGTACTCGCCCACGGCCACGCGCGGCTCCATCGGGTTGGCGACGAGGCGGTTGTTGGTCAGCTCCAGCGTCGTCACATGCGCGGCGCTGTCGAAGGCCGCCTGCGTCTCTGCCGGGTCGGACCCGAACTGCCAGTCGTAGCAGAGGTTGTCCGACAGCTCGTCGTGCACCTTGGCGGAACCGGACTCGAGCGCGGCCGCCATGTTCACCACGGCAGGCAGTTCCTCGATGTCGAGCTCGATGGCCTCGGCGGCCGTGCGCGCCTCCTCCAGCGTGTCGGCCACGACCGCGGCGATCGGGTCACCGACGTGACGGACCTTGCCCTGTGCCAGCACCGGGTGCGGCGGCTCCTTCATCACTTCGCCGTGCTTGTCGGTCACCTGCCAGCCGCAGGGCAGACCGCCCACGCCCTCGAAGTCGGCCCCGGTAAAGATGCGGACGACGCCGGGCATGCCCGCTGCGGCCTCGGTGTTGATCGAGTTGATCTTTCCGTGGGCCACGTCGGAACGCAGGAAATAGACATACGCCTGGTTGTAGACGTTGATATCGTCGGTGTACTGACCGGCTCCGGTCAGGAAGCGCACGTCCTCGCGCCGCTTCTGGCTTGCGCCGATGCCATGATCCTTCGGCATTTCTTCCTCCCTGAAGGGGGGGCGGAGAATCTCCGCCCTACAAACTGTCGGACTTTGTGAAGGGCGGAAGGTCTCCGCCCCGGCTCAAATGGCTTATTCCGCAGCGACCGCGGGCACGTCCTGCCCGGAAGCCGCCAGGATGGCGCGGACGATGTTGTGGTAGCCGGTGCAGCGGCAGATGTTGCCCTCGAGGTGGTGACGCACCTCGGCCTCGGTCGGCTTCGGGTTGTCCTTCAGCAGCGCCGCCGCTGCCATCACCATGCCCGGCGTGCAGAAACCGCACTGCAGCCCGTGGTAGTCCTGGAACGCCTGCTGGATCGTGTTCAGCGTGCCGTCCGGGGCCGCCTGCCCCTCGATCGTGCCGACCTCGGCGCCGTCGGCTTCGGCGGCGAACATGGTGCAGGCCTTCACCTGCAGCCCGTTGACGTGGATCGTGCAGGCGCCGCATTGCGAGGTGTCGCAGCCCACGTGGGTCCCGGTCAGGCGCAGCTCCTCACGCAGGAACTCCGTCATGAGCGTGTTGCCCTTGACCGACTTGGTGACGGACTTGCCGTTCACCTTCATCGTCACTTCAACCATCGTTTCCCTCCCTGGAAAATCGTTTGTCACAGAATGCACCCACCCCGGAGTGCGGATTTGATCGGCGGATCAGTTGGACACCATCCGCTTGAACCAGCCCTTCTTCTTGCCGTCGTCGGCCTCCGTCTCGGGCGCGGCGTCGGGATCGGAGGGGCCTTCGACCGCCTCCTGGAAGTTGGAGAAGAACTGGTCGGCCATCTTCTTGGCGAAACCGTCGATGATCCGGCTGCCCAGCTGCGCGAGCTTGCCGCCGACGCTGGCGTCCACGTCGTAGGTCAGAAGCGTGCCGTCCTCGGCCTCTTCCAGCCTCACCACGGCGCTGCCCTTGGCAAAACCCGCTGCACCGCCCTTGCCTTCGCCCACCAGCTTGACGGTGTTCGGCGCATCCATGTCCTCGAGGTTCACCTGTCCCTTGAAGGTCGCCTTCACGGGCCCGACCTTCTGGACGACGGTCGCCTCGAACCCCTCCTCGGCAGAGCCGGACATCTCGGTGCAGCCGGGCACGCAGGCCTTCAGCACCTCGGGGTTCAGGATCGCTTCCCAGACCACCTCGCGGGGGGCCTTGATCGTACGGGAATCGCTCATTTGCATGGGTTTGTCCTCTCTCTCCGGCGCCAGCCTAGGCGCGCAGCGCCCGTCGGGCATATTAGACCAATTGATAACATCACCATTCCGGTGGATTGTGCGTCAGTCCGTATCTTTCGAAGATCCCCGCGATCCGGCCGTCGGCCATCGCCGCAGAGATCGCATCCTCGACTTCGTATCCCAGCGGCCGCCACGCGAAATGCACCGCCGTTCCGATCGGCCAGTGCGACTTCGCCAGCCCCGCCAGCGGCGGCTCGTGGATCGCCACGCCCTCGCCCCGGAAAAACTCGAGCTGGGCCAGCGGCCCCATCGCCGCCATAGTCTCCCCCGCGTTCAGCGCCGCCATCGCCGCCTCCATCGTGGGATACCGTCGCACGCCTGCCGCCGTCTGGCCACCCGCGAAACTCGTCAGGTAGAAGTCCGAGATCGAATCGTTCTCCACCGCGACCGTGTCGAAGCGGAAGTAGGCCGGGACCGGCCCGCCGTCGGGATACTCCGCCGCGCGGTAGGCAATGGCGATGTGTTCCTCCTGGTACTGGCCGGGAAAGACCACCTGCTCCACCCGGCAGCGGAAGGCCGAGTCGTAGGGCACGCGCATCATCACGTTCGACACCGCCCCGCCGACGATGCCGCCCTGCCAGACGTTGTGCCGCAGATCGGCGTCGAGGTTCTCTCCGGCGGCGACAAAGCGGATCACCGGCGTCACGCCGATGAACTCCGCCACCAGCTTTGCAACGTCGACGTCGATGCCCTTCGCCTCGCCCTTCTCTTCCCAGGAATAGGGCGCATGATCCTCGTAGACCGCGAAGGTCATCGAGCCCCGCTCGCGGATCGTGTCGAGGTCCTGGCCGACGATGTCGCGGCCTGCGTTCTGCGGCTTGGGCTGCGGCACGTAGTCGGCGCAGGGATCGGCGGCGCGGGCCACGGTGGTGCCGGCGGCCAGCAGCGCGCCGGCCACCATACCCGGCACCAGGGCGGGCAGAAGGGCGCGCAGCCCCCTGCCGACGGTGTTCAGAACACCCGCATGTCGAACCATGCCACTCCTCCCCGAAGGCCGTTCGCGCTCAGTGTGCAGCCGACAGCCCGATGGTCAAGGCCTCTGCCGCGTGGCGGTAGCCTTCCTCGGTCCCGTCGATGAAGGCCGCCGCCCGGCTGGCGGCACTGTCGGCCACCGGCGCGCCGGACATGGTTTCGATCCCGGCGGCGATCTCGGTCAGCTCCGCCTTGATCGCCTCGCCGTCCGCATCGCCAGATCCGGTCGACAGCGCGTCGAGCTGGTCGCGCAGGCCCTTCAGCTCGTCGGCCACCCCGGCCATGGAATCGTCGTCGGGGCGGGTCTCCACGTAGGTGCGGATCGCCCATGCCGCCTCCTGCCCCAGGAGCTCGCCGAAGGCCGGCATCTTGGTGGTGCCGTTCTGGGTATAACCGTGGCGGAAGCGCTCGATGAACCACTCATCGCCGTATTCCTCCGCCTCCAGGAACCGCAGGTCCGGCGCCAGCCCGCCCGAGATCACCTCGAGCCCGTGGCAGCGCGCGCAGTTCTGGTTGTAGCCGGAGGCGCCGATCTTCACCGCCTTGTCCCAGACTTCCTCGCCCGCGGCCTCCGCACGGTAGGGGTTCTCGGTCAGCCACTCCTCGCCGACCTCCGGCAGGCCGGTGGTGTCCACCGCCTGCGGCGCCACGTCGCCATGGGCCAGGGCCAGAACCGGCAGCACACTCACAAGGGCCGTCATCGCAAAGGTCTTCATCGTTTCCTCCTCCCGTCCGGGGTGATCTCATCGCGTCTGCCGATGGTGATAAGCCAGCGCCGCGCCGCCGCACCATTGGACTTTCGTGGCGCGACGGGCCGCCCCGCAAGACCTTGGTCGTATTGAGGGCGCGGCCCGCAACCCCGATCCTTTCCCGGTGAGCGGCTGAGGGAGGACAGGATGCGCACGATCCTAGCGGCGGCGGCAGCCGTGCTGCTGTCGGCAAGCCCGATCTGGGCGGCAGAGATCCGCGTGGCATGGCTCCGGCAGGAGGTCGAGCTGCCCCCGACCCTGTCGAACCTCGACCCCGTGCCCGACGACCTCGGCATCGCAGGCGCGCGGCTGGGGATCGCCGACAACGCCACCACCGGCACCTTCATGGGCCAGACCTGGACGCTGACCGAACATTCGGTGGCGCCGGACGGCGACTTCGCCGGCGCGGTGGAGGCGGCTCTGGCCGAGACCGACCTCCTCGTGATCGACGCCCCCGCCGACACGCTCCTGCAGGCCGCCGACATGCCCGACACCGCGGGCGCGCTCCTCTTCAACACCGCCGCGCCCGAAACCGCGCTGCGCGGGGCCGACTGCCGCGCCAACGTGCTGCACGCCCTGCCCTCGCGCGCCATGCTGACCGACGCACTCATGCAGTTCTTCGTGATGCGCCGCTGGACCGCGCTGGTGATGATCGAGGGCCCGAAACCCGGCGACAAGGCGCTGGCCGAAAGCTATCGCGCCTCGGCAGAGAAGTTCGGCCTCTCGATCCGCCGCACCGCCGAATGGACCTTCGACGCCGACCTGCGCCGCAGCGCCGCCGCCGAGGTGCCGCTGCTGACCCAGCAACTGGGCAAGTACGACGTCCTGATCGCCGCGGACGAGACCAACGATTTCGCCCGCTACATCCCCTACAACACCTGGATGCCGCGCCCGGTCGCGGGCAGCGAGGGGCTGATGCCCGCCGCCTGGTCGCCTGCGGTCGAGCAATGGGGCGCGGCCCAGCTCCAGTCGCGTTTCACCAAGGCCGCGGGGCGCGAGATGCTGCCCCGCGACTACGCCGCCTGGGCCGCGGTACGCGCCATCGGCGAGGCGGTCACCCGCTCCGGCGCCACCGCCGCGCCGGACCTCAGGGCCTACATGCTGGGCGGCGCCTTCGAACTCGGCGGCTTCAAGGGCCGACCGCTGACCTTCCGGCCGTGGAACGGCCAGCTGCGCCAGTCCATCCCGCTCACCCACCGCGGCGCACTGGTCGCCGACGCCCCGCTCGAAGGGTTCCTGCACCCGGTCTCGGAACTCGACACGCTGGGCCTCGACGCCCCCGAAAGCGGCTGCACCGCCTTCGCCGGCTGACCCGCCGCGACACACTCGCCATCCCGGCCCGGACCCTGACCTTCATCTTGGCCCAAATACCTGAAATGCCACGCCCCCGCCGGGGCGCACGCCACCGGCAAGGGCACCCGGCCCCCGCAGACACCGCAAGGACACGACCATGAAATACACACCGCTCCTCGCAGCCCTCCTGCTGTCCCACGCCGCCACGGCGGACGAGATCTGGGTGACGAACGAGAAGGACAACACCGTGTCGGTGATCGATATCGGGACGATGGAAGTCACCCGCACAATCCCGACCGGAGAGCGCCCGCGCGGCATCACCTTCAGCCACGACTATTCCGTGGTCTACATCTGCGCCTCCGACAGCGACGCGGTGCAGGTCATGGACCCGGTCTCGGGCGAGATCCTGCACGACCTGCCCTCGGGCGAGGACCCGGAACAGTTCGTCCTGCACACCGACAACCGCCACCTCTACATCGCCAACGAGGACGACGCGATCACCACGGTCGTCGATACCGAAACCCGCACCGTCGTGGCGCAGATCAACGTCGGCATCGAGCCCGAGGGCATGGCCGTCTCGCCCGACGGCAAGATCGCCATCACCACCTCCGAGACGACGAACATGGCGCACTGGATCGACACGGAGACGCAGGAACTCTTTGCCAACACACTGGTCGATTCCCGGCCGCGGCACGCGGAATTCGTCAAGGACGGGACCGAGCTCTGGGTCAGCGCCGAGATCGGCGGCACCGTGTCGGTCTTCGACGTGGCGACGCAGACCGAGAAGGCCAAGTTCGGCTTCGAGATCAAGGGTGTGCACCCCGACAAGGTCCAGCCCGTGGGCTTCGAGCTGACCGCCGACGACAGCCACGCCTTCGTGGCGCTGGGACCGTCGAACCACCTCGCCGTGGTGAACGCCGAGACCTACGAGGTCGAGGACTATATCCTCGTCGGCCGCCGGGTTTGGCACATGGCGTTCAACGCGGACAAGTCGCTGCTGTTCACCACCAACGGCGTCTCGGGCGACGTGACAGTGGTCGACGTGGCAGAGCGCAAGGCATTGAAGACCATCAAGGTGGGCCGCTTCCCCTGGGGCGCGGCCTTCCGGCCCACGGAATGAACCCTGCGGCGGAGGGTTGCGCCGGGCGTCCGCCCGCCGCCCCGGCGCGGGCGCTGCCCGCGCCCGCGATTGCTGCCAGACTGGCCGGTGCGGCAGACGGACGGGGCGGAGGGGGCGCTGCCCCCGCGCCTTCGGCGCTCCCCCGAGGTATTTTTGCCAAGATGAAGGCGGGGGGGCGTCGGGGTGATACGAGGGTCGCGCTTGCAACCCGGTGCATGACGCTATCATTCTGCCCATCATGTTGACCGTTTCCGATCTTTCCTTCTCCTACGGTGCGAAACAGGCGCTCGACGCCGTGAGCTTTTCGGCCGAACCGGGGCGGTTCACCGCCCTCCTCGGCCCGAACGGCGCGGGCAAGTCGACGCTCTTCGCGCTGATGACCCGGCTCTTCACCTCCTCGACCGGGCGGATCTCCGTCGCGGGGCACGACATGGCGGCGGCCCCGCGCGCGGCACTGGCCAAGATGGGCGTGGTGTTCCAGCAGCCGACGCTCGACCTCGACCTGACGGTGCGGCAGAACCTTGCGTATTTCGCGGCGCTGCACGGGCTTTCGGGCAAGGACGCAGACGGGCGGATCTCGGCGGCGCTCGACCGGCTTTCGATGCTGGAGCGCGCGGGCGAGCGGGTGCGCGCGCTGAACGGCGGCCACCGGCGGCGGACGGAGATCGCCCGCGCGCTTGTGCACGATCCGGCCGTGCTGCTCTGCGACGAGCCCACCGTCGGGCTGGATGCGCAGGCGCGGTCGGCCATCACCGATCACGTGCATGAGCTGGCGGCGGACGGGCTGACCGTGCTCTGGGCCACCCATCTGACCGACGAGGTGCGGCCTTCCGACGACGTGATCCTACTGCACCGCGGCCAGATCCGCGCGCGCGGCCGGGCCGACGAGCTGACTGCTGGCGCGTCGCTGAAGGACTGGTTCCTGAACGCCACCGGGGTCGAGGCATGAGCGCTCCGTCCCGCATCCCGCTCTGGCCCGCCTTCCGCGCCATCGCCGCGCGCGAGCTTCTGCGGTTCGTGCACCAGAGGGAGCGGTTCCTGGCCGCCCTCGTGCGTCCGCTCGTCTGGCTTCTGGTGTTTGCCGCGGGCTTCCGCGCGGCGCTGGGGCTGTCGATCATCCCGCCCTACCAGACCTATATCACCTACGAGACCTACATCGTGCCCGGCCTTTGCGGGATGATCCTGCTGTTCAACGGGATGCAGTCGTCGCTGAGCCTTGTCTACGACCGCGAGATGGGGTCCATGCGGCTTTTGCTGACCGCACCCCTGCCGCGATGGTATCTCCTGTTTTCAAAGCTTTGCGGGGCGACCTTCATCGGCATCCTGCAGTGTTACGCCTTCCTGGCCATCGCCGCGCTCTTCGGGATCGACCATCCGCCACTGGGCTATGTCACCATCCTTCCGGCGCTCGTGCTGGCCGGGCTGATGCTGGGATCGCTCGGGCTGGCGCTCTCGTCCTTCATCAAGCAGCTCGAGAACTTCGCGGGCGTGATGAACTTCGTCATCTTCCCGATGTTCTTCCTGAGCTCCGCGCTCTATCCCCTTTGGAAGATGCAGGAATCCTCGGAAATCCTCTACTGGATCTGCCGCCTGAACCCCTTCACCCACGCTGTCGAACTGATCCGCTTCGCGCTGCATGTCGATTTTTCGCCATGGGCGCTCCTGTGGACGCTGGTCGCCACCGCCGTCTTCACCGTGCTCGCGCTCTGGGGGTACGACCCGGCGCGCGGGTTGATCCGACGCAAGTCCTGACCCCTTCGAGGAGACCCAGACATGATCCGCGCCACCGCCCTTGCCCTCCTGCTTGCCACGCCCGCGCTGGCAGACGAATACGGCACGCTGAACCCCGACGAGATGACATGGGGCAGCATGCTGGAGCGTGCCGAGCGCGGCGAGACGGGCATGGTGCTCTGTGCCTCGGGCTACATGCTGACGAAGTCCGGCAAACACGCGGCGGCGCGCGCGCTGTTCGAGAACTGCGCCAACCAGGGCTGGACCGGGGCGATGACCTGGATGAGCCAGCTCGACAACAACGGGCTCGGCGGCGAATACAACCCGGATGCGGCCGCCGAATGGGACCGGCGCGCGGCCGAGGCCGGCGACCCGGTGGGCCAGTTCAACCACGGGCTCGACCTGCTCCGCGGGCATGGCGTCGCGCGGGACGAGGCGCGCGGCCGGGCAATGGTCGACATGGCCGCGGCGCAGGGACTGGACGTGGCACAGCGGCTGGCGGCGGCGGATTACGACCCGGCCGAGGTCACGCCGGACGCCGACGACTGGAAATACGCGCCCGCCTTCTGATCGCGGCCCCGGCGCGCAAAAGGTCGTACGACCAAAGCACGAGACGCCGCACCCCTTCCGGTTGACGTGCATCAAATCCAGCCCTCAGGCGCGGGCCTACCCTGTCTCCGAACCGTGCAAAGGAGACCGACATGGCCCGCATTCTACCCGCCCTCGCCCTGCTGCTCGCAGCCGCCCCCGCCTGCGCCGACACCTTCGAGGAGGTGAAGGTCACGGCGGGCAAGACGCTCTTCGACGCGGAATGCCGCCGCTGCCACGCCCCCAACGCCACCGACCCGTCCTACGGCCCGCCGCTCGAGAACGTGCTGCACCGCGCCGCCGGAAGTGTCGAGGATTACGACTATTCCATTGCGCTCGAGGCCTCCGGCATCGTCTGGACGCCCGCCGCGCTGCGCGCCTGGATGGAGGACAACGACGGCTTCATGCCCGGCACCAAGATGCGCCACGTGGGCATCGAGGACCGCACCGTGCAGGACTTCATCCTCGCCTATCTCGCTTCGATCAGCCCGCAGGACAACACCGCCATCGACGGCGAGTGACCGCGCCCGGCCACAGCACCGGGACAAGGGCCGCGGCGATTCCGGAGACCGCCGCGGCCCGCCTGTCAAGACGCCGATGGTCGTACGACTTTGGCCGTCTATCGGCCCGGACTCCGATTTCTATACTTCGATCCAGACGGCGCAGAGGCCACCCGCCAGGCGCCGGGGGAACGACCATCTAAACCGTTCATGGGAGGAGACTGATGAACAAGTTCGTCGCCGCCGTCACCCTGTCCCTGCTCGCCATCGGTGCGCAGGCCGAGGTGACCGAAGACATGCTGGCCAACGACCAGACGATGACCAACCAGGTTGTCACCAATGGCATGGGCCGGGACCTGCAGCGCTATTCGCCGCTGGACACCCTCAACAAGGATAACGTCAAGAACCTCGTACCCGCATGGGCGTTCAGCCTCGGCGGTGAAAAGCAGCGCGGGCAGGAAACCCAGCCGCTGGTCTATGACGGCGTGATGTACATCACCGGCTCCTACTCCCGGATGTATGCCATCGACCTCGAAACCGGCAAGGAGCTCTGGCAGTACGACGCACGTCTGCCCGAAGGCATCCTGCCCTGCTGCGACGTCATCAACCGCGGTGCGGCGATGCACGGCGACAAGGTGATCTTCGGGACGCTCGACGCCCGTCTCGTGGCGCTCGACGCCAAGACCGGCGACGTGGTCTGGAACAAGAAGATCGCCGACTACAAGGCCGGCTACTCCTACACCGCCGCCCCGCTGATCGTGGGCGACCTCGTGGTGACCGGCAACTCCGGCGGCGAATTCGGCATCGTCGGCGAAGTGCAGGCGCGCAACGTCGACACCGGCGAGCTCGTCTGGACCCGCCCGGTTATCGAAGGCCACATGGGCACGCTCAACGGCCAGGAATCCACCATGACCGGCACGCTGAACGCGACTTGGCCGGGCGACATGTGGAAGACCGGCGGCGGCGCGACCTGGCTTGGCGGGTCGTACGACGCACGCACCGACACGCTGATCTTCGGCGCGGGCAACCCGGCGCCCTGGAACTCCTGGCTGCGCGACGCGGGCGAGAAGAACGACGGTTCGGGCGACAACCTCTATGCCGCCTCGCGGATCGGCATCGACCCGGCGACCGGCGACATCAAGTGGCACTTCCAGACCACGCCGCGCGAAGGCTGGGACTATGACGGCGTGAACGAGGTGGTCGCCTACAACGACCGCGAGGGCAACCAGCGTCTCGCCACCGCCGACCGCAACGGCTTCTTCTACGTGCTGAACGCCGAAGACGGCGGTTTCGTCTCGGCCAATCCCTTCGTCAAGGACATCACCTGGGCCGAGGGCATCGACGAGAACGGCCGCCCGATCTTCAACGAGGCCAACCGTCCGGGCAACCCGGCCGCGGCCGCGGATGGCGCAAAGGGCGAAGTCGTCTTCTCCTCGCCGTCCTTCCTCGGCGGCAAGAACTGGATGCCCATGGCCTTCAGCCAGAAGACCGGCAACTTCTACGTGCCCTCGAACGAATGGGGCATGGACATCTGGAACGAGCCGATCACCTACAAGAAGGGCGCCGCCTACCTCGGCTCCGGCTTCACCATCAAGCCGAACTACGAGGATCACATCGGCAGCCTCAAGGCGATCGACCCGGACACCGGCGAATGGGTCTGGGAATACAAGAACGACGCGCCGCTCTGGGGTGGCGTGATGACCACTGCCGGCGGCCTCGTGTTCTTCGGCACGCCCGAGGGCAGGTTCCTCGCGCTCGACGACGAGACCGGCGAAGAGCTGTGGTCCTTCCAGACCGGCTCCGGCATCGTCGGCCAGCCGATCACCTGGGAACAGGACGGCGAACAGTACGTCTCCGTCGTGTCCGGCTGGGGTGGTGCGGTTCCGCTCTGGGGCGGCGAGGTCGCCAAGAAGGTGAACTACCTCAACCAGGGTGGCATGGTCTGGACGTTCCGCCTGCCGAAGGAACTGGCGTCGGCCGAGTAACCTCCTCCCTGCTCAAGGCTGACAGGCGCCCGGGGTCCCCGCGACCCCGGGCGTTTTCCGTTGCCGGGCCGGCTTGACGGCAGGCCCTCATGGCCTGCACAGGGACGCCGCGGCACCGATCCGCCCAACGCCCGAAACCCAGATTGCAAAACGTCGCAACTTGCTGCAACTTTCCGCAAAACACGGAATCGCAGCCATGACCTTCCTTCCCAACAGCCCGGAGGCGCGGCAGGACGCCCTGCGCCTGCGCCTCAACCGCGGTCTGCCTCTGAACCTCGCCGCACTGGCCGAGGAATTCGGCGTCTCCACCGACAGCATCCGCCGCGACCTGAAGGCGCTGGAGGCGCAGGGCCACGCCCGCTGCATCCGCGGCGGCGCCCTGCCCGTCACCCGGCCCGCCGCCCACACGCTCGATCGGCTGGGCCACAGCGGCGCAGAGCAGGCGGCGCTGGCCGCCACCGCCCTGCCGCTGATCGAGAACGGTATGGTGCTGATGATGGACGGCGGCACATCCGTCCTGACGCTGGCGCAGGGGCTCCCGCACCTGCCCGACTGCCTCGTGGTGACCCCGGCGCCCGCCGTGGCGCTGGCGACGCTGGCCGCGGGCATCCCCACGCACCTCGTGGGCGGACGTCTTTCGGGCTTCGGCGCCGTCGCCGTGGGCCATGAAACGGCGATCGCGCTCGACGGCATTGCCGCCGACCTTGCCTTCATCGGGGTCTGCGGGCTCGACGCGGGCTTCGGCCTCTCCGCCGACGATCCCGACGAGGCGCACGTCAAGCGGGCGATGATTGCCTCCGCACACCGCGCCGTGGTGCTGACCGGCGCCGCAAAGCTGGGTTTGCGGGCGCGCCACCGCGTCGCCCCTTGCACCGCCCTCGACCTTCTGATCACCGATGCCACAACCGACCTGACCGCCCCGCTTGCCGCATCCGGGCTGGAGATCCGCCATGTCTAAAACCTTCCCCTCGCCCCGCCTCGCCGTCAGCGCGGCCTTCGCCCTGAACGGCATCCTGCTGGGCGCATGGGCCTCGCGCGTGCCCGCCGTGGTCGACCGCTTCGACCTGTCCGAAGGCACGCTGGGCCTCCTTCTGCTGGTCATGGGAATCGGCGCGCTCGTGTCCTTCCCGCTGGCCGGACGGCTGGCCGACCGGCTCGGCGCCTTCCCGGTGACCAAGGTACTGGCGGGCGTCTACCTCGTCTCCATCGTCGCCATCGGGCTTGCCCCCGACACCACCGTGCTGGCCATGGCGCTTTTCCTCTTCGGGGTGGGCCACGGCGCCATGGACGTGACGATGAACAGCTGGGCCGCCGAGGTGGAGCGCCACTCCGGCCGGTCCATCATGTCCTCCTTTCACGCGATGTGGAGCCTTGGCGCTGGCCTCGGCGCCGCGGGCGGCTGGCTGGCCTCCCGCCAGGCGCTGCCCATCGACGCACATTTCGCCGTGACGGCCCTTGTCGCGCTGGTGATCTTCGGCCCGCTGATGCACACCCGCTGGACCTCGGCCCGGACCGCACCGCAGGCCAAGGGCCCGGTCTTTGCCCTGCCCCGCGGTGCACTGGTGCTGGTCGGGCTGATCGCCATGGGCGCGGGCCTGGGCGAAGGCGCCGCCGCGGACTGGAGCGCGGTCTTCCTCGCCGACGTGATCCAGGCCACGCCCTCGCAGGCGGCGCTGGGATACGCGGTCTTTTCCGTCACCATGGTGGCGATGCGGCTGAACGTCGACCGGCTGATCACCCGCTTCGGCGCGGTCACCGTGGCCCGCTTCAGCGGGCTGACCGCCGCCGCGGGCTACCTGCTGGCCACCGCCTTCGCCACGCTGCCAACGGCGCTCGCCGGCTTCGTGCTGATGGGCCTGGGCTACGCCGCGGTGATCCCGCTGGCCTTCAGCCGCGCCGCCGCCGACCCGGAGGTGCCGCCCGGACAGGCCATCGCCTCCGTCGCGACGCTGGGCTACGGCGCGATGCTCATGGGGCCGCCGACCATCGGCTTCGTGGCCGAGGCCACGTCGCTCCGGGCGTCCTTCCTCATGGTCGGCTGCGTCGCCCTGATGATCGCAGCCCTGGCGCCGGTGCTGGGCCGCGCCACCCGCCGCGCCACGGCCTGAGGGGGGCCAAGATTTTTCGACGAAAAATCTTCCCCGCCCCACCCGTTCACGACACGCCGGACCTGTCCACCCGACGGGCACGGACGATTTTTCGACGAAAAATCGTCGCCCCCTCAGCGCGCCTTGAACAACCCGCCCAGCACACCCCGCACGATCCGCCGCCCCGTGGTGCCGGTCAGCTCCTTCATGACCATCTTGCCCATGGCCTCGCCGAAACTCGGGCTCTCCCGGTCGCGCCGGGTGGACGCGCCGGAGGTCGAGCGGGTCACGCGCGTCCCGGTGTACCGCCGGGCGGAGCGATACTCCCGCTCCTGCGCCGCCATCTCCTCTTCCTCCCGCTCCGCGGCCTCCGCCGCCGTCGCGGCGGCCTCCGCCCGCTCCCGCAGCATCTCGTGGGCCGAGCGGCGGTCGACCCGCGTCTCGTACTTGCCCCGAAGGTCGGAGGCACCGATCACCCCGCCGCGCTCGGCGGGCGTGATCGGGCCAAGCTGCGAGGACGGCGGCCGGATCAGCGTCCGCTCCGCCATCCCGGGCACGCCCTTCTTCTGCAGGAAGGAGGTCACCGCCTCGCCCACGCCGACCTCGCGGATCGCCGTCTCGATGTCGAAGGCTGGGTTCTCGCGATAGGTCTCCGCCGCCAGCCGCAGCGCCTTCTGGTCGCGCGCGGTGAAGGCCCTCAGCGCGTGCTGCACGCGGTTGCCCAACTGGCCCAGGATGTCTTCCGGAATGTCGTCCGGCGACTGGGTGACGAAATAGACCCCCACGCCCTTCGACCGGATCAGCCGCGCCACCTGCTCCACCTTGTCGACCAGCGCCTTGGGGGCGTCGTCGAACAGCAGGTGCGCCTCGTCGAAGAAGAAGACGAACTTCGGCTTCTCCGGGTCGCCCACCTCCGGCAGTTCCTCGAAGAGCTCCGACAGGAGCCACAGCAGGAAGGTCGCATATAGCCGCGGCGCACCCATCAGCGCATCCGCCGCCAGCACGTTCACCTGCCCGCGCCCGGCGCCGTCCACCCGCATCATGTCCCTCAGGTCCAGCGCCGGTTCGCCGAAGAAGGCCGTCCCGCCCTGGTTCTCCAGCACGAGAAGCCGCCGCTGTATCGCGCCGATCGACGCGACCGAGATGTTGCCGTAGCGCAGCGACAGCTTGGCGCGGTTCTCGCCCAGCCAGACCAGCATCGAACGCAGGTCCTCGAGATCGAGAAGCGGCATCCCCTCCTCGTCCGCCAGCCGGAACGCGATGTTGAGGATGCCTTCCTGCGCCTCCGACAGTTCCAGCAGCCGCGCCAGCAGCAACGGCCCCATCTCGGCCACAGTGGTGCGCACCGGATGCCCCTGACCGCCGAAGAGATCCCAGAAGCACACCGGGAAATCCTGGTAGATGTAGTCCTCGAACCCGATCTTCGCCGCCCGCTCGGTGAACGCACCATGCAGCTTCGAGGCCTCGCTTCCGGCCTTCGCCATGCCCGACAGGTCGCCCTTCACGTCGGCCATGAAGACCGGCACGCCGGCGTTGGAGAACCCCTCCGCGAGGATCTGCAGGGTGACCGTCTTGCCCGTTCCCGTGGCGCCCGCGATCAGCCCGTGACGGTTGGCATAGCCAAGTGCCAGATGCTGCTTCTCGCCGTAATCCGGGCCGCCGCCGCCAACAAACAGATCAGTCGCCATGTGTTCTTCCCTTTTCCGCGCGGCTGACCATACATCCTTAACTAATCAATGCCATAGTCATTCTCGGTCCGGGGCGTCATGTCCTCTCCTGCCCTGGGCAGACTTCCTCCCTGTCAGACTGGCCGCGCCTTCGGGCGCGGCTTTTTTCGGCGCCGAAGGCCGGGTTTTCCACCGTTCGCCGCGGCCCGCTTGTGCGCGAACGGTATCCCTTCACCGCCCCGCGCAGGGAGAACGAAAATACACTTAAAACCCTGTTGACCGCGGCGTTTCCTTTTCGTAGCGTCCTGACCAATGACAAAGTCGGCCGGTCCGACAGGGAGTGAAATGGAAAGGGGCCGTCTGGCCCCTTTCCTTTGTCCACGGCCCGGATCACCCCGCGACGGCAGCCTGCAGCAAATCGCTCATCTGCCATCACAAGGCTGGAATTCCTCCCTGACACTGTCTCCGGCTCGTGTTAAGCGAACCCCAGCTATGTTCGATTTCCAGAGGAATTCCATGAAAAACCCGGCTCTTCTCCTGTCCCTGATCGCGGCGCTCGCGGCTGCTCCTGCCTATGCGCAGACCACCGACACCGCCGGTCCCGACGAAGCGCCTGCCGCCGAAGCACCGGCCGCGGAAACGGATCAGGAACAACCCTCCGCCCCCGCCGTCGGCGGCGATCTCGACCTCGGCACCGGTGACGCCGCCACCGCCGGGCAGCAACAGCAACAACCGCAGCCCTACATCAAGGAAACCTTCTCCGACTGGGCGATGCAGTGCATCAAGGTCCCGCAGCGCGAGAACGAGATCTGCCAGATGTACCAGCTTCTGACCGACGGCCAAGGCGCCAGCGTGGCAGAGGTCAGCATCTTCCGGCTCGAGAACGGCGGCCAGGCCGTGGCCGGGGGCACCTTCATCGTGCCGCTCGAAACCCTGCTGACCCAGAAGCTGACCGTGACCGTCGACGGCGGCTCCGCACGGCAGTACGACTTCTCCTTCTGCGCCCAGATCGGCTGCTACGCGCGCGTCGGCTTCACCGCCGAGGACATCGCCCGTTTCAAGGCCGGTGCCAAGGCGCAGGTGACCATCGTTCCGGCGCTGGCGCCCGACCAGAAGGTGACCGTCGACATGTCGCTGGCCGGTTTCACCGCCGCCTTCGACGCGGCACA
The DNA here is from genome assembly GCF_002814095.1 of Sagittula sp. P11. NCBI lineage: Bacteria > Pseudomonadati > Pseudomonadota > Alphaproteobacteria > Rhodobacterales > Roseobacteraceae > Sagittula > Sagittula sp. P11. Next base: position 4,544,175 of record NZ_CP021913.1, read on the forward strand.
GGAATACGCGCAGTAAGCGGCGCACACCCGTTTCGATGCATAAGGCGCGCCCCGGGGCGCGCCTTTTTGCTTTGAACGACCGAAACGATGCCTGAAAGTCCGGTTGCTGCGCTCAGTGCGCCTCCGCCTTGCCGCCAAAGAGGCTGCCATAGATGGGCGCGACGATCTTCGTGCCGATGGGGATCAGAACCAGTCCGACCAGGAACCCCAGCACCAGATCGACCCCCGCGGTCACCGCCCATTCGAGCGCCGCGTTGCCCTTGCCCACGGCCACCGCCCAGTGGTGGATCGTCTCTTCCGGCAGGTGCCAGCCCATCTCGGCCAGCGAATGCACGATGATCGACCCGCCGACCCACAGCATCGCGGCGGTGCCGACGATGGTCAGCGCCTTCAGGAGCCACGGCATGAAGCGCACGATCCCGCGCCCCAGCGCCCGCGTCATGCCGAGGTTGGCGTTCTGCGACAGCCAGAGGCCCACGTCGTCCATCTTCACGATCACCGCCACAGCGCCATAGACCGCCGCCGTGATGACCACGGCCGCCATCGCCAGCGCGCCGGCCTGCATCCAGAAATTCGGCAGGTCGAGGTTGGAGAGCAGGATCACCATGATCTCCGCCGACAGGATGAAGTCGGTCTTGATCGCGCCCTTCACCTTCGCCTCTTCGAGGTGCGTGGGGTCCTGCACGTCATGACTGCCGTCCGGCCCGCCGGAATGCTCGTCATGTGGCATCAACACGTGGACGATCTTCTCGGCCCCCTCGAAACTGAGGTAACAGCCGCCGAGGATCAGCAGCGGCCAGACCAGCCATGGCGCGAAGACCGACATCAGCAGCGCCGCGGGCATCAGGAACACCAGCTTGTTGATCACCGATCCGCGTGCAATCCGCCAGATGATCGGAAGTTCGCGCGCCGGTTCGAACCCGTGCACGTATTTCGGCGTCACCGCGGCATCGTCGATCACCACGCCGGCCGTCTTCGACCCGGCGCGCATGGCCGCCGCACCGATGTCGTCGATCGACGCTGCCGCCACCTTGGCGATGGCCGCCACGTCGTCGAGGAGTGCAAGAAGTCCGCTCATTCATCCGTCCCATATCTGCGCCGCTCAGAAGCTAACCCGGTTGTGCGATTTCGCAAGGACCAGCGGCCCGGCCCGTGCACGGCGAGGATCAGGCAGCCGCCCGCAATCGCCCAGTTCTTCACGAAGATCGTCATCTGCCAGGGGTCGTCCGGGATCAGGTGAAAGAACGAGGTCAGCCCGCAATACCCCGCCAGCGACAGCGCCGCCAGCCGCGCGCCCACCCCGGCGATCAGCGCCAGCGCCGCAAGCGCGTTGTAGACCAGCGCCACCCAGACCAGCCCGGCGGGCAGCCCCCAGCCGCGCAGCATCTCGGTCACCTGCGTCGGGTCCATGGCCTTCTGCACCGCGCCGCCGAGGAACAGCGCCGCGATCAGGAGCCGCCCCACAAGGGTCGCCAAGGCCTCTGTTCGTTCCATTCCCGCCTCCGTTCACAGCGCTTTCAGATCGTTAACGCAAACAAGCGGCAAGCGTTAGCGCCACCGGGCAACTTTATCGCTAACATACTGACAGAAAAGGTATTTCAACCTTTCCCGAGTCGGCATCCCTTCGTATACGAGCCACAACACTGGCTTTTTCAGGAGTAGTCCATGACCGTCACCGTCGGCATCAACGGCTTCGGCCGCATCGGTCGCTGCACGCTTGCGCACATCGCCGAATCCGCGCGCAACGATGTCCAGGTGGTCAAGATCAACGCCCCCGGCCCGATCGAAACCCACGCGCACCTTCTGCGGTACGACAGCGTGCACGGCCGTTTCGCCGGCGAGGTGAAGGTCCGGGAAAACGCCATCGACCTCGGGCGCGGCCCGATCGACGTGATGTCCTCCTACGACCTCGAGGAGCTCGACTGGGGCGGCTGCGACGTGGTGCTGGAATGCACCGGCCAGTTCAACGACGGCGACAAGGCCAACGCCCACCTCGCCCGCGGCGCGAAGTCGGTGCTGATCTCGGCGCCCGCCAAGAACGTGCAGCGCACCGTGGTCTACGGCGTTAATCACCGCGACCTGGTGAAGGGCGACGTGATGATCTCCAACGGGTCCTGCACCACCAACTGCCTCGCGCCGCTGGTGAAGGTGCTGGACGAGGGGATCGGCATCGAAAGCGGCATCATGACGACGATCCACAGCTACACCGGCGACCAGCCGACGCTCGATCGTCGCCACAAGGACCTGTATCGTGCACGGGCCGCCGCCATGGCGATGATCCCGACCTCGACCGGCGCCGCGAAGGCCCTGGGCGAGGTGCTGCCCAACATGAAGGGCAAGCTCGATGGCTCGGCGGTGCGCGTGCCCACGCCGAACGTCTCGGCTGTGGACCTGACCTTCTACGCCTCGCGCGACGTAACGCTGGCCGACGTGAACGAGGTCGTGGCCGAAGCCGCCGCGGGCCGCATGGGCGCGGTGCTGGCCTACGATCCGGAGCCCAAGGTCTCCATCGACTTCAACCACACCACGCATTCCTCCATCTTCGCGCCCGACCAGACCAAGGTCGTGGGCAAGCGGATGGTGCGGGTCATGGCATGGTACGACAACGAATGGGGCTTCTCCGCCCGGATGGCCGACGTGGCCGGTGCCATGGGGCGCCTGCTGCACTGAAACGGTCGTTCAGGGCACGAACCGGGGAAAGCGCCGTCATCTGACGGCGCTTTTTCGGTTTTCAGGCGTCCTTCTGAACGGCCAACCCGACGATGCCCAGCATCAGTTGCGCCGCCTTGCCCATGTCCTGCACGGACACCCACTCCAAGGGCCCGTGGATCTGCCGCATGCCGGTGAACAGGTTCGGTGTCGGCACGCCCATCTCCGTCAGGCGCGATCCGTCCGTGCCGCCGCGGATCGGCTGGCTGAACGGTTCGATCCCGATGCCGCGGCAGGCCTCGCGCGCAAGCTCGACCGGGGTCATGTCGTCCTCAAGCCAGTAGCGCATGTTGCGGTAGGTCGGCGTGATCTCCACCTCGATCTTCGCCCGCGGTTCCCCGGCCTGAACGGCGGCGCAGACCTGCCGCAGCAGATCGCCCTTGGCCGCCAGCCCCTCGCGCTCGAAGTCGCGCAGGATCAGCCGGATGTGCATCTCCGAGGACCCGCCCTCCATGTTCGTCACATGCAGGAACCCCTCCCGGCCCGAGGTCGTTTCGGGCGTCATGGTGGACAGCGGCAGCGCCTGCACGATCTTCGCGGCAAGGTAGGCGGCGTTCACCATCTGCCCGGTGGCATAGCCCGGGTGAATCGACACGCCCTTCACCACCACGTCCGCCTGGTCGGCCGAAAAGCTTTCGTAGACGATCTCGCCCTCGACACCGCCGTCGAACGTATAGGCGAAGTCCACCGCCAGGTCGGTCGGCAGTTCGCCATGCACGCCCCGCCCGATTTCCTCGTCCGGGGTAAAGGCCAGCCGCAGCGTCGGGCGCGGCACCTCCGGGTGTTCCAGCAGGTATTGCGCGGCCGACATGACGATGGCGACGCCCGCCTTGTCGTCCGCCCCCAGAAGCGTCAGGCCCGAGGCGCAGACGATGTCCTCGCCCACCTTCTTGCCGAGGTAGCTGTCCACCTCCGGCGAGAGCACCAGCGCGGGATCGTCGGGATAGGTGATCTCTCCGCCGTTGTAGCCCCGGATGACCCGCGGCTTGACGCCCGTCGCGTTGAACTGCGGCGCGGTGTCGACGTGGCCGAGGAAGCCGATGGTCGGCCCCGGCGCGTTGCCCGGCACCGTCGCCAGCACCGCGCCGTATTCGGTCAGCACCACGTCCTCCGCGCCCATCGCCTCCAGTTCGGCCACCAGCATCCGCGACAGGTCGAGCTGGCAGGCGGTGCTGGGTGTCGTCGGACTGTCCAGGTCGCTCTGCGTGTCGACGGCGCAGTAGCGGACCAGCCGGTCCTCCAGATCGGGTTCGAGAGCAATGGTCATGAAGCCTCCGTTCGTTGCCTTGCGCCCGACCCTAACGCCGCAATCGGCGGACGCCAGCCCCGTGATGCCTCAGGCCAGCGCGCTCCACGCCAGCCGCGCCGCAACGACTGCCAAAAGGGCAAGGATCGCCTTGTCGAAGACCTCTTTCGGCAGCCGCCGCGCCAGCGCCGAGCCCACCGGCATAGCCGCCAGCAGCGGCACCAGCGCCATCCCGCTGCCCACCGCGCGTTCGGGCGTGAGCAACCCGTACCAGATCATCGCCGGGATCTGCACCAGCGTCATCGACAGGAAGAACAATGAAATCGTCGCGACAAAGACCGACCGCTCCGGCTTCATCGCGTTGAGGAAGGTGATCGACACCGGCGCGCTGACGCCCGTGGCGCCTTGCAACACGCCCGCCACCGTCGACACCGGCAACACCACGCGGCGCGCCGCCGCCATGGGCAGCGCCCAGTCCGGGCGCATCAGGCGGAACGCGATATAGAGGAAGACCACGCAGGCCACCATCGCCAGAAGCAGCTTCGGCGCCGCATGGGCCAGCATGATCGTGCCCAGCCACGCGCCGAGGAACCCGCCCCCGGCAAAGAGCCATGGGAACCCGCCCTCCGGCAGCGAAGCGCGGTATTTCCACGACTGGATCAGGTTGGTGGTGAAGTTCGGCAGCACCATGACCGACACCGCCGTCGGCACGTCGAAGTAGAGCGCGATCACCGGCACCGCGACAATCGGCGCGCCCGCGCCCGTCGCCCCCTTGAGGATGCCGCCAAGCGCCAGCGCCGCCGCCGCCCAGAGCAAACCCACCAGATGCGCCTCTGCGAACTCCATACCGAACGCCCCCTTTTACCGCGCGCGGAGACTGCGCCCGCGATCCGGCAAAGGCAACACCCGCTCATCGACTTTTTGGGAAGATTTTCCAGACAGGCCAGTGACTTCGGCCCGGACCTTCAGGGTCTGTCGTGCATCCCGAGGCCGTTGAGGATGCGCTCTCGGTACTTCTCGATCCGCGCCTCCCGGGTCTCGGCCTTCCTGGCACCGGCAAAGTGCAGCACGTAGCCGCGCTGCCGCCCGGGCGTCAGGCCGTACCACGCCGTGTTGAACGCCGAATCCGCGTCCAGCGCCGCGATCAGCTCGTCGGGATAGACGAGGTCGTCCTTGGCGAAATCGACCGTCCGCCCCTCCGCCTCGTTCTGCATCGCCTGCGCGATCAGCCGTTTCAGGCCGTCCTTGGCCGCCACGATCTCTTCGACCGAAGTGGCCTTGAACCAGCGGCCCGAGCGGGAGTTCTCGCCGGGCGCAACCAGCAGCCCGTCCGGGTCATCCAGCAGAACGCCCTTGAAGAACGACAGCCCGCAGCTTTCCTTCATTGCGGCGATGATCGCCACGTTGCCGCCGGCGTGCACGTAGCAGGGCTGCGACCATTTCCAGGTCTCTTCCAGCCCCGCCTCCAGAAGCATGTCGCGGTAGGCGGCCTTTTCGACCGCCCATGGCGCGTGGCCCTCGAAATAGTCGGCGATGCCGCTCAAAGGTAATCGGCCCTCGCCAGCCCGTACTTGGCCATCTTCTCGTTCAGGGTCCGGCGCGGCAGGCAGAGCTCGTCCATCACCGAGGCGATCGACCCCTTGTGCCGCCGCATGGTGTTGTCGATCAGCATCCGTTCGAACGCCTCGACGTATTCCTTCAGCGGCTTGCCCTCGGTGGTCATCACCGGCTGCATCTGGTCGTGGTCGCTCATCAGGAGCGAGGCAATCGTGCCCTGCCCGCGCCGCGACTGCAGCACCGCGCGTTCCGCGAGGTTGATGAGCTGCCGCACGTTGCCCGGCCAGGGCGCCTGCAACAGTTGCGCGGCCTCCTGCGCGGACACCTTCGGCGCGTCACAGCCATATTCGTCGGCGAACTGTTCCGACAGGCGGGTAAACAGCGTCAGGATATCCTCGCCGCGCGCGCGCAGCGGCGGCACAGTGATCTTCAGCGCCGCAAGACGGTAATAGAGGTCGGGCCGCAGCGCCTGCTCGCAGGTGCGCCCCTCTTCCTGCAGGTTGGAGATCGCGACGATCCGCGTTTCCGGCGGGGTGCCCTGGTCGTTGATGACCGACAGGAGCCGCGCCTGCGCCGCGTCCGACAACACCTCGATGTCTTCCAGCACCAGCGTCCCGCCGCGCGCCTCTTCCATCGCGGGCAGGCGCACGTCGTCGGGCTGCATCGGGCCGAAGAGCCGCTTCATCAGCGCGTCCTCGTCATGCGCGCCGCAGGAAATCAGGGTGAACTTCTTGCCGGCCTTGGCGCCCACCGCGTGCAGCGCATGCGCCACCAGCGTCTTGCCGGTGCCGGTCTCGCCCTCGATCAGCACGTGGCCGTCGGCCTGGCCGAGGTCGAGGATATCCTCGCGCAGCCGCTCCATCGCCGGGCTCGCGCCGATCAGCTTCTTCATGATCTGGCCGCCCTCGGCCAGTTCGCGGCGCAGCTGCCGCGTGTCCAGCGTCAGCCGACGCGCGTTCGTCGCCTTCTTCGCCAGTTCCGACATGCGGTCCGGGTTGAACGGCTTCTCGAGGAAGTCGAAGGCCCCGATGCGCATCGCCTCCACCGCCATCGGCACGTCGCCGTGGCCGGTGATCATGATGACCGGCAGGGAGGAATCCGTGCCCATCAGCTTCTTCAGCAGCTGGATGCCGTCCATCCCCGGCATCTTGATGTCGGAGATCACGATGCCCGGGTAATCGGCCCCGACCGACCCCAGCGCCTCTTCGGCAGAGGCGAACGTCTCCGTGTCATAGCCCGACAGCGCCAGCCACTGGCTGATCGACTGCCGCATATCCTGTTCGTCGTCCACGATGGCGATCTTCATCGCGTTGGCCATGTACACCTCACTTCAAATGCCGATGACGGGTGGCCCGTCATTCGGCTGCTTCCGATGCCGCGTTCAGAACGGGCAATTGCATTTCAAACACCGCGCCGCCGTCCTCGCCGTTGCGCGCGGTCAGGCGTCCGCCCAGCTCCGACACGATTCCCGACGAGATCGCCAGACCCAGCCCGACCCCGTCGCCCGGGGCCTTGGTCGTATAGAACGGCTCGAACAGGGCATCGAGATCCTCGATCCCGTCGCCGTTGTCCCGCACGCTCAATGTCGCGGTCTCTCCTGCTGCCAAGATAATCTCGACCTGCGGATCGTCCACTGACTTGGTGGCATCCAGCGCGTTGCGCAAGAGGTTCACGAGGACCTGCTCGATCCGCATCCGGTCGCCCATGACCTTCACGGGCGAGTCCGGCAGCAGCCGCGTGATCTTCACGCGGCGCGATTTCAGCTGCGGTTCCATCATCGACAGCGAAGAGGCCAGCGCCTCCCCCATGTCGACCGGGCTGAAGGTCTCCTGCCCCTTGCGGGCGAAGCCCTTGAGCTGCCGGGTGATCGCGCCCATCCGCTCGATCAGGTCGTCGATCCGGTGGAAGGCGGTCAGCGCCTCGTCCGGCCGGTTGCGCCGCAGGAGCAGCCGCGCGCCCGCAAGGTAGGTCTTCATCGCGGCGAGCGGCTGGTTCAATTCGTGGCTGACGGCCGCCGACATTTCGCCAAGCGCGGCGAGCTTCGAGGACTGCGCCAGCGACTGCTCCGCCACGGCAAGGTTCTTCTGCACCTTCTCGCGTTCCGCGATCTCGCGCTGGAGCCGGGCGTTCAGCGCCCGCAGCTCGTTTGCGTCCCGCTGGAACAGCGCCATCCGCAGCGCCGTCTTGCGCGAGAGCGCGTAGAACACCAGCGCCGCGAGGATCGCGAAGCCCATGATTTCCAACGCCAAAACCGCGTTCACCCGTTCGCGCACGCTGGAATAGGTGGTGAAGGTCGACAGCGTCCAGCCACGGAACGGGATGCGCCCGTCGATCCTGAGCACCGCGTCGCCGCGCAGGTAGGCGTCGGCCGTGCTGGCGGTCCAGTCGGCGGCGGCGGCGATGGCCCGTTCGATGGCGCCGTCGTCGCTCTGCTGTTCCAGCGCCTCTTCAGGGGTCATGCCGCGCCAGCGCGGTTCCGTCGCCAGCACGATCACCCCGCTGGAGTTGGTCACCATGACAGCGTCCGAGATCCCGGCCCAGGCGCGTTCGAACTTCGCCAGGTCGACCTCCACCACGATCACGCCCACCGTGTCGCCGCCCGATTCCATCCGCCGGGAATAGGTGAAGCGGAAGCCCCCGGCCTCGCGCTCGATCTCGGTAAAGACGGTCGCGTTGGTGCGCACCGCATCGAGGAAATAGGGCGCCGTCCGGTGGCTTTCGCCCAGCCGGTTGCGGTCTGTCGCGGCCACGCTGCGCCCCTCGCGGTCCAGAAGCATGAGCGAAGCGGCGCCGATTTCGTCCACGAAAGAGATCAGCCGCTGCGAGGACTGGGCATAATCCTGCGCATTGAGCGCGTCGATCAGCGCCTTGTCGCGGGCCAGAAGCTCCGGCACGATGGCGTTGCGCCGCAGTTCCGAGATCAGGTTGCCGGAATAGAGCGCCAGCCGCAGCTCCGCCCGGTTGCGCGTCGTCTCGGTGAAGCGCTCGGTCAGCAGCCAGTTGGTCACCCAGACAGTGCCGACCGCCCCCATGAGCAGCAGCACTAGGGCGATCCGCGCGCGGCCCGAAAACGGGCCCGCACGGCGCAACGTTGGCGAAGTGTCCTTGGCGACCATGCCGCGCAGGATAGGCTGACGCGGTTGTGCGCTCAAGTCAGGCTGCGGTCAGGGCACCGGTCAGATGGGCGAAAAGGCGCGCACCGTCCTCGTTGCCGTGGGCGGCTTCCGCCGCCCGCTCCGGGTGCGGCATCATGCCCAGCACGCGGCGGTTCTCCGACAGGACCCCCGCGATGTCGCGGGCCGACCCGTTCGGGTTGTCGGTGTAGCGGAAAGCCACGCGGCCCTCGCCCTCCAGCATGTCGAGCGTCTTGTCGTCGGCGAAATAGTTGCCGTCGTGATGCGCGATCGGCAGCGCCAGCGTGCTGTCCGCGCCATAGCCGTCGGTGTAGACGCTCTCGCCCTCGACCTTCAGCCCGATGGTGCGGCAGATGTACTTCAGCCCGGCGTTGCGCAGCAGCGCGCCGGGCAGCAGGCCGGTCTCCGTCAGCACCTGGAAGCCGTTGCAGACGCCAAGCACGTAGCCGCCCCGCTCGCCATGCGCGCGCACCGCGCCGATGATCGGGGCATTGGCCGCGATGGCGCCGCAGCGCAGGTAGTCGCCGAAGGAGAAGCCCCCCGGCACGCCGACGATGTCGACGCCCTGCGGCAGGGCCGTGTCCTTGTGCCAGACCATCTCGACCGAGAGGCCGGCGTTCTCGAAGGCGCAGGCCATGTCGCGGTCGCAGTTCGATCCCGGGAAGACGATCACGGCGGCTTTCATCGGCAGTCCTTTCCACGCGGGGTCGGGTCCGGCGCAGGGACCCGTCTGAGAGACAGGGCACGGCACCGACTCGGCGGTCCGGCCACTCTGGTTCGCGCGCTTCCTAGCACAATTGCCGGACAATGGAATGCCCGGGACGCAGGCTGTGCGCGTCCCGGACGTGCGGCATCGTCAGGCTGCCTCGGGATGCGTCAGAATTCCTCTTCCCAGCCCTGGCTCGTGGCGACGCCGCCCCTTGGTGCCGGTGCGTGTTTGGGCGCGGGCCGTTCGTTCACCGCCACCTTGCGGACCTCGGGCGCGGGTCGTTCCGGGGCCTGCGGCGCCGCGTCCTCCCACGATCCGGAAGTCCCGGCCTCGACCACCGCCGGTTTCGCCGCCTTCGGCTTCGACACCGGCAAGCTGGCCGCCCCGCCGGACTGCCCGCCCAGCCGCGGACCGCCGTGGTGGAACAGCCCCATGCTTTCCGACAGTTGCTCCGCCTCGATGTTCAGGCTCTGCCCCGCGGCGTTCAGCTCCTCGACGATGGCGGCGTTCTCCTGCGTGGCACCTTCCAGCCGCTGCACGCCCTCGTTGATGTCAGCCAGCCCGTCCGCCTGCACGCGCACCGCCCCGGCGATATTGGAAATCAGCTGGCCAAGGCTTTCCACCTGCTCCTGCACCTCGCTCAGCGATGTGCCCGTCTTCTGCACCAGCCGGCTGCCCTCGCTCACCTCCGCGCCCGAGGCGAGGATCAACGCCTTGATCTCCTGCGCGGAATTGGCCGCCGTCTGGGCCAACCCCCGCACCTCGGAGGCGACCACGGCAAAGCCCTTGCCCGCCTCCCCGGCCCGCGCCGCCTCCACACCCGCGTTCAGCGCCAGAAGGTTGGTCTGGAAGGCGATGTCGTCGATGGCGGTGATGATCTGGTTGATCTTGTCCGACGCCTCCTCGATCCGGTTGATCGCGGCGATGGCGTCGCGCACCACCTGCCCGCTCTCGTCCGACAGCTCGCGCGACCGGGCGGCCAGGCCGTTCGCCTGTTCCACGTTGTCGGCGATCTCGCGGCTGGTGGAGGTCAGGCTGTTCAGCGCCTCCGCCGACTGCATCAGCGTCGCCGCCTGCAGTTCGACCCGGCGGGCCAGTTCGTCGGAGGTGGTGCCGATCTCCGACGCGGCGGAGCGCACGTTCGCCGCCACGCCATCGGCCTGCTGGAGCGCGTCGGCCAAGCTCTTCATGCCGTTGTCGAAATCGCGACGGAGGGCGGCGTATTCCGCGGGCACCGAATCCATCTCGATCCGCGCGGTCAGGTCGCGCTTCGACAGCGTCTCCAGCCCTTTGCGCATGGCGGCCACGACGCGGTCCTGGATGACGCGCGCCTCCGCGCTGCGGGCCTCGGCGGCGCGGGCGTCCTTCAGCTGCTGGCGGAAATCCTCGACCACCTGCGCCGTGGTGCCCAGTTCGTCCGGGCGGTCGGTGTGCGGCACCGGCTCCTCCAGCTCTCCGTCGGCCATCGATTCGAGCCGCGCGGTGATCTGCGACATCGGGCGCAGGGCCCAGCCCAGCATCATCAGCATCGCAATGATGCCGCCGACGACGGCCAGAGCAGAGGCCCCGAGGCCGATCAGCATCCGCTCCGTCACCTTCTTTTCGACCGCGCCGCGGTCGACGCCCACGTAGAGGATGCCGATCACGTTGTCATCGGCGTCGAGAACGGGCTGGTAGACCGTGAAATAGGGCTTGCCGAGGATCACCGCCTCCCCCCGGAAGGTCTGCCGCTCCAGCATTCGGGCGTGCACCGGGTTGTCCTTGCCCAGCCAGGTGCCCACGGCGCGCGATCCGTCCGGCTTCACGATGTTGGTGGTGCGGCGGATGAAATCGCCCTCTTCCGGCACCCATTCGAAAAGCGTCGCCGTCTCGCCCGAAATCCGGCCCACCGTGTCGATCAGGTCGTGCGTCTCGGGCACCGTGAGCCCGTCCCAGCGCACCGCCGCGATGCTGCCGTCCTCGGCCAGGTCCACGTCGATCCCCGGGAAATGGTCCATGAACTCGAAGACCAGCACCCGCAGGGAGGCATTCTGCCGGGTCTGCGCCGCCTCCACCGTGCTGTTGCGGCTCTGGATCTCGAAGGCGAAGAAAAGCCCCCCGCAGACCAGCATAAGCAGCGCGGTGAAACCCGCGGCCAGGGTGATTCTCAGGGATTTGCTAAGCCTGCGCATGTCTGTCTCCAGCCTGGTGGATGCCATGGCTGGATTGCACGCAAACCTTTAAGCGCAGGTTGCCGGCCCCTCTCCGGCGCCGACAAAATTCGAAAAAATCGAGTCAGATCGACCCAATGGACCGCGCCCGAAACGGCGCGCCCGGGTCAGAGCATCTCGATCCGGTAGCTCTCGATCACCGTGTTGGCGAGCAGCTTCTCGCACATCTCGGTCACGGTCGCCTCGGACGTGCCGTCGGCCAGCTCCAGCTCGATGACCTTGCCCTGGCGCACGCCCTGCACGCCGTCGAAGCCGAGGGCGCCAAGCGCGTGGCGCACCGCCTCGCCCTGCGGATCCAGAACCCCGGTCTTGAGCATCACGAACACGCGCACCTTCATCTCGGTCATCCCCTCATGTGGTCATGGCCCGGACCCCGTCCGGCCTTGCGGGGGGTGGAACGACATCGCGGGCGGAAATGCAAGCAGGAAAGGCGCTCATTCGCGGTTGCCCTGCCGCAGGACGGTCCCTGCGTCGGGTTCGATGACGAAACCGCCGCCCGCGTTGCCCGCCAGATCGTTGGCCTCATAGGTGCCGCCGCCGCCCTCCCGGATGCGGATCGCGGCGTGGACATTGCCCCGGAAGGTGTTGCCGCGCACGATCAGCCGGCCCCTGCCCTTGACCGAGAGCCCGTGAAAGGCGTTGCCGTCCAGATGGTTGTCCTGAAGGACGCCGCCGCCGCCGGAATGCACGTAGATGCCCGATTGCGCGCCGTCGCGGATGTCGTTGCCGAAGACCTCGGGTGCGGCGCCCTCGCGGATCTCCACCCCGGCCATGGCGGTGCCGGAGATGCGGTTGCCCTCGATCCGGGCGGTGGCGCCATCGGTGACCATGATGCCGCTCTGCCCGCCGCCGCGGATGACGTTGCCGCGCACATCGGGCCGGGCGCTGGCCACCAGTTCGATGCCCGCAAGCCCGTTGCCCTCGATCCGGTTGTCCTCGTAAACACCGCCGCCGCCCGCGGTCACGAGGATGCCGGACCCGCGCCCGTCGAGGAAGGCGTTGCCGCGCACCTCCGGCCGGGCATCGCGGCCCGCCTCGAACCCCGCAAGATGTGCGCCCCGGACCTCGTTATCCTCGACGACAGGCGCGCCGCCCTCCACGAGAATGCCCCGCGCCGCGCCCGCGAGAACCGTGTTGCGGCGCAGGACCGAGCCCCGGTCGTCGCGCAGGCGCACCGCTGCCAGACCGTCGCTGTCGATGGTCGTGCGCTCCAGCGTCAGGGCGCCGCGCGTCACCTCCACCGCCGCCGAGGCGCTGTCCCGGTGGCGGATCGTGATGCCGTCCATGCCGCCGCCCGTGGCCGTCCAGACCACCGCCGGGCTGCCTTCGGCGAGGAGCACCACCTCGCCCGGCGCGCCCCGCCCGACGATGGAAAGCGGGCGGGAGACCTCGATCCCGCCGCGATAGGTGCCGGGGTAAAGCTCGATCACCGCGCCCTCGGAGGCGGCGCGAAGGGCCTGGGCCAGATCGGTGTAGCCACCGCCGCCCGCCGCATCGACCACCAGCGCACCGGGGGCTTGAGGCGTCCGCGCTGGCCCGGCCTGCGTGCACTCCCGCGCCGCCTGCCGCCGCGCCATCCCGGCGAAGACATGGCCGCCGCAGGCATCCAGATAGGCCTCGTAACCCGCGCAACCCACCCTGCGCGCCTCTTGCCAGAGAGTGCTGCACTGCGCCCCGTCCGGCGTGGCGGGCGGCTGCGGCGTGCCTGTGCCGTCCGCGGCGCGCAGCACCGTGCTGGCGGCGAGGATCGCGCGCATCGGGATCGCCATGTTATAACCGCTGCGGCTGTCGCCCGCGTGGTGCAGCCCGACGACCCGCTTGTCGGTCAGCCGCATGACCGGCGAGCCGGAGTTGCCGCCGAGCGTGTCGCAGGAGTGCATGAGCTTGCCTTCGCGCGACACCGCTGGCGTCGCCGCCGCGCACCCCTCGCGCGAGATGTGCTGCGCCTGCCCCTGCGGGTGGCCGATGATCCAGAGGAACTCGCCGCTTTCGGGATCGGCATCGGCCAGCTCCATGATGCCGTAACGGTCTTCGGGCGCGCCGCGCACCGTCAGGACGGAGTAATCGAGCGCGCGGCTGGTCTCCACGATCTCGGCGGCGACCTCGAACAACTCGACCTGCTCGACATTGCCGGGGTCGACGTAGCCCAGCACAAGTTGCGCCGCCTCGAGCCCGCTGTCCGCCCCGGCCGGATCGCCGTCCATCCCCTGCACGCAGTGGTGGTTGGTCAGGATGTGCCCGCCGCCGACAAGGAAGGCGGTGCAGAAGCCGGTCCTGCCATCGCGGAACTTCATGTCGAGCCGCCCCACGGGCCGCCCGAGCCGCACCACCGGGCTGGCGGCGCCGTAGCCGATCACCGGCTCGTTCTGGTAGTTGCCGAAGGCCTGTTCCAGCACCGGGCCGCCCGCGCTCTGCCGCGGCTGGATCACGATGCGCCCGAAGTCCGCCGGATCGAAGGCGGCGGGCCCCTCCTGCGCCGGGACGGCCGTGGCCGCGAGGAGGAGCCAGAGGGCGGCGGCGCGGCGGGCGATCTGCGGCATGGGAACGGGCCTGTGAATGCGGTTGCGGGAAAATGGCTGCGGGAAGGCTAACCCGAGGTACGTGGCGCGGCCAAGGGATGAATACCGGGTGTTGCGTGGCGGGTGTGGCGCGTGCGGTTTCGCTGCCTGCGGCAGCGATCCGCCGGGGGCGCTGCCCCCGGACCCCCGGAGTATTTCCGAAGCAAAGAAGCGGGGGTGTCTCCGGCTGGCGGGCATGGAAAAGGCGGCCCTTTTGCGGGCCGCCTTCTGTCCTTGGTCCCTTGGCCGGGCCGTCCGCTGTTGGCGCGGCGGCGCGGCGGGGGCGCGGGCGCCTGCGCGCCCTTGCCTCAGTTGATCAGCTTGGGCTTTGCCATGTGCGTGCTTTGCTTCGGCATGACACCCAGACGGCGCGCCACCTCGGTATAGGCGTCGGCAAGGTTGCCCAGGTCCTGGCGGAACACGTCCTTGTCGAGCTTCTGGCCGGTTTCGAGATCCCACAGACGGCACGAATCGGGCGAGATCTCGTCCGCCACGATCAGCCGCTGGTAATCGCCGTCGTAGACCCGCCCGATCTCGATCTTGAAGTCGACGAGCTTGATGCCCACGCCGTACATCAGGCCGGAAAGGTAGTCGTTCACCCGCAGAGCAAGGGCGAGGATGTCGTCCATGTCCTGCTGGCTGGCCCAGCCGAAGGCGGCGATGTGCTCTTCGGTGACCAGCGGGTCGCCCAGCTTGTCGTCCTTGTAGCAGTATTCCACGATCGGACGGGGAAGGGCCGTGCCCTCCTCGATGCCGAGGCGTTTCGAGAGCGAGCCCGCGGCGTAGTTGCGCACGATGATCTCGAGCGGGATGATCTCGACGGCGCGGACGAGCTGTTCGCGCATGTTGAGCCGCTTGATGAAGTGCGTGGGCACACCGACGTTGTTGAGGCCGGTCATGAAGAACTCGCTCAGGCGGTTGTTCAGCACGCCCTTGCCCTCGATCACGTCCTTCTTCTGCGCGTTGAAGGCGGTGGCGTCGTCCTTGAAATACTGGACGATCGTGCCCGGTTCCGGGCCTTCGTACAGGATCTTCGCCTTGCCTTCGTAAATCTTCTTGCGGCGTGCCATGGGGCCCCTTTCACAAACGGGAAAACCGCGCTCGGGGCGCGGTGCTTGCCCGTCGTCATACGACGCCCGCGCCAGCGCCGCAAGTGCCGCCACGTCGCGAACGGGGCGTTCCCCGCGCCCCCGCCCCGCGCGGGGCACAGGGCCGGAGGCCGGTGCCGGGACAGGATGTGCGCCGCGGGGCGCGCCGTTGGATCGCTTGTGTCAGGCCGGGGTTTTCCGCGCAGGATCGCCGTCGGTAGCGCAAAACCGGCGCCTGCGGGACCAACTGCCGCTTGCGCCGGGGCACGCGGGACGGCATACCCGTTCCCGACCCACTTTCCCCAAGGGAGCGAGAGCCATGACCACCTTCGATGACCGCGAGAACGCGTTCGAGAACAAGTACGCCCACGACCAGCAGATGCAGTTCAAGGCCGAGGCGCGCACCAACAAGCTTCTGGGCCTCTGGGCCGCGGAACTCCTGGGCAAGACCGGCGACGACGCCAATGCCTATGCCATCGAGGTCGTGAAGGCGGATTTCGAGGAAGCGGGCCATGACGACGTGATCCGCAAGGTCGTGGCCGATCTGGGCGACAAGGCGACCGAGGACGAGATCCGCGCCAAGCGCTCCGCCCTCGTGGCCGTCGCCAAGGACCAGATCATGAAAGAGGCCGACTGACGGCCGGTCCCCGGTTTTCCGGCGGATTTCAGGGGCGCGCACGGTTCCGGCCGGCGCGCCCTTTTCTTTTGTCGCTGGGGTAAAGTGGACCCGGCCCAAGCCCGCCCTGACCGGGGCGCGTTCACGACGCGCGCGATAATTCACCCGAATGGCGATATTCCGAAGCCTGCGTTAAGGTTTTGCGCCTAGCACCGTTGCCAGCGTGACACCGGGGGCGAGTGGAGCAGGCACAGTGAACAGCATCTTTCTGCGCGCACCGGATGCGGTGCGCCGGGTACTTCCCCTTGTCCTGGGCCTCGTGCTGGCCGGGGTGCTCTGGCAGAAGGCGCAGTCGCTGGACTGGGCCGCCGTCAGCGAGGCCTTCACCTCCATCGCGCCCTGGCGCTGGGTGGGGGCCGCGCTGGCCGCCGCCGTCAGTTTCTGGGCCGTGGCGCAGTACGACGTGACCGCGCACCGGCATTTCCGCACCGGGCGCCCGGACCGGGCGGCGCGGCGCGCCGGGGCCACCGCCATCGCCGTGGGCCAGACCACCGGCTTCGGGCCTGCGGTGGGCGCGGCGCTGCGCTGGCGGCTGATGCCCGGCCTCGGGCGCGGCACCGTGCTGCGCATCACCGGCTTCGTCACGCTGGGCTTCTTCGCGGCCTGGGGGGTGATCGCGCTGACGCTGGCCGTGCCCGTGCTGGCCGGGCGGGCCTGGCTGGGCCTTCTCCTCCTGCCGCTGGCGCTGGCCGCCGTCTCTGCCCTGCTCTTCACCCTTCCGCGCCCGACCCTGTTCGGCAGGCAGGTTGAGCTGCCCAGCATCCCCGCCTTCCTGCACATGGTCGCGCTCGCGGGCTGCGACGTGTTCTTTGCCGGGCTGGCGCTGGACCTGATGCTGCCGCCTGAGATCGCGCCGCCGCTGCCGGTGTTGATCGCCACCTTCACCCTCGCCCTCGGTGCCGGGATGATCGGCGGCACGCCCGGCGGCGTCGGCCCGTTCGAACTGGCGCTGGTGACGCTCCTGCCCGGCACCGCCACGCCGGAACTGGCCGCCGCGCTGATCGCCTTCCGCATGGTCTATTACGCCGTGCCCTGCATCCTCGGCGCCGCCTATGCGCTGCTGTCCCCGCCGCAGCGCCAGCGCGCCGCCGTGCCGCTCAGGCCCCGGTTGTCGCTTGGACCGCGGGCCGAGCTGCCCATCGCCGCGCAGGCCGATCACCGCGCCATCGCCACCCTGCAGTCCGAGGGCACGGCCCTGCGCACGCCGCAGACGCTGACGCTGTTCCTCGGCGCGGTGGAGGGGCCGCTGGCGCCGCTCCTGCCCGCGCTGCGCCGCGCCGCCCGGGACGAGAACCGCCTGCCCTGCCTCTACAAGCTGACCGCGCGCGACGCGGTGACCGCCCGCCGCGCCGGCTGGCAGATGGCCGCCTTCGCCGTGGAGGCGGTGATCGACACCGCCCGCCACGACCTCTCCGGCCCCGATCACCGCCAGCTTCGACGCTTCCTGCGCAAGGCCGAGGGGGCCGGGCTGACCTTCGGCCCGATTGCCGCCCCCGACTGGGCGCGCCTGACCGAGATCCACTGCGCCTGGGAAGACAGCCACGGCGCCGAACGCGGGCTGACCATGGGCCGCTTCTGCCCGCTCTACCTGTCGGACAAGCCGCTCTTCGGGGCCTGGCACAAGGGCCGCCTCATCGCCTTCACAAGCTGGCTGCAGACCGGCGGCGCGCTCAGCCTCGACCTCGTCCGGCACGAGGCCGAGACCCCGCAGGGCACCATGCACGGGCTGGTGCAGGCGGTCATCGCCCACGCCCGCGCCCAGGGGATCGCAGAGGTGAGCCTCGCCGCCCTGCCCCATCCCGCGCTGCCGGGACGGCTGAAGGACTGCGCCGGGCTCACCCGCTTCAAGGCCAGCTTCGCGCCGCGCTGGCGGCCGCTCTACATCAGCGCGCCGGACGCGGTGCAGCTGGCGCTCGCCGCCGCCGACATCCGCCGCGCCATCGTGTACCCCGCGCCGCTCCGCCGCAGCACGCACGACCTCTGGTCGCTCGACGCGCTGGTCGACGCACGGCCCGACGCGGCGCTCCCCGCCTGCCGCCGCGCCAGCTAAGCCGGGGCGCCGGGCCCGCGGGCGGACCGCCCTCCACATCCCATAACCTCCCCCGGGGCATGGACAATCCCGCCGCACTCTGCACAGATGCGCGCAAGGTCCCGGGAGGCTTCCATGAACGATACACTGCGCGGCTGCCTCTGGATGACAGGGGCAATCGCTTCCTTCACGACCATGGCCGTCGCCGGGCGCGCCGTCAGCCTCGACCTCGACACCTTCGAGATCATGCTCTTCCGGTCGGTGATCGGCATCGTCATCGTGCTGTCGGTCGCAAGCCTCGCCCGCACCCGCCACCAGATCACCACCCGGTCGATGCACCTGCACGCCGTGCGCAACGTCTGCCACTTCGCCGGGCAGAACCTGTGGTTCTACTCGATCACCGTGATCCCGCTGGCGCAGGTCTTCGCGCTGGAATTCACCCTGCCGTTCTGGGTCATGCTCATGAGCCCGCTGATCCTGGGCGAGCGGCTGACGAAGAACCGCATCCTCGCCGCCGCGGCGGGCTTCATCGGCATCCTGATCGTCACCCGCCCGGCGCCCGACACGCTCCAGTTCGGCCAGCTCACCGCGGCACTCGCGGCCATAGGCTTTGCCGGGTCGGCGGTCTTCACCCGCCTGCTGACCCGCACCGAAAGCATCACCTGCATCCTCTTCTGGCTGACCGTGATGCAGGCGGTGTTCGGCCTCGTCTGCGCGGGCTTCGACGGCGACATCTCCTTCCCGCAGGCCGAAAGCTGGCCCTGGGTCGTGGTCATCGCCTGCGCCGGGCTCGTGGCGCACTTCTGCCTGACCACCGCGCTCTCGCTGGCACCGGCGACCGTCGTCATGCCCATCGACTTCGCCCGCCTGCCGGTGATCGCGCTGGTCGGCGCGCTGCTCTATGCCGAGCCGCTCGATCCCTTCGTGCTGATCGGCGCGGCGATCATCTTCAGCGCCAACTACCTCAACATCCGCTACGAAACGCGCGCCAACCGTGCCGAGGCCGTGAGCCGCGCCCCCGGTTAAGCCTTTGCGCCATCGCCGTTAACGATTTTCAACCCACGGACCTGTTACATATTCGTGACGCTGCGTGCGCCACGGATTATGTGACGTTCCGTCACTGATTGATTGAAGGCTCCCCCCCTGACTACCGTCTTCACAGGGGACTTCCCGCACTCTGGGAGGAGGAGACACATGAAAACACTCGCAACCGGGGCAGCCTTGCTGGCCCTCGGCACCACATCCGCATACGCAGCCGGACTCGACCGCTCGAACCAGGGCATCTCGTCGATCTTCGACGCGGACGGGACCACGACGCTCAGCTTCGGCGTCGTCGTACCGCACCTGTCCGGTGAGGACATCTCCGGAGGCGGCAGCTACGACGCCGGCGTGACCTACTCGCAGGGCAGCGTCACCTTCACCAAGGACGCGGGCGAGAAGTTCAACTTCTCGGTGATCTTCGATCATCCGTATGGCGTCGACATCGACTACGACAGCGACCCGCTGACCACGATGCTGGGCGGCACCACCGCCGACCTGAACTCCGTCGCGGCCACCTTCGTCGGGCGCTACAAGATCAGCGACCGCATCAGCGTCTTCGCGGGCATGGGCGTGCAGCGCATCGACGCCTCCGTCGACCTGAACGGCCAGGCCTATGCGCAGGCGATCTCTGCCGCAGGAACCGCGCGCGTCTTCAACGGGGCGATCGCCGGAACCGGCCTGCAGCCCGTCACCGCACAGGAGGTCGGCGGCGCCGCCGCGGCCGCCAACGCCGGGAACTTCGCGCCGATTGCCGCGCTGAACGCGCGTTACGCGGCCACCGGCAACCCGACCGCCGGCAACACGCTGGTGTCGAGCTTCGCCTCGGCCGTGGGCGGCTTCAACGCCACCGGCGGCTACAGCTTCGACATGGACGCCACGACGGAGCCGAACTACCTGATCGGCGCCGCCTACGAGATCCCGGAAATCGGCCTGCGCGTCTCCGGCACCTACCGCTTCGAGACCGAGCACGAGGCCGACACGGTGGAGAGCGTCTACGGCATCACCACCAACGGAACGGTCGAATTCGTGACGCCGCGCAGCTTCAACCTCGAAGCGCAGACCGGCATCGCCGAGGGCACGCTGCTGACCGCCTCCTACCGCTGGGTGGAGTATTCCGCGGTCGATCTCGTGCCGACCTTCCTGCAGTCCGACCTCGTGAACCTCGACGACCAAGAGCGTTACACCCTCGGCGTCGCGCGCCGCTTCTCTGACAAGCTGGCGGGCTCCGCCACGCTGATCTACGAACCCGAGACCGGAGACCTCGTTTCCCCCCTCGGGCCGACCAACGGGCTGAAGGGCATCTCGCTCGGCGGCCGCTGGACCGACGGCGCGCTGCAGGTTTCGGGCGGGGTCAACTACTCCTGGCTGGGCGACGCCACCGCAGAGGTCGCAGGCCGTCCCGTGGCGAACTTCTCCGACAACCACGCAGTCGGCATCGGCATCTCGGCCAAGCTGACCTTCTGATCGGGATGTCACGCACATGAAAAAGGCCCGGAGCGTCCCGCGCTCCGGGCCTTCGTTTTGCGCCACGCCTCTGCCGGGGACGTTCGCTCATTCCGCCCCCGGATCAGGTTCGCGGCAGACGCGTGTCCACGCCCGTATCTGCCCGGTCCCGAGGCCGCACACCCGGCAGCTCACTCCTGATCCGCCCCGCACGCCCGCAACACGAACGCCACCCGTTCCGGCACCGGCACGCGCGGCACCTCAAGCACCCTGTACCCAAGATCGCCGAGGGCACCGATTATACGCTCATGTTCCGCCACCGCCGCATCGAATCCGTGCCGGCGCTCGGCATCTCCGGCAAAGATCTCCGGCCAGGGCGGCACGACAAGCACCTGCTCCGCATAGGCCTGCGCGTCGCCCAGCGTCTCCCGCACGGACGGACCGCCGGCATGCGCCAGCGCAACCGCCGCGTCGACCAGCCCCCGGTCGAAGAAGACCGTCCCGTCGAGGTGGCGCGCGGCCTCCAGGTCGGCCCGCGCCATCGCCACCGCCCGCCCGGCAAAGGCCTTCATGTCGACCCAGGGCAAGGCCCTCCCGTCGCCCGCCATCTCCTCCGCCACGATGCGCCGCCCCGGCTCGGGCACGGTCGCAAAACCCGCCTCGCCAAGGGCGTCCAACAGCGTCGACTTCCCGCCGCCCGAACAGCCCGTCAGCAGGATGAACCTCTCACTCACAGGTCTCTCCTTTCCTTTTCCGTTTTAACCGATGCCGCACCCAAAAGAGGACAGCCACAAAGAACCAAGGCCCCGAGGCAAACGTACCCCTTCAACCGTCACCGCACCCCTCCGCACACAACGCCTGCCTCTGGCCCAAGAAACCGCACCATCCAAACGCCAGGCGCCCCAGATCCCCGCGACCGCATGCCCCGGTCTTACCCGTTTTGAGCAAGCTTCGGATCGCGGCCACGCCCGCCCGCCGCTAGGCAGGAGGCATGACCCAGACCTCGCTCTCCACCCGCGCGTGGGCCGAACTCCTTCTCCTCGCGCTGATCTGGGGCGGCTCCTTCCTCGCCATCCGCACCGCGCTGGACGAGATCGGACCGCTCACCTCCGTCCTCCTGCGCACCGGCCTTGCAGCCGCCGTGCTCTGGCCCGTGGTGCTCTGGCGCCGCCTGCCGCTGCCGCGCAACGCCCGCACCTGGGGCGCGCTCCTGGTCATGGGCTGCCTCAACAACGCCATCCCCTTTTCGCTGATGGCCTGGGGGCAGCTGCACATCCCCACCGGGCTGACCTCGATCCTGAACGCCACCACAGCGATCTTCGGCGTCCTCGTCGCGGCACTGGTCTTTGCCGACGAACGGCTGACCGCGCGCAAGGCCACGGGCGTGGCCCTGGGTTTCGCCGGCGTCGTCACCGCCATCGGCCCGCAGGACCTGCTGAAGATCGACCCGGGCTCGCTGGCGCAACTGGCCGTGGTGGCGGGCACGCTGTCCTACGCCTGCGCCTCCGCCTGGGCGCGGGCGAGGCTCGGCAAGCTGCCGCCGCTGGTCAACGCCTGCGGCATGCTGACCGGCGCGACGCTGGTCATGGCCCCGCTCGCGCTCGCCGCCGAGGGCATCCCGGACCTCGCCCTCACCGCGAAAGGCTGGACCGGCGTGCTCTACTACGCGCTGGTGGCGACGGCCTTCGCTTACCTGCTCTACTACCGCGTGCTGGCCATGGCGGGCGCCGGGAACCTCCTGCTCGTCACCCTGCTGATCCCGCCCGTGGCCATCGTCCTCGGCGCATGGGCCCGGGACGAGACCCTGGCCCCCACCGCCTACGCCGGCCTCGGGCTTCTGGCGGCGGGGCTGATGGTGCTGGACGGCAGGGTCTTGGGGTTTGACGCGCCCTCGCGCCGCGCGTAAGCCTCGGGGCCGGAACACCGGCGCGAAGGACCCACGATGCTCTACCCCACTGCCCAGGCCTGGCGCGACGCGCCGAACAAACGTGTCGTGTTGTTCGCCATGTCGGGCCTGGGCAAGACCCATGTGTCCAACATCCTGAGGCAGGACGGCGGCTGGTTCCACTACTCCGTCGACTACCGCATCGGCACCCGCTACATGGGCGAATACATCGTCGACAACGCCAAGCGGCACGCCATGCAGGTGCCCTTCCTGCGCGACCTCCTGCTGTCGGATTCGATCTACATCGGCTCCAACATCTCGTTCAACAACCTGACGCCGGTCTCCACCTACCTCGGCAAGCCCGGCAACCCGGAGCGCGGCGGCCTGGCCATGCACGAATACGTCCGCCGCCAGGCCCAGTTCGAACGCGCCGAACGGCTGGCGCTGCTGGACACCGAGTACTTCATCGACCGCGCCCAGGACCTCTACGGCTACCCGCACTTCGTCTGCGACACCGGCGGCTCGATCTGCGAATGGGTGGACCCGGAGGATGCCGATGACCCGATCCTGACCGCGCTCTCCTCGGTTGCGCTGATGGTCTGGGTCCGTGGCTCCGACGCCCATACCGAAGACCTCATCCGCCGCTTCGACCGCGCACCGAAACCCATGGCCTACCGCCCCGATTTCCTCGCCAGCGCCTGGACACGCTACCTCGAGGAAACCGGCAAGAGCGAAGACAGGGTCGACCCGGACGCCTTCATCCGCTGGACCTACGCGCAGGCCCTGGCCCACCGCCAGCCGCTCTACGAGAGCATGGCCAACAAATGGGGCATCACCGTCGACGCCTCCGACATGTCCGGCGTCCGCACCGCCGCCGATTTCGAGGATGTCATCGCAAAGGCGCTGCCCGCCTGAGTTTCGCCGCGCTGACGCGCGCCGAGACGCCGGGGGCTTCGCCCCCGGACCCCCGAAGGTATTTGCGCCAAGATGAAGGTCAAAGGCTCACGGGGCCGGTCAGCCATCGCCGCCGCGCCGCAAGCGCCCTTCATCTTGGTTCAAGTACCTCGGAGGGGGTCCGGGGGAGGCAGAGCCTCTCCCGGCGGGTCGGCGGGCCGGAGGCCCGGCGAAAGCCCTCAGCCCAGCTTGCGCAGCCGCGCAAAGAGCGAGGACGTGTCCCAGCGGCCGCCGCCCATGTTCTGCACGTCCTTGTAGAACTGGTCGACCAGCGCCGTCACCGGCAGCGAGGCGCCGTTTTCTTCCGCCGTCTTCAGGCAGATGGCCAGGTCCTTGCGCATCCAGTCGGTGGCAAAGCCGTGTTCGAAGTGGCCGTCGAGCATCGTCTTGTAGCGGTTCACCATCTGCCAGGACCCCGCTGCGCCGCCACCGATGACGTCGACCACGTCGCGCCCGTCGAGGCCCGCCTTCTCGGCAAAGTGCAGCCCTTCGGAAAGGCCCTGCACCAGCCCCGCGATGCAGATCTGGTTGACCATCTTGCAAAGCTGCCCCGAGCCGCTCTCGCCCAGCCGTTTGCAGAGCTTGGAATAGGCGTCGATGACCGTCTCCGCCTCGGCGTAGGCGTCTTCCTCGCCGCCGCACATCACCACGAGCTGGCCGTTCTCGGCCCCGGCCTGCCCGCCGGAGATCGGCGCGTCGACGAAGGCCACGTTCTTCTCTGCCGCGGCGGCGTGCAGTTCGCGGGTGACCTGGGCGGACACGGTGGTGTGATCGACGAAGATGCTGCCCGCGTCCATCCCGGCAAAAGCGCCGTCATCGCCAAGGCAGACCGAGCGCAGGTCGTCGTCGTTGCCGACGCAGGACATCACGAGGGTCGCACCCTTCGCCGCCTCGCGCGGGGTCGGCGCCCATGCACCGCCATGTTCCGCGGCCCATTTCTCTGCCTTGGCGGCGGTGCGGTTGTAGACCGTCACCTCGTGCCCGGCCTTTGCCAGGTGTCCCGCCATGGGGTATCCCATCACCCCCAGACCCAGAAATGCAACTTTCGCCATGCTCAGCCTCCATTCGCCGGTTGCGGAGCCGCCCCTTGGCAAGCGCCGCCGGTCAAGTTAAGTCCCGTCCCGGTCCACGTAACCCGAAACGGCAGGAGAAGGAAATGGCCACACTGTTCCGCTGGCTCCTCCGTCTGACCACCGCGCTGCTGATCGTTGCGCTGGTCGGGATCCTGCTGGTTCGCCATCTCGCCGTGCGCTCCCTGCCCGAATACGACAAGACCCGGCCCACCGCCGGGATCACCGCCGACATCGAGATCGTGCGCGACAACAACGCCGTGCCGCACATCATGGCGCTGTCGGACCGCGACGCCTTCTTCGGGCTGGGCTACGTGCACGCGCAGGACCGCCTCTGGCAGATGATGCTGCTGCGGCGCACCGCGCAGGGCCGCCTGTCCGAGATCTTCGGGTCGAGGACCGTGCGCACCGACACGCTCCTGCGGCGGCTCGACCTTTACGCGCTCTCGGTCGCCTCGGTGCAGCACCAGGACCCGCGCACCCTCGACGCGCTCGAGGCCTATGCCGCCGGCGTCAACGCCCGCATCTCCGAGATCAACGCCGAGGCGCTGGGGCGCGGCGCGCCGGAGTTCTTCCTCTTCGACGCGAACCTGCCGCCATGGCAGCCCGCCGACAGCATCGCCATCGTCAAGCTGATGGCCCTGCAACTGACCGGCCACATCGGCGAGGAGGTGCTGCGCGCCCGCACCTCCCTGATGCTCGACGACGACACGCGCCTTTCCGACATCCTGCCCGACATACCCGGCGAGGCGATCGCCGCGCTGCCGGAATACGCCTCGCTCTTCCCCGACAGCGACCTGCCGCGCTACGCCGCAGCCACCACGCCGCCCGACCCGTTCCTGCCCGCCGTCCCGCCGCGCGGGCTTGCCGGCGCGTCGAACGCCTGGGCCGCGGCGCCGGACCGCTCCGCCTCCCGCGGGACGCTGCTGGCCAACGACCCGCACCTCGGGCTGACCGCGCCGTCGGTCTGGTATCTCGCCCGGATGCAGCTCCAGTCCGGCGGGGTCATCGGCGGCTCGATCCCCGGCATCCCCGCGATCATGGTCGGCCGGTCCGAGCACATCGCCTTCGGCCTCACCTCCTCCTACCTCGACGACCAGGACCTGCACATCGAGCAGGTGAACCCCGACAATCCCGAAGAGGTGCTGACCCCCGAGGGCTACAAGCCCTTCCGCACCCGCAAGTCGATCATCGACATCAAGGACGAGGCGCCGATCACCATCACCCTGCGCTTCACCGAGAACGGCCCCGTCCTGCCCGGCTCGCAGTACGACCTCGAAACCATCACGCCGCCGGGGCATGTCGTCTCGCTCAACTGGACCGCGCTCTCGGCCGAGGACACCTCGATCTCCGCCGCCGTCGGCCTGATGATGGCGCAGGACGTCTCCGAGGCGATCGAGGTCTCGCGCGCCTATGTCGCCCCCTCGCAGAACCTCACCCTGATCGACGACACCACCGTCGCGATGAAGCTGGTGGGCCAGATGCCGCGCCGCGACCCCAATCATCAAAGCCAGGGCCGCCTGCCCTCGCCCGGCTGGATCGCGGCGAATCGCTGGCAGGGCGTGCTGCCCTATTCGCAGAACCCCGAATTCCTCGCCCCGCGCGGCGGCATCGTCGGCAACACCAACAACAAGACCGTCGACCGGCCCTTCCCCGACCACGTCTCCTTCGACTGGGGCGACAGCCAGCGCATCCAGCGCTGGAAGACGCTGATGCAGGGCCGCAAGGTGCACACCCGCGACAGCTTCATCGAGGCGCAGCTCGACACCGTGTCGCCCGCCGCCCGCACGCTCCTGCCGCTGATCGGCCGCGATCTCTGGTACACCACCGAGGCCGCCCCAGAAGGCACGCCCGAACGCCGCCGCCAGCGGGCGCTGGCGCTCCTCGCCGAATGGAACGGCGAGATGAACGAACACATGCCGGAACCGCTGATCTACGCCGCATGGCTGCGCGCGCTGCAGGAACGGCTGATCCGCGACAACCTCGGCCCGCTCGCCGACGAATACACCCACGTGGAGCCGCTCTTCATCGAGCGCGTCTTCCGCAACATCGACGGCGCGGCGTGGTGGTGCGACGTGATCCGCTCCGCCAAGATCGAAAGCTGCTCCGACATCGCACGGCTGGCGCTGGACGACGCGCTGATCTGGATCGACGAGACATACGGCACCCAGCTCGAGGCACTGCGCTGGGGCGACGCCCACGTGGCGATCCACCGCCACACGGTTCTGGGCGACATCCCCCTCGTGCGGACCTTCGTGAACATCCGCCAGAACACCTCCGGCGGCGACTTCACCCTGCAGCGCGGGCGCACCGCGGGCACCGGGCCCGAACCCTTCGCCAACGTGCACGCGGCGGGGTATCGCGGCGTCTACGACTTCGCCGATCCGGACAGCTCGGTCTTCATCATGTCGACCGGGCAGTCAGGCCACCCGCTCTCGCGCCACTACGACGACCTTGGGCAGCTCTGGCGGCGCGGCGAATACATCCCCATGTCGCTCGACATCAACCTCGCGCGCGCCGCGGCCACCGGCATCACCCGGCTCGTGAAGCCGTGATCTCCCCGGCGGAGGCGGAGCCCGGGGCCGCAGCCGCGCTCAGGGCCATGGGCCTGCGTGACACCCTCCGGCCGCTCCGCCCGGACGCCCCGCCGGGACAGGCGCAGCTCTTCCGCGCAGGCGCATTGCTGATAAAGGTCTACAGCCCCGAGGCCGCCGACCGCGCGCTGCGGCAGGCCACCCGGCAACAGGCTCTGGCAGAGGCGATGGCCGACGGCCCGCACCGCGTGCCCCCGGTGCTGTATGCCGAAGACGCCACCCTCGTGATGCCATGGATCGACGGGACCGACCTCGCCACGCTGCACGGCAGGGGCACCGACACCGGCACGCTTGCCGGTCGCTGGCTCGACCGCTTCCACGGGCTCAGCCGCCGCCGCTTTCCCTTCCGCCCGACGGGCCACGTCAACTGGCTCGACCGGCTGGTCGGGCAGGCGCAGGCGGGCGACCGTACCATCCCCGACCTGCCCGCCTTCACCGACGCCGTCCGCCGGACGCAGGCCATGGCCGACGCCGCGCGCAAACAGAAGGCCACCCGCGCCGTCACCCACCGCGACATGACGCTCTCGAACCTCCTGCACGACGGCAGCGTCACATGGGGCATCGACGTGGAGAACACGCGCGAGGACGAGCCGCTGCGCGATCTCTTCACCCTCGCGCTCGACCTCGCCACCCTGCCCGTCCCGCGCGGCCCCGGCACGCTGGTCGCGGCCTACGGCGACACGCACACCGCGCCGCCGGTGCATGCCTTCCTGCAACGCTGCTTCTGTCACTGGGTCTGGGCCAACACGCCGCCCGCGCCTTCCCGCAGGCAGGCGGCCAGGCTGGCCGCCGCGCGCAGCCACCTCGAGACCGGGCAGCCGGTCTTCACGCAAGTGCCGGGGGCCGGTGCGGCATTTTCGTAGGGTGGGCGTTCCGGCCCCGCGGGCCGGGTTGGCCACCATCCCCCGCCGCGCCCGATTGCCGCGTTAACCACGTTTTCCCACGCCCGGGGGCAAAAGGTTACCAACCGGCCGGTTCGGACCCCCGAAACGGCCGGTTCACCCCTTACAGGCCGGAAACCTTGCTGAAAAAACCGGAAATCGTTGTGGGGCTGCCGGGGCTGTCCCACAAGACCTGCCCGTTGCATCGCCGCCGCGCGGCGTCTTAACCCCGCCGCGCGCACCGTTAAGCATGGCAGGGTTAACGCCTAGAGCTGACCGAAACGCGCCCGGTCCCGCGCCGACCATGTCACGGTCACCTCGTAGCCGTCGTCGGTCTGGTGCTCTTCCTCGACCAGCCCCTTCTCGAACAGCCACGCCCGCTTGCGCCCCTCGTCGAAGCCAAGCGTCAGCGCATCCGTCCGACGCTCTTCGCCAAGCGCCTCCGTCACCGCGTCGAGGAAACCGTCCAGCCCCTCTCCGGTCACGGCCGAGACCGCGAAAATGCTCTTGTCCCGGTCCGCGCGGGCTTCGGTCGCGACTTTAACGTCGCCCTCCAACCTGTCGATCTTGTTCCACAATTCGATCTGCGGCGTATCCTCGTCGACGCCCAGCCCGGTGAGGATCGTCCTCACGTCCTCGGCCTGCGCCTCGGTCTCCGGATGGGAGATGTCGCGCACATGCACGATCACATCGGCGGCCAGGACCTCCTCCAGCGTGGCCCGGAAGGCCGCCACCAGTTCGGTCGGCAGATCGCTGATGAAACCCACCGTGTCCGACAGGATCACATCTGCGCCCGTGGGCAGGCGCACCGCCCGCATGGTCGGGTCGAGCGTGGCGAAAAGCATGTCCTTCGCCATCACCTCTGCACCCGTCAAACGGTTGAAAAGGGTGGATTTTCCGGCGTTCGTATAGCCCACCAGCGCGACGATCGGATAAGGCACCTTGGCCCGCGCCTTGCGGTGCAGCTCACGGGTTTTGACCACCTTGTCGAGCTGCCTACGCAGCCGCACCAGCTGCTCGTCGATGGCCCTCCGGTCCGCCTCGATCTGCGTCTCGCCCGGACCGCCGACGAATCCCAGCCCGCCCCGCTGCCGTTCGAGGTGGGTCCAGGCCCTGACCAGCCGCGTCCGCTGGTAGCTCAGCGCCGCCATCTCGACCTGCAGCACACCTTCCCGCGTCGCCGCGCGGTCGCTGAAGATCTCGAGGATCAGACCCGTCCGGTCCAGCAGCTTGACCTTCCACTCGCGTTCAAGGTTACGCTGCTGCACGGGCGTCACCGGGCCGTCGACCAGCACCAGCTCCACCTCGTTTTCGAGGATCAACTCCTTGAGTTCGCTGATCTTTCCCGAACCGAACAGCATGCCGGGATGCGGGTCGCGCAAGGGCACGACTGTTTCCCCCACGACCTCCAGGTCGGGGAGCGCGCGCGCCAGCGACACCGCCTCCTCCAGCGCCATTTCGGGATCGCGACGCCGGTCCGGAGTACGGATGTTCGGATGCAGAACCCAGGCGCGGGTCACATGAGGGTCATGTTCCCTCAGTTGTCTTCCCCGTCGTAGAGGTTGATCGGCTGACCCGGCATGATCGTGGAGATCGCGTGCTTGTACACAAGCTGCGACTGCCCGTCCCGGCGCAGCAGGACGCAGAAGTTGTCGAACCAGGTGATGACACCCTGCAACTTCACGCCGTTGATCAGGAACACCGTCACCGGCACCTTCGTCTTGCGAACGTGGTTGAGGAATGCGTCCTGAAGGTTCTGTCTGTCGGAAGCCATTGGTTTGCCTTTGTTCTTGCCTTTGGCCCGTCCCTCGGGGCCGCCCACACCTTCGGGAGTATGCGTTGCCACCTCCGGAGTTTCCAGACGCAATTTCAAGGTTTTTCGCACCCGCGGTGCCTCTGTGTCATCCACGCCAACTCTCCGGGCTGAGCATCACGATCACGGCCAGCAGTTCAAGCCGGCCAAGCACCATCGCACCGCACAGGATAACCTTTGCATGCCACGCATGGGCGCCGAGGTCTATGGCCGTCGATGGCGCAACGTCAATCAGCGGGCCGGTGTTGGCCAGAGTGGCAATCGTCAGCACCGTGGCCTGCTCGAAGTCCAGCCCGTAAAGCCCGAGGATCATTGTCAAAAGCGACAAGGTGACAGCGAAGAGCATGAAGAAGACCCAGGCGATGAAGGCGCCCTCCCGCCGCATCCTCCGCCCCAGAAGCCCGGCCCCGCCGACGGAGGACGGGTGCACCAGCCGCTCGATCTCGCGCTGGCCGTTGAGGTAGAGCGCATAGACCCGCAGAAGCTTCACGCCCCCTGCGGTCGTCGCCACGCCGCCACCCAGCAACGCCAGCCCCATCAGGATGATCCCCGGCGTCGACAGGCCCGACCAGTCCTGCGCCGTGGCCCATTCCGAGCTGAGAAAACCGTTTGTCGTCAGGAAGCTGGCCGCGGTGAACAGCCCGCCCCACAGCGCCTTGAGCCCTGCCAGCGCGTTCTGTTCGTCGCCGATTTCCAACGCCGCCGACCAATGCCGCGCAAACAGCACCAGCGGGACGACGACGATGATCAGCAGACC
Source organism: Sagittula sp. P11 (assembly GCF_002814095.1). Taxonomy (NCBI): domain Bacteria; kingdom Pseudomonadati; phylum Pseudomonadota; class Alphaproteobacteria; order Rhodobacterales; family Roseobacteraceae; genus Sagittula; species Sagittula sp. P11. The sequence continues at coordinate 4,574,529 of NZ_CP021913.1, forward strand.
CAGCCGGAATTCCGCGTCGTAATACAACCCCCGCTCGTTCCGCGTGTCGGAGGAGAACGTCTGCCGCGACAAGGCGAAGGCGAGGAACAGGAACAGGATCGCCTCGCCCCAGATGCCGCTCGGCGCATTCTCGACGCCGCCGATGGGGGATATGCCCGAGGTCGACATCACCGACATGGCATGCGTCAGCGCCACCAGCGGCGGATCGCCCGCCACCAGCAGCATCACCGCCAGCGCCATGGTCAGCCCGATGTAGAGCGGCACAAGCGCCTCGACGCTGCGCATCAGACGGTGGCCGGGGTTCGACGTCGTGCTGCGTGCCACCCCCGGCAGGATCGCCTGCCCCGGTTCGCCCGCCGCCGTCACCTCGAACCCACCCAGTGCCAGCGGTGCCAGGATGGCGGAGGCCGCGACCCACATCAGCATCCCGCCCAGCCAGCCGACCTGCGCACGCCACAGGTGCTCCGGGCCGGACAGGCGCGTCGGGTCGAACAGGGTGGCGCCGGTGGTCGTGAAGCTCGACACCATCTCGAAGTAGGCGCTGTCGAATGTGGTCGTGCGCACCGCCTCGTAGAAGGGCACAGCCATCATCAGCGGCAGCAGAAGGAACCCCGCGGCCAGCGCAAGCAACTGACGCATGGCACTTTTGTTGTGCTCGCGGTTGGACATCGCGACGGCGATCAGCGTGGTCAGCACCAGCCCGATGATCGCCGCGTAGAAGAAGCTGCGGGAATCGTGGAATTCCTCGATCGCCAGCGCGTAGGCTGCGGGCAGGAACATCGACACCGAGGTCAGCCCCATCAGCAACAGGAACAACGGCAGGCGCAGCAGCACGGTCATGCGCCGGTCTCCGCCGGGCGCCGTTCGGACGGATGTGCTGCGCGGCCGGTCATGGGCTCAGAAGAAGTCGATGGAGACCTGCAGAAGGCGTTCGACCTCCGGCACGTCGCCCGACAGGCTGAAGAGCACGATCTGGTCGCCGTCCTCGATCCGCAGCCCGCCGGTGGGTTTGACCACCTTGTCGCCCTTGCGAACCGCCCCCACCAGCACACCTTCGGGGAAGTCGATGTCGCGGATCATGGCGCCGGCGATGGGCGAGGTCGAGAGAACTTCCGCCTCGATCACCTCCGCCTCCGCATCGCCGATGGAGTAGACAGCGCGCACCTTGCCGTGCCGGATATGGCGCAGGATCGACGACACGGTGGTGGAGCGCGGGTTGATGTAGGCGTCGATGCCGAGCGGCTCCATCAGCGGCACCAGCGTCGGGTCGTTGATGAGGGCGATCACCATGGGACAACCCGCGGCCTTGGCGCGCACTGCCGCCAGCAGGTTCACCTTGTCGTCGTCGGTCACGCAGAGCGCGGCGTCGGCGCGTTCGATCCCGGCCTCGGACAGCAGCGCCCGGTCGAGCCCGTCGCCGTGCAGGACGATGGTCCGTTCCAGTTCCTCGGCGGCGCGTTCGGCCTGCTTGCGGTCACGCTCAATGACCTTGGCGCGGATGCGTTCGGTCTTGTTCTCAAGCCGCCGCGCCACCGCAAGGCCGACGTTTCCGCCGCCGACGATCACGACGCGTTCCTGCTTGCGGTAGGTCTTGCCGAAGATCTCCAGCGCGCGGCCAATGTCGTCGGCGTGCACCATGACATAGGCGCTGTCCCCGGCGAAAAGTTGGTCGCCGCTTTCGGGTGCGAACAGCGTGCCCTCGCGGCGTATTCCGACCACGACCGCCCGCAGGGTCGAGAACAGGTCGGTCAGCTGCCGCAGCGGCGTGTTGATGACCGGCGACTCCGGGTCGATGGACAGCCCCATGAGCTGGGCCTGACCATCGAGGAACTTCTCCGTATCGAAGGCGACCGGTGCCGCAAGCCGCTGCAGCGCCGCCTCCGCCACTTCGCGTTCGGGCGAGATCACCACGTCGATGGGCATGTGATCGCGCCGGTAAAGATCGGAGTAGATGGCGGTCAGGTAGCTTTCGGCACGCAGGCGCGCGATCTTGCGCGGCACGGCAAAGACCGAATGCGCCACCTGGCAGGTCACCATGTTGACCTCGTCCGAGTGGGTCGCGGCGATCACCATGTCGGCGTCGCGTGCACCGGCACGGTCCAGCACATCGGGGTAGGAGGCGAAACCGGCGATGCCCTGCACGTCGAGCGAATCCGTCGCGCGGCGCACGAGATCGGGGTTGCTGTCCACCACGGTCACATCGTTTCGCTCACCGGACAGGTGCCGCGCGATCTGCCAACCGACCTGGCCCGCCCCACAGATGATGACCTTCATGGCCCGACCTCACAGGTTTTCCACCGGCATGACACGCACACGACACCTCGTCAACGTCTTGGGCGTGTGGCGCGGCGGCCGGTTCCCGCACCGATCCATCAGTGCCCGGACCGCCGCGAACGCGATCACCGTCCTTCGGCGACCCGTGCCTGCCATTCTCGTTTCCAGGCAAAGACTTCCTCGCGGGAATCCCAGTGGTAGCGCGGGTCTTCGAGCGTCTTGCTCCACCACAGCCGGCCCATGCCCTGCCGCCACGGGTCAAGAACGATGCCCTGCTCGAAACTCGCGCCCTTAGCCGAGACGATCAGCACCGAATGCTCCAGCGAGATGTTGCGCGAATTGGCGATGGCACGGTGCAGGTCGATGGTCTGCAGGTCCAGCCGCCACATGGCGCGCTGCAGGTCGTCAGCCCAGTCCTTGCACAGCCCGCGCGGCTTCAGCCCGTGGTTCACCTTCATGTTGTGGATCAGCGGGGGATCGACGACATCCCATTCCTTTGCCCAGACCAGCGGTTCCCGCACCGCGACCTCGGCCACGCGCTGCGCCTCTGCCGGGTCGATGCCCGGTCCGAGCGCGAGGATGTCCCGCTTGAGCGACTCGATCTTCGCCGCCTCGGCCGATTGCGTCGCGGCAAAGTTCATCGCCTCCGCCGGCACACGCTGGTCCGTGGGCATGCCACACCCGGCCAGCCCCATGCTCAGCAGGCACAGGCCCGCCACCAAAGTCCGTTTCATCACTGCCTCGTCTGCCTCTTCCGCGCGCCGCTCAGGACGCTTCCGACATGCGGTCCTCGTCCACGCGCGCCACACGCCCGCCGGACTTGGCCGAGGTCACCACGCCGAGAGACTTCAGCTTCCGGTGCAGCGCCGACCGCTCCATACCGACAAACGACGCCGTGCGCGAGATGTTCCCGCCGAAACGGTTGATCTGGGTCAGCAGGTATTCGCGCTCGAAAGCCTCGCGCGCCTCGCGCAGCGGCAGCGTCGCCAGCGTGCCCGAAAGCACCACGCGGCCCTCGCCATCTTCGCCCGGCACGCTTTCCTGCGGTAGCTCGCGCGCCTCGATGGGGCCGTGCCCGTCGCCGAGGATCAGAACCCGCTCAACCAGGTTCTTCAGCTGGCGGACGTTGCCCGGCCAGGTCATCGTCTGCATGAGCGCGATGGCGTCCTCGGTCAGTTCGCGCAGCGGCAAGCCCTGCGTCAGGTTGCAGCCCTCGATGAAGTGCCGCGCCAGCACCGGGATGTCCTCGCGCCGCTCTGCCAGCGACGGCACCGCGATCGGCACCACGTTCAGACGGTGGTACAGTTCCTCGCGGAACCGGCCCATGGCGATTTCCTCTTGCAGGTCGCGATTGGTCGAGGAGATCACCCGCAGGTCCACCCGCACCTTGTCGTTGCCGCCGACGCGCTGGAACTGCTGGTCGACCAGCACGCGCAGGATCTTGGATTGTGTTCCGACAGGCATGTCCGCGACCTCGTCGAAATAGACGACGCCGCCGTGTGCCTGTTCCAGCAGCCCGGGCTCGATCCCGCGCTTGGCGCTTTCGCGACCGAAGAGCATGGCCTCCATCATCTCCGGCTCGACGCCCGCGCAGTTCACCGTGACGAAGGGCGCCTGCGCGCGGTTCGAATTGGCGTGGATGTAGCGCGCGGCCACTTCCTTGCCGCACCCCGCGGGGCCGGTCAGCATCACGCGGCCGTTCGACTTCGTCACCTTCTCGAGCTGCGACACCAGCGTGCGGAACGACGCGCTTTCGCCGATCATCTCCGCCTGCCGCACCTCGCCGCGCTTGAGCTGCTGGTTCTCGCGGCGCAGCATGGACGCCTCCATCGCGCGGCGGATCACGACCAGCAACTGGTCGATGTTGAACGGCTTCTCGATGAAGTCGTAGGCGCCCTGCTTGATCGCCGCCACGGCGATCTCGATATTGCCGTGACCGGAGATGATCACGACCGGGATGTCGGGGTTGTCGCGCTTGACGGTCTTGAGGATGTCGATCCCGTCCATCTTGCTGTCCTTCAGCCAGATGTCGAGGATCAGGAGCGCGGGCGGCTCGGAGTTGATTTCAGCCATGGCATCGTTCGAGTTGCCTGCCAGCCGGGTTGTATAGCCCTCGTCCTCGAGGATATCCCCGATCAGCTCGCGGATGTCACGCTCGTCGTCGACAATCAGGATGTCGCTCATGCCGTCTTCTCCATGTTTTCGTTATTGAATTCCGGTTGCGGCTGCTCTGCCGCGGGTCTCAGCGGCAGCCGGACGACCGCCATCGCGCCACGGTGGGCGCCATCCGAAAACGGCGGTGCATCTTCCAGATGCAGCGTGCCGCCATGTTCCTCGATGATCTTCTTGACGATGGGCAGGCCAAGGCCCGTGCCCTCGTTGCGGGTGGTGACGTAGGGCTCAAACAGGCGCGCGCGGTCCTCAGGCAGGCCGATGCCGTTGTCCATGATGCGGATCACCGCGTCGTTGCCGTCGATCTCGCCCTCGACGCGGATCTCCGGCCTGTAGCCCTCCGGCGCGCCCTTCTGGATCAGGCTTTCCGTGGCCTCGCCCGCGTTCTTGATCAGGTTGGTGAAGGCCTGCCCGATCATGCCCGCGTCAAGTTCCGACGGCATCTTCTGCCTCGGAAGATCGGTGCGGAAGGTCACGTTCGGCTGGCCGCTGTCCTGCAGCAGGATCGCCCCGCGCAGCAGGTCGCCCAGGTCCTCCGGTCGCCGCTCCGGCTCCGGCATGCGCGCGAACTTGGAGAATTCGTCGACGATCCGCCGCAGGCCGTCGGTCTGCCGGACGATCACGCCGGTCATCTCCTCCAGCTTCTCGGCGTCGGCCTCGTCCAGCTGGCGGGCGAACTTGCGCTTGATCCGTTCCGCCGAAAGCTGGATCGGGGTGAGCGGGTTCTTGATCTCGTGCGCGATGCGCCGCGCCACGTCGCCCCAGGCCGCCATCCGCTGCGCGCTGACAAGGTCGGTCACGTCGTCGAAGGCAACCACGTACCCTTCGAGCGAGCCGTCGGCACGACGGCGCGTGGAGAGGCGCACCAGCAGATGTTCCAGCCGACCTTCGCGGATGACCTTGACCTCCTGCTGAACGACCTCCCGGCCCTCGTTGCGCAGGCGGTCGAACACCTCGCCGAATTCCGGCACGGCCACCATGATCGGATCGGCACGATGGGTTTCGTGCCAGCCCAGCAACCGTTCGGCCGAGCGGTTCACGAAGGCCACGGTCCCGTCCGGATCGAGACCGACGACACCCGAGGTGACGGAGGTCAGCACGGAGTCGAACAGCCGTTGCCGCCGCTCGATCTGGCGCGTGTTCTCCAGCAATGTCTCGCGCTGCGCCTTGAGCTGGCGGGTCATCTGGTTGAACAGGCGCCCGAGCATCGAAATCTCGTCGTCGGTCTCCTCCTCGATCACCTGCACGTCGAGGTCGCCCTTGCCGACCTGCTGCGCCGCCCCCGCCAGACGCCCCACCGGGCGCGACAGCCGTTCCGCGAACCAAAGGCCCGCCCATGTCGCGGCGAGGATCAGCAGCACCGCAAAACCGAGATACAGCATGGCGAAGTCGAACAGCCGCCTGCCCCGCTCGCTTTCCTGCTGCTGGTAGAAGCGCGCGGTCTCCTGCGTTTCGTCCAGCAGGTTCAGGATCGCACCGTCGACCTCGCGGCTGATGTAGAGGTAGCGGTCCACGAAGGCGGCAAGCGGCACCAGCGCGCGCAGTTCGTTGTTGTCGTAATCCGGGATGATCGCGACCCCGGTTTCCTCCGCCTCCGCGAAGTCGGAGACCCGAGGTTCCTCGTAATTGAACAGGTAGGAGCGTTCGCCCCGCGCCCGTATCTCTCCGGCGCCGTCGATCACGTAGGCCTCGCGCAGGCCCCGCTGGATGCGCCCCTGCCCCTGCCCCAGCAACCGCCGCAGCGCCCCGTCATCGATCATGAAGGCGGCGCGGCGGCTGGAATCGAGGAACTCCGCCAAGGCCTCCGCATCCTGCACGAGGCCCTCGCGGCTTTGTTCGTCATAGGCTTCGGCCGCGGCGCGCGACGCGCTCACCACGTTCTGCACGCGGGTGGAGAACCACGTCTCCAAGCCGATGTTGATGGTCAGCACCGCGAAGACGGCAACCGTGATCGTCGGCAGAAGCGCCATCATCACGAAGGCGGTGGTCAACCTCAGGTGCAGTCGCGACCCCGCCGATTGCGCCCGCCGGGCCGACACCATCCGGCTGACCCGCATCAGCACGAGCGCCGCCAGAAGCAGGACGTAGACCAGGTCGGCCAGCAGCACCATGCGCAGGCTGGATGTCGACGAGCCCTGGTCCAGCGGGCCAAGCACGAGGAACGTGGAAAACGCGAGGATCGGCCCAAGCGCCACAAGCAGGAAGGTCATCAGGTTCGAAAACCAGCGACGCCGCCTCAGCCGAATGAGCAGTGCCCATGTCGGCGACCGGAACGTGATACGTGCCCGCGTGGCCACAGCCAACCCTCGTCAATGTAGCGCAGCCCGCCTCTTTCTAGAGGTCATCACAACGCAAACCGCCATATCTGGTGACCTTCTCACCCCATGACGCAGCGTTAACGCGGATCATGGCGACGGGGTCACACCTATGTGGTCTTTTTACATCAACTTTCGGCGGCGTGTCACGCGAATATCCAGATCCGTGATCTTCTTGCGCAAAGTATTGCGGTTTATTCCCAGAAGGTCGGCGCATTTCGCCTGATTCCCCCCGGTTGCCTCAAGGGCAATCTCGATCAGCGGGGCCTCGACCTCGCGGATGATACGCCCGTGCAGACCCGGCGGCGGCAGCATCGCGCCATGCAGGTCGAAATACCGGCGCAGGTGGCGTGCGACGGATTCGCCCAGCTTGTCGCTGTCGCCCCCGCGCAGCACAGGTCCGGTTTCCGGCTGGTTGCCCAGAACCGCCTCGACCTCTGCCCTTGTGATCTCTTCGGACCGCGAGGTCAGCGACAGCCGCCGCACAGCGTTCTCGAGCTGGCGCACGTTGCCCGGCCAGGAATACACCCGGAACAGGTCCGCCGCGCCTTCGGACAGCCAGCGCTTCGACGCGCCTTCACGCTCCGCCCGCGCAAGGAAGTGGTCGGTCAGGAGCGAGATGTCCTCAACCCGCTCCCGCAGCGAAGGCACAGCGATGGCCGCGCCGTCGAGGCGGTAGAACAGGTCCTGCCGCACCTTGCCGCCCTCGATCAGCGACTGCGGGTCCATCTGGCTGGAGGCGAGGAAGCGCGGCACGTGATCGCCAGGCACATCCATCATGCGCACGATCCGGGCCTGGATCTCGTCCGGGACATCGGCGATCTCGTCGATCAGCAGCGTCCCGCCCTTCACCCGCGCCAGCACCCGCGCCGGACCGTCGAGGTCCTGCAGGTCGCCCGCCGTCACGGTGACGAAGGGCAGCGTCCGCCGGTCGGAAAAATCGTGCAGCGCCTTCGCGATCAGCGACTTTCCCGTGCCGCTTTCGCCGGTGATCAACACCGGGAGGTCGGTGTTCATCACCTTGGCGACAAGCCGGTAGAGCGCCTGCATCGCCGGGGTCTTGCCCACCAGCGGCAGCTCGTCCGGCTCGTCGGCGCCGACCACCGTCTCTTCTCGCCGGGGCGCGCGGTTGCGGTTCTCCAGCGCCTTGGCCGTGCGCTTCATCAGGTCCGGCAGGTCGAAGGGTTTGGGCAGGTAGTCGTAGGCTTCCGCCTCCGCCGCCTGGATCGCCGTCATGATGGTGTTCTGCGCCGAGATCACGATCACCGGCAGGCCAGGCCGATCCTCGGAAATCTTCGGCAGCATCTCGAGCCCGTTTCCGTCGGGCATCATGACGTCGGAGATCACCACATCCCCCTTGCCCTCGCCGACCCACCGCATGAGCGTGGTCAGCGAAGAGGTTGCGTGCACCTTGCAGCCCGCGCGCGTCAGCGCCTGGGTCAGCACGGTGCGGATCGTGCGGTCGTCGTCAGCGACAAGAACGGTGCCGTCCATCACTTGGTCTCCTTCTTCGCCCGGGGGGCCCGGGGCAGCGAAATGCGAAAGACCGTGCGGCCGGGGACGGAGTCCACCGAGATCCAGCCGTCGTGGTCCGAAATGATCTTCGACACCAGCGCGAGGCCAAGCCCCGTGCCGTTCTCCTTGCCCGAAACGAAGGGATCGAAGATGTCGCCCTTGATCGCCTCAGGCAGGCCGGGACCATCGTCGATGATCTCGATCTGCAGGGGCAGCGTCTGGCCGGAGCCGTCGGCGCGCCGCAGGCGGAAGCTGTGTTCGTAATAGGTGTGCAGCGTGATGTGGCCGCCGTTGATCGGATCGGCCGCCTCGGAGGCGTTCTTCACGAGATTCAGCACCACCTGCAGCAGTTGGTCCGGATCGCCCCAGGCCATCGGAAGCGAGGGGTCGTATTCCTCGTGGATGCGCATGTGCGCACCGAACCCCAGCAGCGCCGATCTGCGAGCGCGGTCCAGAACATCGTGGATGTTCACCTCGCGCCGGTCGGGCGCCGAGAGGTTGCCGAACTGTTCGACCTGCTCCAGCAGTTTCACGATCCGCCGCGTCTCGGCGACGATAAGGTCCGTGAATTCAAGGTCTTCCTTGGGCAAGTTCATGCTGAGAAGCTGGGCCGCGCCGGTGATCCCCGCCAGCGGGTTCTTGATCTCGTGGGCCAGCATCTCTGCCATGCCGATGGCGGACTTCGCGGCGGATTTCACCGAATGGCTCTGCGTCATCCGCCCGGCCAGCTCGCGCGGTGAGATCAGCATGACCATCCAGCCCTCCCGCCCCTGAAGCGGCGCGATCTGCAGGTTGCACACCAGCGGCGGCCGGCTGCCCGTGCCCACGTCCACGTCGTTGACGAAGAGCGGCGTGCCGTTCTCCCGCGCGCGGCTCAGGCTCTCCTCCAGCGGCGCGTCGATGGCGAGCCGGTCCCAGATCGGCTGGCCCTGCAGCCATTTGGCGGAGTTGTTCAGGAACCCCTCGGCCGCCGGGTTCAGGTCGCCGATCTTCTCGTCCGGATCGATCAGCACCGCCGGGACCGGCAGCGAGGACCAGATCATCATGTCGCGGTCATCCATCATCACGCCGCGTCCTTGTCTTGCGTCAGTACCGCCTCGCGCAGATGCGATAGGACCCGCGCCGGGTCACGTTCTGTCAGGACCGTCTTGCGCAGCGCCGCCGGCGTGCCCGCGCGATCCATGTACCAGCCGAGGTGCTTGCGTGCGACGCGGTTGCCCAGCGTGGGCCCATAGAAGTCGAGCATCGCCTCGTAGTGTTCGGCGACCAGATCGGCCAGGTCCTCGCCTTCGGGGATCCGCGGCGCCGGTGCGCCATGCAACTTTGAGGCGATCTCGGCCAGAACCCACGGTGCGCCCTGCGCGCCGCGACCGACCATCACGCCGTCCGCGCCGGAAAGGTCGAGCGCTTGCTGCGCCGTGTCCGCATCGGTGATGTCTCCGTTGGCGACGACAGGGATCGACACCGACTCCTTCACAGCGCGGATCGCCGCCCAGTCGGCGCGGCCCTTGTAGAACTGGCAACGGGTCCGGCCGTGGATCACGATCATCCGGATGCCCGCGCCCTCGGCCCGCCGTGCGAGGTCGGGCGCGTTCAGGTCGGCGTCGTCCCAGCCCAGCCGAGTCTTCAGCGTCACCGGCAGATCGACCGCGGCCACTACCGCCTCGATCAGCCGCAGGGCGTGGTCGGGCACCCGCATCAGCGCCGAGCCAGACCATCCGCCCGTCACCTTCTTGGCCGGGCAACCCATGTTGATGTCGATCACCCGGGCGCCCATGTCCGCGACCATCCGGGCGGCTTCGGCCATCGGCTCCGGCTCACGTCCGGCGATCTGCACGGAGGTGTTTTCCACCTGCGCGCCCAGCTCCGCCTTTTCCCGCGTTCCGGGTCTCGCCGTCAGGAATTCACCCGATGCGATCATCTCTGAAACCACGAGTCCGGACCCGAACCGGGACACCAAAGTCCGGAACGGGAGATCCGTGATTCCCGCCAGCGGTGCGAGCAGCACCGGCGGTTCAATTTGTCGTTTTCCGATGGAAAGCACCAAATGCCTAGTCCTTGTGCGACGTACGGGAGTAAAGCACATCTCCGGTCGGAGTTAGCCTCTGTATTGTATTCCTTCAATGTTTCCGACGCCCTTTGCACCGCACCCACTGAAAATTGCCTAAAAAAAAGGCATACCGTCCGAGAGATTGCAACCGCACCACACCCCCCTTATGAGAAGGAAGCCAAAGGATTTCAGACGTATGCGCACAGCAATCCTCATCGTTGCGGCCGGTCGCGGAACCCGTGCCAGGGGCGCACTGCCGAAGCAATGGCAGGACGTTGCGGGCCGTCCGGTGGCGCGCTGGACACTTGAGGCGATGTCGGGATTCGGTTCTTTGGCGATGGTCATCCATCCCGAAGATCAGGCCCGCGCCGAAGCGGTCTGCGCCGGGCTGAACGTCCGGCTGGTCCAGGGCGGCGCGGAACGGTCGACCTCTGTCCGCAATGGCCTGGAGGCGCTGAGCGGCGAAGGGTTCGACGCCGTTCTGATCCACGATGTGGCCCGCCCCTGTGTGCCCGCGGAGACCGTGCAAGCCGTGCTGGACGCGCTTCAGACGGCACCGGCGGCGGCACCCTCTCTTGCCGTCACCGATGCGCTCTGGACGGCCGAGGACGGCCATGTCAGCGGCACCCGTGACCGCAGCGGGCTTTTCCGCGCACAGACGCCTCAGGGGTTCCACTTCGACGGCATTCTTGCCGCGCATCGCGCGTTCGCGGGCGTGGCCGCCGACGATGTGGAGGTCGCCCGGGCCGCCGGTATCGAGGTTCGGGTCACCCCCGGCTCAGAACGCAATATCAAGATCACGACGCCAGAGGATTTCTCTCGCGCAAGCAAGGTGTTACGAGGAACCATGGATGTAAGGACCGGCAACGGATACGATGTGCACGCTTTCGAGGAGGGCGACCACGTCATCCTCTGCGGCGTACGTATTCCGCACAACCGAAAGTTGAAAGGCCATTCGGACGCCGACGTGGGCATGCACGCCGTGACGGACGCACTATACGGTGCGCTGGCCGAAGGCGACATCGGGCGCCATTTCCCGCCCAGCGATCCGCAGTGGAAAGGCGCCGCATCCGAGATATTCTTGAAACATGCCGTCGACCTTGCACGGACGCGCGGCTTCCGGATCGGCAACGTCGATCTGACGCTGATCTGCGAACGCCCGAAGATCGGCCCGCATGCCGCTGAAATGACAAAAGAAATGTCCCGGATCATGAACCTCGAACCTGACCGCATCTCGATCAAGGCGACCACCTCCGAACGGCTGGGGTTCACCGGTCGCGAAGAGGGAATCGCTGCCATCGCCACCGCGACGCTGGTGTCGATATGAAGTGGATCGCATCCGTCGGCGGCATCGGCTTCCTGCGCCCCGCCTCCGGCACCTGGGGCTCGCTCGCGGCGCTGCCCATGGCCTACGTCATCCACCTGATCGGCGGCTTCTGGCTGCTGCTGGCGCTCAGCGTGGTCGTGTTCTTTGCGGGCCTCAAGGCGACAGAGGCGCTGACCCGCACGGGCGACCACGATCCGTCGTGGATCGTCATCGACGAGGTTGTGGGCCAGTGGATCGCAATCATGCCGGTCAGCTTCGGCGCGGGCATGATGGGGATCGAGGTCTGGAGACTGTGGCCCGGCTGGGTCTCCGGCTTCGTGCTGTTCCGGCTGTTCGACATCTGGAAACCGTGGCTGGTGGGCCGTGCCGACCGGCGCGGCGATGCGCTTGGCGTGATGCTTGATGACGTGATCGCAGGCGTCTTCGCGGCACTCGTCTCCATCGTTCTGGCCGCCCTCTACCATGGGACATTGATGTGAAGATCGCAGAGCACATCCTTGAAAAGGCGAAGGAAACCTCGAGGACCGTGACTGCAGCTGAAAGCTGTACGGGCGGCAAGGTGGCGGCGGCCCTCACCGATGTGCCGGGATCCTCGGCGATCTTCGAGCGCGGATTCGTCACATACTCCAACCTCGCCAAGCAGGAGATGCTCGGTGTCCGCGCCGCAACCTTGGAGGCGCATGGCGCAGTGTCGGAAGAGGTCGCGCGCGAAATGGCCGAGGGGGCGCGCCGGGCTGCCCGCGCGGACGTCGCCGTGGCCATTAGCGGCATCGCAGGTCCGGGCGGATCGGAGTTCAAGCCGGAAGGCCGGGTCTGTTACGCCCTCGCCGACGCCTCGGGCACGAGGTCAGAGACGATCGAACACGGTGCGCTCGGACGCGACAAGGTGCGGAACGCGGCGACGGAACACGCACTGGCGATGCTGCTGGCGGCGCTGTCCTGACCGCTCCAAACCGCAAACCCGGTCATTCAATTCACTTTTCGACCAATTATTGTGCGATGGTCAAAAATATGGACCATTTCGGCGCCGATATGAAAACCGCACACGAATTGCCCGCCTTTCGCATTAATTGACCGTTTTTTCCGCAGAGATTTTACGCCAGAGACCGCCCTCATCGCGAAACGCCGCCATCGCAGGCGTTGAAATACCGAGGGAGGAAAACTCATGGTCGGAGCGGATACCGCCTGGATCATCGTCGCCACGGCACTTGTGCTGTTCATGACATTGCCGGGGCTCGCCCTGTTCTACGGCGGGCTGGTACGCGCCCGCAACGTGCTCAGCGTCTTCATGCATTGCTACGCCATCGCCTGCCTGATGAGCGTGGCCTGGTTCGCGCTTGGCTATTCTATCGCTTTTGGCGGCGACGGCATGATCTGGGGCGGGCTCGACCGGGCGTTCCTGAACGGCGTGACCGCCGACACGCTGTCCGGCACGATCCCTGAAGTGCTGTTCTTCGCCTTCCAGATGACCTTTGCCATCATCACGCCCGCGCTTATCGTCGGCGCCTATGTGGAGCGGATCGGCTTCGGCTTCGTGCTGCTGTTCTCGCTCCTCTGGATGCTGCTGTGCTACGCCCCGGTGGCGCACTGGATCTGGGGCGGCGGCATGCTGGCCGACGGTGGCATCTTCGGTGAGACCGGCGTAAAGGACTTTGCCGGTGGGATCGTGGTGCACGAAACGGCGGGCCTTGCGGCCATTCTGATCGCCGTCTTCCTCGGCCCGCGCAAGGACCACTCGAAGCCGCCGCATAACCCGGGATTCGTCATGATCGGTGCGTCCATGCTGTGGGTCGGCTGGTTCGGCTTCAACGGCGGATCCCAACTCGCAGCCGACGGCGGCGCGGCGATGGCAATGACCGTGACGCATATCTCGGCGGCCGCGGCCTCGCTCAGTTGGGCGCTCTGGGAAAAGATCAAGTTTGGCAAGGCGAGCCTTGTGGGCATGGTCACCGGCACCATCGCGGGGCTGGCCTCCATCACGCCTGCATCGGGTTTCGTCGGCCCCGTCGAGGCTCTGATAATCGGTCTCGTTGCAGGTGTGCTCTGCCAGGAGGCGGTGAACTTCGTGCGCAATAGGCTGAAGATCGACGACACGCTCGATGTCTTTGCGGTGCACGGTGTCGGCGGCATCTTCGGCACGATCATGATCGCGACTTTCGGTGCGGGGTCTTGGGTTGCCCAGCTTGGGTCGCTGCTCATCGTCGGTGTCTTCACCGTTGTCGTGACGGTGCTTCTGATCGTGGTTGTCCGGGCGATCACCCCGCTGCGCGTCGACGTTGAGACGGAGGTCAACGGGCTCGACCTGTCAGTACACGGCGAACGCGCCTACGATCACGTCAGCTGAGGCACGGCATTTGATGCACGAAAACGGGCCCTACGGGGCCCGTTCCTACATCAGGGCGGAGATCGAAGACAGATCGTCGGCTTCGATGGCCTGCCAGATCGCATCTGCCACATCCTCGCCGACCAATGCGGCCACCTTCCCGGCAAGCCGTGCCTTGCGACTGTCGACAGACATGGGCGCATCCAGATCGTGGTGCGCTTCGGTGATGCCACCGGGTGTTTCGATGCGGACCACGGCTTCCGTCTCTGCGAGGGTCTCATCGGCGCGGACCTCGACCTTGTCGCGCAACGCGACGAGACCGGCATCGTGGCAAAGCGCGTCCGTGTAGGTGTCCAGCCGGGCGGTGTCGTGTCCCAGCAACGCGGCGGCGACGATGGCCCGGTAAGAGAACTTCAGTTGCAGGCCGGTCTGCGGTTCCGGGATGTGACAGACGGTCAGCCAGCGCGGATGTGTGATGACCTCGATTGCGCTGATGGATGCCGGATCCGTGCCCGGCAGAGTGGCCAGGGCCTCCAGCGTGGCGTGCAGACCGTGGCAACAGGCGTGGAACTTGTGGCTGATCGAGAGCATCCACGGATCGGCCTGTTGCTCCGCGGTGCCGTCGCAGTGATGCGTAGCCAAGAAACCGTTTTCACCGCCCAGAGCCTGCGACGCAGAGGTGAAACCCGCCTGCGCCAGAAGTGCGGCCTCCACCCCATTTGAGGCGGCAATACCGGCATTGAAGGGCTTTCCCATCGTGCCGAACTGCGACTTCAGCCCAGAAGCTCGGGTCGAGACCAACGACAGCGCATGCCTGGTGGCGTCGGGCGAGAGGTCGAGCAGGCGGGCGGCGGCCACGGTTGCGCCGAATGCGCCGGCGGTCGCGGTCTGGTGGAACCCCGCCTGGTAATGCGCACGACCGAAGAGCACGCCAAACCGGATCGACGCTTCGCAACCGACAAGCGCCGCGTCGATGACCCCGGACAGGCGTGTACCCTGCATCTCGCCGACGGCGAGCGCGGCGGGCAGTACGGCCACCGATGGATGGCCGATGTGAGCAAAATGGGTGTCGTCATAGTCGAGCGCGTGAGAGGCCGCGCCATTCAGCAGGGCCACAGCGCGCGCGGGTCCCCTGCCCGATCCGAACAAGGTTGCCTGGCCCTGCCCACCTTCGCTTTCGACCAGCGCGCGCACGCTCTGCGCGACGGGTTCGTGGCGCCCGGCGACGCCGCAGGCGAGCCAGTCCGCTGTCGACAGGCGCATGACCTCGCGCGCGTCGGGATGGTCCAAGGCAGCAGCCGCGGCAGTCAGAATCTGATCGGTTGCGGACATGGTTCCTCCCGGCACTTCGATGCCGTGCAAGGAACCACCCTCTGCGCCGGAAGCCAAGAGCCTCCGGTCAGGCGTCCATCAGCAGCCGCGCCGGTTCTGCGGCGGAAGTGGTCTCATTCGCATCTCGGTATTTCTCCGCCGCCTCGCGGGCCGGATCGGTGTCTTCCGAGGTTCCGGCGATGCTGCGGGCCAGGTCGTCTTCGCCGCGGAGGTCCTTGCGCTCGTCAAGGCGAGCGAGGGTGGCCTGATCCGTGCCGCGCGGCGTCGCGCTTTCGCGGATGTCCTCGGCTTCGGCGGCTTCGCTCTCTGCGGCCTTGCCTGCTGCATCCTCAGCCTTCCGCTCGGCCTGAAGTTCGATGGTGACCGCCGCCAGACGTCCCGCCTGCGATGTCGATACAGGCGGCGGCGCGGCGGGCGCGGGCTGGATGGCAGAGGGCCGGACGGTGGCGCCGGTCGCAGCGGGTGCGCCCGCCCCTTGCGGCGCGTCGCCAAAGGCGGCGCCGCCCGGCGCGGTCCGGCTTTGCGAGGCCGGGGTGCGCTCGACCTCCTGCACCGGGCGCGGCGGCACACTCGCCCCCGGTGTATGGGCCGATATGGAAAACAGTGAGGGCATTTCGTTCGTCCCTTCTTAGTCTCTATGAACTGGTCCGAAGAAATGCCCGAAAAATCGGGCCAAAAGGCGGCACTGTCGCCCGCACCGGCCCGGATTCGCGCTCAATGGTTAATGCTTGGTTCAGGCCATCCCGACGCGGCGCATCACACCGTGGCGTTCACCGCAGGTGACACCGGCGTCCCCGTGAACGCGGTGGCTTGGCCATACTGCGTCGCGGCCATGAGCATGGCCTGGTTCCTGACCGTCACCACGGCATCGTTGTAGGCGGGATCGCCCGTGCTGCCGGTGGGCGCTTCGCCGGGCTGTCCGGGGGCGCCCGAGGTGGCGGTCGGGGGCGAATATATCCCCATCGCCATCAGGTTCGGGACGCCGGTTCCCTGAGAGGTGGCCGGGATATAGGCGGCGGCCTCGGGTTCCGGTTTCTGCAGGCCCGGTTTCGGGTCCGCCGGGGTCAGGCGCGCGGCATAAAGCGACGACTGAACCACGCTGGAGCTTGGATTGATCATCACGGTCTCCCTTTGATGCAACAGGAAGTCACGTGATGACGCTCAAATTTGACACAAATCGGGCACGTCCGGGCCTTAGGGACTACGTGGTTAACGCAGGCGAATGCCGTTTAAAGATCAGCCGTAAAGCTCGGCGGCGCGGCGTTCGAAGGCGCGCACGATACGCTGCATCGCTTCGTAGAAGAACATGCCGGCCGCGCCCTGGAGGATGCGGTTCCGGAACTCGAAATCCACGAAGAAGGAGACCTCGCAGCCGCCGTCGACATCGGTGAAGCCCCACTTCGATTCCATGTGGTGGAACGGGCCGTCGAGGTATTCGGTGTGGATCCGCATGTCGTCCGGCCACAGCGTCACGCGCGATCCGAAGCGTTCGCGGAACACCTTGAAAGAGATCACGAGGTCCGCAAGCATCACCTCGTGGTCGCCCTCCGTCTGGTGAGACCGAATCCGGGCGGCCGCCGTCCACGGCAGGAACTTCGGGTAGTTGGCCACGTCGGCGACCAGATCGTACATCTGCTGGGCGGTGTACGGGAGTTTGCGGGTCTCGGAATGGGTAGGCATGAGTCTCCGTCTGGGTCGCTCGTAGCGGGTGACACTGTCGCTGGATGTCGTATGCTGCGCGCAGGAAATCAAGGGGTTGTGATGTCAGACCGTCCTTATGTCGTAGACGAGATGATCTCGGCCAAGGCCATTGCCGCACGGATCGAGGCGCTCGCACAGGAAATCACGCGGGCTTTCGCCGGAACTGAAAAACTGGTCGTCGTCGGGCTGTTGCGTGGCAGTTTCGTCTTCATCGCCGACCTGGTGCGCGAGCTGCGCCTGCCCGTCGAGGTCGATTTTCTCGAGGCGTCCTCATACGGAAACACGATGGAATCGAGCCGCGAGGTGCGTATCCTGAAGGACCTGCGTTCCGGTATCGAAGGGCGCGACGTGCTGGTGGTGGAGGACATCGTCGACACCGGCCACACGCTGAACCACGTCATGCACCTTCTGCGCGGACGCAAACCGGCGCGGCTGAAAACCATCGCCCTGCTGGACAAGCCTGCGCGGCGCGAGGTCGATTTCAAGGCCGACTGGATCGGCTTCGAGATCCCGGACGAATTCGTGGTGGGCTACGGAATCGACTATGCGCAACGCAACCGTAACCTTCCTTACATCGGCAAGGTCCGGTTTACCGAGGACATGTCGAAAAGCGCGTGATCCCGCCGTCCGGCTGTGAAAAAATCGCCCGGGATGCGATGCCTGTTCGGGCAGCGCGTCCCACGATCTCTGCACACGCAGAATTTGTTTGTCACAATTCTCAGCGACATTAAGCTGGCCACATTGAAAACAGGGAGACACCCAATGAAGAAAACCATTACCGTTCTCGCAGCGCTGGCCGTTTGCGCCACAGCCGCAACCGCGCAGGATCTGCCGCAGCCGGTCAAGGCACGGCAGGGTCAGTTCAACATCCTCGCATTGAACCTCGGCGTGCTGGGCGGAATGGCAAAGGGCGCGGTCGAATACGATGCGGAGGCTGCACAGGCGGCCGCCGACAACATCGCCGCCGTCGCCAGCCTGCACCAGGCCGCGATGTGGGCCGAGGGCACCGATACCATGTCCATCGACGGCACCCGCGCGCAGCCGGTGATCTGGGAACAGATGGACGACTTCAATTCGAAGTGGGAAGACCTCGGCACCGCGGCGACCGAGATGGCCTCTGCCGCTGGAACCGGGCAGGAAGCGCTCGGACCGATGCTGGGCAAGGTCGGCGGCGCCTGCAAGGCGTGCCACGACACGTACCGCGCGCCGGAATAAATGCGCAGCTTTCTGAAAGTCCTGGTCCCGATCGCGATCATCGCGGTCGGGATCGGTTTGTGGCTGACCGCGCCGTCGCGCGTCGATGCCGCCCGGTTCGAGGCGTTGACCGGTGATCCGGCGCGTGGCGAGACGGTGTTCACCGCCGCCGGTTGCGCATCCTGTCACCATGCGCCCGAGAGCGAGGATAAGCTGGTTCTGGCCGGCGGTCAGGCCTTCCCGTCCGATTTCGGCACCTTCTACGCGCCCAACATCTCGCCGTCAGAGTCGGGAATCGGCGGCTGGTCCATCGTCGATCTCGCCAATGCCGTGACCCGGGGCGTGTCGCCGGAGGGCGAGCACCTGTACCCGGCCTTCCCCTACACCTCCTACACCAAGATGGAGGATCAGGATGTCGCGGACCTGCACGCCTACATCATGTCGCTGGAACCGTCCGACACCGCGTCCAAACCGCACGATGTCGGCTTTCCGTTCAACATCCGGCGGTCGCTGGGGGGCTGGAAGCTCCTGTTCTTCTCGGACGACTACGTGATGCCCGCGGGCGACAACGAGCGAGGCCGCTACCTGGCCGAGACCTTGGCCCATTGCGGCGAATGCCATACCCCGCGCAATGCGCTTGGCGGGCTGGACAAGGGACGCTGGCTGGCTGGCGCGCCCAACCCGTCCGGACAGGGCACGATACCGGCGTTGACGCCGGACAAGCTGACCTGGTCGGCGACCGACGTGGCCTACTACCTCGAAACCGGGTTCACACCGGACTTCGACAGCGTGGGCGGGCACATGGCCGAGGTGGTGGACAACTTCTCCAAGCTGTCGGCAGAGGACCGGACCGCCGTTGCCAACTACATCAAGGCGCTGCCCGCGCCCTGAGGCCGAGCCTGGTGGTTGAACGCATGCGCCGGCGCGGATCCAATCCGACGCCGGCGCATTTATTTCAGGAGCGTTTGCGTTTCCGGACAAACCGCCGATTTCGGACGGCTATCCGCGCGCCCTCAGGCCCGACCGAGTTTCGCCTGCCGAGCATCGCGCAGCCGAGCAAAGTCGTCGCCCGCATGGTACGACGACCGCGTGAGCGGCGTGGCCGAGACCATCAGGAACCCCTTGCCGAAGGCCGCCTTCTCGTAGGCCGCGAACTCTGAAGGTTCGACGAACCGGGCCACGCGGTGGTGCTTTGGCGTCGGCTGCAGATACTGGCCGATGGTCAGGAAATCCACGTCGGCCGCGCGCATGTCGTCCATGACCTGTCGCACCGCCTGTGCCTCTTCACCGAGGCCGACCATGATGCCCGACTTGGTGAATATGCCGGGATCCAGCTCCTTCACACGCTGCAAAAGCCGCAGGGAGTGGAAGTAGCGCGCGCCCGGACGGACCTCCGGGTAGAGACCCGGCACGGTTTCGAGGTTGTGGTTGAACACGTCCGGCTTTGCCGCGACCACGGTTTCGAGCGCGTCCGGCCCGCACTTCAGGAAATCGGGGGTCAGGATCTCGATGGTGGTATCGGGCGAACGGTGCCGCACGGCGCGGATCGTCTGGGCGAAGTGCTCTGCCCCGCCGTCGTCCAGGTCGTCCCGGTCGACGGAGGTGATGACCACGTGGTTTAGCCCCAGCTTCTGTACCGCATCCGCAACGCGCCCCGGCTCGAACACGTCGAGCGCGTCGGGCCGGCCGGTCGCCACGTTGCAGAAGGTGCAGCCGCGGGTACAGATCTCGCCCATGATCATCATCGTCGCATGCCCGAGGTTCCAGCACTCGCCCGCGTTGGGGCACCCGGCCTCCTCGCAGACGGTCACCAGCTTGTGTTCGCGCATGATCCGCTTGGTCTCGTTGTATCCCTGCCCGCCGGGCGCCTTGACGCGAATCCAGGAGGGTTTCTTCGGCTGGGCATTGTCGGCCCGATGGGCCTTTTCGGGGTGGCGCTCCCCGGGGATCTTCAGATCGCGCATGTCACTGACCTTTCGCAACAACGGCTTTCACCTCTCCTACGCCTGATCGGTCCGCGAATCCACCCCGCTGCCATGCGTACCGGGCAAGCCGCGTGGGCGTCATCGCAAAGGCTGGCGATAACCGCAGGCTATCGCGGCCAGAATATCATACAATGAAACTTTAAGATGGTGCGGCGCATTGGTCGGCAGGAACAGCAAGGAGAGGCTACATGTCCAAACGTCAGACCACAACCGCAGGTGCACCAGTCCCGACGAACGAAACATCGCGGACCGCCGGACCGCGCGGCCCGCTGCTGCTCGAGGACTACCAGCTGATCGAGAAGCTGGCCCACCAGAACCGCGAGCGCATCCCCGAACGCGCTGTCCACGCCAAGGGCTGGGGTCTGCAGGGCACCTTCACCGTGACGCATGACATCACGAAATACACCCGCGCGGCGCTGTTCTCCAAGGTCGGCAACACCTGCGACGTCCTTTCCCGCTGGTCCACGGTTGCTGGCGAGCTGGGCGCGGCGGATGCTGAACGCGACGTGCGCGGCTTCTCCCTGAAGTTCTACACCGAGGAAGGCAACTGGGACATGGTGGGCAACAACACCCCCATCTTCTTCGTCCGCGACGCCTACAAGTTCCCCGATTTCATCCGCACGCAAAAGCGCCACCCGAAGACCAACATGCGTTCGCCCGAGGCGATGTTCGACTTCTGGGCCGGGCAGCCGGAATCGGTGCACCAGGTCACGATCCTGATGTCCGACCGCGGCATCCCGAAAAACCCCGCGCATATGCACGGCTACGGTTCGCACACCTTCTCCATGTGGAACGACGCAGGTGAGCGGCACTGGGTGAAGTTCCATTTCCGCTGCCAGCAGCCGATCGAGAACTACACCAACGAGGAAGCCAAGAAGATCATCGGCGAGACGCGCGAGAGCTTCCAGGAAGACCTCTTCAACATGGTCTCCGAGGGCAAGTTCCCGAAGTGGAAGCTCTTCATTCAGATCATGAAGGAAGGCGAGGAGGACAAGTTCCCCTTCAATCCCTTCGATCTGACAAAAGTCTGGCCGCACGCCGACTACCCGCTGATCGAAGTGGGCGAACTGGAGATGCACACCATCCCCGAGAACTACTTCCAGATGGTGGAGAACGCCGCCTATTCGCCCTCGAACGTGGTGCCGGGCATCGGTTTCTCGCCGGACAAGATGCTGCAGGCGCGGATCTTCTCTTACGCCGACGCGCACCGTTACCGGCTTGGCACACATTACGAGGCCCTGCCCGCCAACGCGCCCAAGGCCCCCGTGGCGCACTACCACAAGGACGGCGCGATGCGGTTCTTCCAGAACGACACGGGCAATCCCAACGCCTATTACGAGCCGAACCAGTACGAGGACGCGCCGCGCCCAGATCCGTCGGTCACGGAGCCGCCGATGCGCATCGACGCCGAGGCCTACCGCCATCCGCAGGAGGTCACCGACGACGACTTTGTCCAGCCGCGCGCGCTTTATAAGGATGTCCTTTCGGACGACGAGCGCAAGCGCCTGCATCAGAACATGGCAGGCGCCATGGCGCCCTGTTCCGACAGTGTGAAGGAACGCTGGTACGCTGTGCTCGAACGTGTGCATCCGGACTATGCCAAGGGCGTCCGCGAGGCCGCGGAAAGCGCACCGGCGCTGCCCGTCACCCCTGACACGCCGATCAAGGCTGCGGAATAATCCAGCGCCTTTTGGTGAACGAAATTCGGCCCCCGCGTTCCTTCGCGGGGGCCGTTTCATGCATGTATTGCCGATTTTCGTGCAGGACGGGTCAGGAGATCAAGTCGCCACCTCCCTTGCCACGCTCTTCGTAATGTCGGCGCAGACGTTGCAGGGCGATGCGCAGGACGATCTTCCCCGAGCGTGCCGACCAGCCCAGTTGCTTCTCTGCTTTTTCAAGCCCTTCAAGGTAACAGCAGCACCGAAGCGCGACATCACCCAAGCCGGGGCCGAGGTCGCGCAGCGCCGCCTGAAGCCGCTCTTGCGCAGCCGAGGCACTCCCGCCCGCGTTCCCGGCGCGGGTCGAGACGCCGGGGGTCAGGAAATGATCCCAGTTCTGCGTCGTGCGCTGCCCCATCTGAGCCAGTTCGAAGTCTTCGCGCAGACGTTCCCCCGCCGCGATGAGCACATCGGTCAGGAAGGGCGTCCCGTCCTTGTCCCGCCGCCGCCCGAGGGTGGTCAGCGGGCTTTCGGCCAGGGAGAAGTGTCCCTTGCGCAGCCTCGGGTCGCGCTCGACTTCTTCCAAGGCGGCATCGGCGGCGCGCCCCGTCTCGAACCCGGCCTGAGCCTCGGCAAAGCCGCGCACCCGGTTCTCCTGTGCCGCAACCATGCGGTTCAGCGCCACCCGCCCCACCGAGGTGATCCGGTATTTGGAGATGCGCGCGGGGGCGTCGCATGTGATCCATTCCTTCAGGGCCATCGCCTGGGCAATGCCGACCTCGACGACGGCTGTGCGCGCACTGCCTCCGTCGCCGGTGTCGCGCACCACCACGGCCTTTTCCATCTCGGCCGCAACGGCCAGCACGGCACCCGGCTCGCACAGGCGGCGCAGCACCCGCCGCGCCTCACGCGCAAGCGTCGTCTCGTCCGGTGGGACCGGAGTGTTGATGGCAGCAGTCATCGGTTCATCGTCCTTTCTGGTCAATGTAGCCGGCGCCCCCGTGCCGGCTGCCCCCATGGTGCATAAGGCTGCGTCGATCAAAGGGTCGTCCCGCAGCGTTTCGATCTTCCGGATCTGACGCAGGACGGTCGAAGCGTGGCATCCCGCCTGGCGCGCAAGTTCACGGATCGACTGTCCACCCTCAACATGCGCCAGGTACATGAGCACTCGCTCGGGCATCCATGCGGGCATCGGGCCCGCGGCGTTGCAGGGTGGCGCGTCGATCATGCGTGACCTTTGCGTCGGAACGAGTTGTTCACAGGTTTATCCCCATTTGATCGATCGCAACCTTCGCGTGTGCCGGTTACTCTTTGGTTAACACACACGCTTCGGGACGATCCTTCCTAACAATAGATAATCATGGGTAAATCGCTCGTTCGCGACCGTACGGTGCCGCGCAACACCCTTCATGAGTGTGCTTCTGTTCCGCCGTCGGCCGAACCGTTTCGGTCTTGCACAGGAGGTTGGACAGATGAAGGACGTGTTGGGAATGCTGAGCGATCTGCGCCGCCCGCGCCTGTTGATCCGCGCCGCCCGCATCGGCGCGCAGGAATACCGCAGGGTGCCCCACCTGCGTCGGGTTCTGGGATTTGCCGCCCTGCCCCGCTCGGGCGTGGCGCTGATGCGCCTGATGGAGATCGAGGCCGAGCTGGACGAACGGCGCAGGGGTGGCGATGCCGCCTACAGCGTCAGCCGCCATGTCGAGGTGCTGACCGCCATGATGGGAGAGGCCCGTCTTCTGCGGAGCGCCGCCGAACTGGTGGCGCCCGACGGACCGGCCGCGGCAAGCTGAAAGCGGCCCGCGGAACACAGGTTCCGGGGCCGCTCTGCCTCAGGTGAAGCTGTCGGTCATCGACGCCTTCTTGCGGGCGACATAATCGTTCAGCTGCTCCTCGATGGCGGGGTCCATCGCGGGTTTCTGGTAGGCGTCCAGCAGTTTCGCCATCCGGACCTGCGCCAGCGCCACGGTGTCCCGCGCACCATCCTCCGACCAGGTCTCATATGGTTTGTAATCAAGCACTTCCGAGCGCCAGAAGGCAGACTTGAAGTTCGCCTGCGTATGCGCGCAGCCAAGGTAGTGACCGCCCGGACCGACCTCGCGGATGGCATCCATCGCCTGCGCGTTCTCGTCGATTGAGACGCCCTTGGCCAGGTGGTGCAGCGTGCCGAGCTGGTCGGCGTCCATCACGAACTTCTCGAACGACGACACCAGTCCGCCCTCCAGCCAGCCGCAGGCGTGGAGCATGAAGTTGACGCCGGACAACAGCCCCATGTTGAGCGAGTTCGCGGTCTCGTAAGCTGCCTGCGCATCGGGCAGTTTCGATCCGCAGAACGATCCCGAAGATCGGTACGGAAGGCCCAGGCGACGCGCCAACTGGCCTGCGCCGTAGGTGATGTGCGCGGCCTCCGGCGTGCCGAAGGTGGGCGCGCCGGAGTTCATGTCGATGGAGGTCACGAAGGCCCCGAAGATCACCGGCGCGCCGGGACGGATCAACTGGCTGTAGGCCACCCCAGCCAGCACCTCTGCCAGCACCTGCGTCAGGGTGCCGGCCACGGAAACCGGCGCCATGGCACCGCCCACGATGAAGGGCGAAACGATGCAGGCCTGCCCGGCCGCGGCATAGGTCTCCAGCGCACCCATCATGACGTCATCGAAGGTCAGAGGCGAGTTGATGTTGACCAGGGAGGTCATCACCGTGTTCTCGGAAACAAACTGTTTCCCGAACAAAATCTCGCACATCTCGACGGAATCGGCGGCGCGCGACGGCTCCGTCACCGACCCCATGAAGGGTTTGTCGGACAGGGTCATATGCGCCAGCAGCATGTCGAGGTGGCGCTTGTTCACCGCGATGTCGGTCGGTTCGCACACCGTGCCGCCGGAATGGTGCAGCCATTTCGACATCTGACCCAACTTCACGAAGGTACGGAAGTCCTCGATCGTGGCATAGCGGCGGCCGCCGTCGAGGTCGCGCACGAAGGGCGGGCCGTAGACCGGGGCCAGCACGAGGTTGCGTCCGCCGATCTCCACGTTGCGGTCGGGATTGCGCGCGTGCTGGGTGAACTGCGACGGCGCGGTGGCGCAGAGCGTGCGGGCCAGGCCACGCGGGATGCGGACCCGTTCGCCCTGCACGTCGGCGCCCGCCTCTTTCCAGCGCGCCAGAGCGCCGGGGTTGTTCACGAAGTTGACGCCGATCTCTTCCAGCACGGTCTCGGCGTTATGCTCGATGATTTCCAGGGCCTCCTGGGTGAGGACCTCGAAGTTCGGAATGTTGCGTTCGATGAACCTCGCCGTCTCCACCGCGGTGGAGGTCCGCTCCGCCCGCCGTGCGGCCCCGCCGCCCGTACCGCGCGCACGTCTGCGTGCCGTCGCTTCTGCCATGGATCCATCCTCGCATTTCTCGGGGCACGCCTGTCGCGCCCGGACCGATTTCCGCCTGAATAGCCGCTCAAGCCCGCGGGGATTGGCGCGTTAGCGGCGCTTGGCGCGAAAATACGACATACCAGGCCATGCAGGCGACCTGCCGCCGCCTCAGAGGCGGATCGTTCGAATGCGTCCTGTCTTATCCCACAGGCTTTAGCAGGGGATTAAGGCGTTCAGCCCTGCCAGTCCCACGGCAGCAACAGTGCGCTGGCAATATCCATCGCATTTACCGGAATGCCTGTCGGCCTAAGAGAGATAGGCACATCCCTGCCCCACGGATCGTGGCGCGCGCTGGTCCGCCTTGCCGCGACACTGACCGCGCTGCCAGGCACACATCATGCGGCGTTGGTTGGAACAAAAAGCTCCAGCGCCACGGTCGCCACGAAACGCCCGCCCACCGACAATCCGCCTGTCCGGCAGGTCACCTCCGCGGATTGGCCCAGGACCGCGACCAGCGCGGGTTCCGAAACCCCTTCGGCCTCCGGAACGCCGACCGTGACGCGCAACACACCGCCTTCGTGCGAAGCATGGACAACCGCCCGGCCCATCGCGTCGCGCAGACCTGCCTCCGCAGCCTCCTGCGCCGTCTCGCCCGTGCCCAGCCCCATGCGAATGATCAGCCGCTCCATCATGCGTCCTCCCCGAAAGAGACGGTGATTGACACCGCCGCCATGACCAGAGCCTCACCTTCGCCGGACGGATGCGGCACCGAAAGGCCACCCTCGACCACCTCGATGTCCGGTGTGCCGTAAGGAAAGACCTCCCGCAGGGCCGCCACGTCGACGTCTTCCGGCACAGGCACTCCGACCTTCACCGCCAGCCGCATCTCGGACTTGTCGCGGCCAAAGACCTCTGCCGCACGGATGGAGTTGCGCCACAGCGCATCGCGCAGCCCGCGCGCCGCCGCTTCCGTCTGATCGCCGCGTCTGAGCGAGGACCCCATCCCGTATTCCGTCAAAACCCGCATCACGCCTCCCGAGCGATATTGAAACTTTCCCGGCCCCTGCGTACAGGAGCGCATGACCCAAGCCCAGCATGACCGCCTCCTCATCATCGACTTCGGGTCCCAGGTGACGCAGCTCATCGCGCGCCGCCTGCGGGAGCTGAACGTCTATTGCGAAATCCACCCCTATCAGAACGTGAACGACGCGTTCCTGGCCGATTTCGCCCCCAAAGCCGTCATCTTCTCCGGCGGCCCCGATTCGGTGACCCGTGAGGGTTCGCCGCGTCCGCCGAAGACCGTCTACGACCTGGGCGTGCCGATCCTCGGCATCTGTTACGGGCAGCAGGTGATGATGCAGGACCTCGGCGGTCGCGTCGAAGCCGGGCAAAGCCACACCGCGGAATTCGGGCGCGCCTACGTCATGCCGACGGAGCGGACCACCGATTTCTTCAACGGCTGGTTCCTCGACGGTTCGGGCCGCGAGCAGGTTTGGATGTCGCACGGCGACCACGTGGCAGAGCTTGCCCCGGGGTTCGAGGTCTACGGCACCTCGACCGGCGCACCCTTCGCCATGACCGCCGACCTCGACCGCCGGTTCTACGCCGTGCAGTTCCACCCCGAGGTGCACCACACACCGAACGGCAAGACGCTCTACGAGAACTTCGTGAAGCTTGCGGGCTTCACCGGCGACTGGACCATGTCCGCCTACCGCGAGGAGATGATCGCCAAGATCCGCGAACAGGTCGGCGACAAGCAGGTGATCTGCGCCCTCTCCGGCGGCGTCGACAGCTCCGTTACCGGCATCCTGCTGCATGAGGCGATCGGCGATCAGTTGACCTGCGTGTTCGTGGATCACGGTCTGCTGCGCCTGAACGAAGCGGAACAGGTCGTGCAGATGTTCCGCGACAACTACAATCTGAACCTGATCCATGCCGACGAGAGCGACCTGTTCCTCGGCGCGCTCGAAGGCGTCTCGGACCCCGAGATCAAGCGCAAGACCATCGGCAAGCTCTTCATCGACGTGTTCCAGAAATACGCCGACCAGATCGAGGGTGCTGAATTCCTCGCGCAGGGCACGCTTTATCCCGACGTGATTGAATCCGTTTCCTTTTCCGGCGGCCCGTCGGTCACGATCAAGTCGCACCACAATGTCGGTGGCCTGCCGGAAAAGATGGGCCTGAAACTGGTCGAACCGCTGCGCGAACTGTTCAAGGACGAGGTGCGCGCGCTGGGTCACGAACTGGGCCTGCCCGCCTCCTTCATCGGCCGCCACCCCTTCCCCGGACCAGGCCTTGCGATCCGCTGCCCGGGCGAGATCACCCGCGACAAGCTGGACATCCTGCGCAAGGCGGATGCGGTCTATATCGACCAGATCCGCAAGCACGGTCTCTACGACGAGATCTGGCAGGCCTTCGCGGCAATCCTGCCGATGCGCACCGTGGGTGTCATGGGCGATGGCCGGACCTACGACTATGCGCTGGCGCTGCGGGCCGTCACTTCCGTCGACGGCATGACCGCGGATTACTACCCGTTCAGCCACGAGTTCCTGGGCGAGACCTCGACCCGGATCATCAACGAGGTGAAGGGCATCAACCGCGTGTTCTACGACACCACCTCGAAGCCGCCGGGCACGATCGAGCTGGAATGAACCTATGCGGCACGCCATAGTGCCGCAAACGCCCAAGTCACCCTTGTATGTGACCCGAAACGCCGACACTCTTGCAGCAAACGCCGCCCCGGCGGCCTTTGCCAAAGATCTTTCGATGACGTGTTCTGCTTTCAGGCTGTCTGCGCTGCTTCTTCCGCTTGCTCTGGCGGCATGCCGTGCCGACGTGGAGCACCTGCAATCCCTGATCCCGGCAGACTTCACGGTGACCGAGACGCTGACATCCGAGGCCAAGCGCTTCAACTGCCAGCGCGCGACCTTCATCGCCAGCGCACCGGCGGGCGCCACCGAAGACTGGACGCGCCTTGGGCGGCTGTTCGACGCCAAGCTGTCCGCTTGCATCGACCTGGAGGAACAGTTGCGCTGGAAGCAGGCGATTGGTCGGCAAACCGCATGGTGGCGCGTGATCCAGACGCCGGAGCGCGCCCACCTCTGGTACGACAGTGAAAGTGGCCGCCTCCAGGTGCTGACGCTGCAACAGGACAGGTAGCTCCAAATGCGCACGGTTCTGCGCCTTGTCGTCAGCTATTTGGCGTTATGCGTCCTTCTCACGATGATCTCGCAATTCGCAATCCCAGCCTGCACATCGGTGTCCAAACCGCGCGATGTCGCCATCGTGCTTGGCGGAGGCAGCGCGCCGGACAGGCTGACACCCGACACGGCCATGAGGGTCGCCACCGGCGTCCACTTGTATCGCGAAGGGATGGTAAAGAAGTTGCACATGACCTGCGGAAACACCTTGCCCGGCACCCGCCCCGGGCAAGTCATGGCCGAGGCGGCGATCCGCGCCGGTGTGCCGCCTTCCGCCGTGTCGTGGGAAGGTCAGTCCCTGTCGACATTGCAGAATGCGCTGTTTTCCCGTCCCGATCTGCCCGAAGGAGAGACCCGCATCGTCGTGACCGAGCCCTTCCATGCCCTGCGCGGCGCCGCCAGTCTTGCCTGGGCCGGACGTCCCGCAGCGGCCTGCACGACGCCCGAAACCAGTGGCAAGGCACCCCGCATGACAAAAGTCCTGCTGCGCGAGGTGGCTGCATGGGCGGTCAACCTCCCGCGCGCGCTTGCCTACTCTCTCGCCTCCGCTTTGGGGCTCGGCGCGGTTTTCCCGGATATCCTGCTGGCCTGAACCGCCATGCCCTTTTGGTACAACCCTCATCAAGATGATGCAGATTATGAGTTTGCGTCATGCCAACAACTGTGAAACACGCGATGCCATCAGCGAAGGAGACCACAGCATGAGCGACGCATTGACCAAGGCCCTGGCAGAGCGCGACTGGCTGCTGGCCGACGGCGCCACCGGAACGAATCTGTTCAACATGGGGCTGATGTCGGGCGATGCGCCGGAGTTCTGGAACGAGACGGAGCAGGACAAGATCCGCGCGCTCTACAAGGGCTCGGTGGATGCCGGGTCGGATCTCTTCCTGACGAACTCCTTCGGTGCCAACGCGTCGCGCCTGAAACTGCACGACGCCGGGCACCGCGCCTACGAGCTGTCGAAACTGGCCGCCGAGCTGGGCCGCGAGGTGGCCGATGCCGCCGGTCGTCCGATCATCGTCGCGGGCTCCGTGGGCCCCACCGGCGAAATCATGGGCGCCGCAGGCAGCCTGTCCCACGAAAGCGCGGTGGAGATGTTCGAGGAAACCGCGCGCGGCCTGATGGACGGCGGCGCCGATGTGCTGTGGGTCGAGACGATCTCGGCCCCCGAGGAATTCCGCGCCGCGGCCGAGGCTTTCGGCAACGTCGGCGCCCCGTGGTGCGGCACCATGAGCTTCGACACCGCCGGGCGCACGATGATGGGCGTCACCTCGCAGGACATGGTGGCGCTGGTCGACAGCCTGCCCAACCCGCCCATCGCCTTCGGCGCGAACTGCGGCGTCGGCGCGTCGGACCTGATGCGCACCGTGCTGGGTTTTGCCGCGACGGGGACCGATCGTCCGATCATCGCAAAGGGCAACGCCGGCATCCCGAAATACAGCGACGGCCATATCCACTACAACGGCACGCCGGAACTGATGGCGGATTATGCTTGCCTGGCGCGTGACGCAGGCGCGCGCATCATCGGCGGCTGCTGCGGCACCATGCCCGTGCACCTGAAGGCGATGCGCGAAGCGCTGGAAACCCGCGCACCGGGACCGCGACCGACGCTCGACGTCATCGCCGAGAAACTTGGCGGCTTCTCCTCCGCCTCTGACGGGACCGGCGACGACGAGGGCGCAGGCCGCGAACGCCGCGGGCGCCGCCGCAGGGGATGACCGGCCCGGCCCCGCATGCAGCGCAGACGCGCCGTCGTGCCTGCCGGTCAGAACAGGCTCATCTGGTCACCGGCTTTCGGAGGCACGCGGAAGAGGTCGCACCGCAGGTCGGGTTGCGGCTGGTCGAGGTTCAGGCGCCGGACAGCACGCCGGAACCGCTGGGCCAGGAGGTCGGCATAAACGCCCTCCCCCTTCATCCGATGGAACCACTTCGAGGAATAGACCTCTCCGCCGTGCATGTCGCGCAGGTGGCCCATGATCCGCGCCGCGCGGTCCGGGTAGTGCGCCTCCAGCCACTCCTGCCAGAGTCCGGCGACCTCCCGCGGGAGGCGCAGCATGATATAACTTGCCGCACTGGCGCCTGCTTCAGCACCCGCGGCGAGGATCGCCTCAAGCTCCGGATCGGTCAGCGCCGGCACCATGGGCGAGGCCATGACCCGCACCGGCACACCGGCGTCCACCAGCGCGCGGATGACGGCCAGCCTGCGCACGGGACGCGGGCAGCGCGGCTCCATCCGGCGGGACAGCGTGTCGTCGAGCGTCGTGACGGAGATTCCCACGCGCGCCAACCCCTGGGCGGCCATGTCAGACAGGATGTCGAGATCGCGTTCGATCAGCGTGCCCTTCGTCACGATGGCCACCGGGTGCCGGAAGTCGCGCAGCACCTCGAGGCAGGCGCGCATGATCCCGCGATCCCGTTCAACCGGCTGGTAGGGATCGGTGTTCGTTCCGATGGCCAGCGGCGCGACGCTGTAGCGGCGGGCGGACAATTCGCGGGCCAGCACCTCCGGCGCGTTCGGACGGGCCACCAGCCGTGTCTCGAAATCCAGCCCAGGCGACAGGCCGAGGTAGGCATGCGTCGGACGCGCGAAACAGTAGATGCACCCGTGTTCGCACCCGCGGTAGGGGTTCAGCGACCGGTCGAACGGCAGATCGGGCGAGCGCACGTAGTTCACCACAGAGCGCGCGCGTTCCTCGCGCACCTCTGTCACAAACGCCGGACGATCCTCGGGAATGTCCCATCCGTCATCCGTTTCGACCCGGTCGAAACGCTCGAACCGGCCGGTGTCACGGCTCAGTGCGCCGCGCGCCCGGCGCCGGTCATCCGGCAGAATGCGATGCTCATGATCCATGCACGCACACTAGAACTTAACGTGAACACGCGCAATGTCGCGCCATTCGGCTTGCAGCGCGTCGGTAGAACTCTGCCCAATGTCGCAATCCGCCAATTGACGCGACTGGAAAACGACGATTAGTCGCAGGGAGGGCATCGCCCATATGCACCCTGCGCAACGCAGAAGGAAAGACATCCATGTCCGATGAAGACGACGACATCATCCTCTCCGAACTCGACGACGAGGAACTCGTCCAACAGATGTTCGACGACCTCTACGACGGTCTTAAGGAAGAGATCGAGGAAGGCGTCAACATCCTCCTGGAACGCGGCTGGGAACCCTACCGGGTCCTGACCGAGGCGCTCGTCGGCGGCATGACCATCGTCGGCCGCGACTTCCGCGACGGTATCCTTTTTGTGCCGGAGGTTCTGCTGGCCGCCAACGCGATGAAGGCGGGCATGTCGATCCTGAAGCCGCTGCTGGCCGAGACCGGCGCACCGCGCATGGGCAAGATGGTCATCGGCACCGTCAAGGGCGACATCCACGACATCGGCAAGAACCTCGTGTCCATGATGATGGAAGGCGCGGGATTCGAGGTCGTCGACCTGGGCATCAACAACCCGGTCGAGAAGTACCTCGACGCACTGAAGGCGGAAGAGGCCGACATCCTCGGCATGTCCGCCCTGCTCACCACCACCATGCCCTACATGAAGGTCGTGATCGACACGATGAAGGAACAGGGCATCCGCGACGACTACATCGTTCTGGTGGGCGGCGCGCCCCTGAACGAAGAGTTCGGCAAGGCGATCGGCGCCGACGCCTATTGCCGCGACGCCGCCGTGGCGGTCGAGACGGCGAAGGAATTCATCGCCCGCAAGCACAACCAGATGCGCGCGGGCTGAGACCCGCCTGCATCGTTCCCACGCAAGACGGCGGCCCGCAACAGGCCGCCGTTTTCTCATTCGGGCCGTGTGCGGAGCCTAACCAACTCAACCCGCGCTCGTTGACGTAACGTCGTACAGCGCGATTGTTGAGCAATGTGCGACTTTGCCGATCCAGCACACGAAGCGTTGACAAGATTACTGTTTTACTCCTGCCAGCTTTGCCTCATATTGGAGGAGAGAGGAGATCGGAATGCCAGTGACATCCTTCGCCATGATTGTCTGTTCCGCGATCTGCGCGGCGGTACTTGCGCTTTGGGCCTTGTCGAGCTGGGGCATCCTGCCCGTCGTACCGATCCTTCTTGTCCTCGTCCTCATCGCCCGCTGGGCGATGGCGCCCGTCCCTTATGACGACAGCACCTCTTCCTGACGACTCGACCCTGACCAGCGACGGGATGCTCCCTTCGGGCGAAGGGCGTGTCCTCCTGATTGCCTGCGGCGCGCTCGCCCGGGAAATCCTTGCGCTGAAACGGCTGAACGGATGGGACCATATCGACCTCACCTGCCTGCCCGCCATCCTGCACAACGCCCCCGACCGCATTACAGACGCGGTGCGCGACGCGGTGGCCCGTCATGGCAAGGGCTATGACCGTATCGCCGTCGTCTACGCCGATTGCGGCACGGGCGGGCATCTGCAGGCCGCCTGCGCCGACCTCGGGGTAGAGATGTTGGCCGGCCCGCACTGCTACGCCTTCTTCGACGGGCTCGACCGTTTCGCGGAGCGGGACGAGATCACCGCCTTCTACCTGACCGACTTCCTCGCCCGGCAGTTCGAAGCATTCGTCTGGAAGCCGCTCGGCCTGGATCGGCATCCGGAGCTTCTGCCGATGTACTTCGGCCATTACGAGACGCTGGTCTACCTCGCCCAGACCGACGACCCCGCGCTGACCGCGCGGGCAAAGGCCTGCGCCGACCGGCTTGGCCTCGCCTTCGAACGGCGCTTTACCGGGTACGGCGAACTGGCCACAACACTGGAGCAATGGGCCGCCGCCTGAGGCCGTCGCGATGGCGCGTCACTCGGCAGGTGCCAGCGATTCCTTCAGCACGGTCGAGATCGGCACCAGCTCAATGGTGTTGCCCCGGTCCTGCAGTCCCCAGAGCAGCAGCGCCGAGATCGTGTCCGCCCTGAGCCGCCCCAGCATGACCACCGCGCCTTCCTGCCGCGCCCGGAACGCCGCCTGGTCAAGCGTCCGCCTGATCAGGCCCTGATCCTGCCCGTCGCCATCGAGGTCCCGGAACAGCGTCGCCGAGGGCACGCCCTCCTTCGCCGCCAGCTTCTGCGCCGTGTTCAGACCTTTCGGCACCATGACAAGCCCATGACCCGTCGAGCCGAGGAAGGCCGCCGCCTGCATCGACACTTCCCGGCTGTCCTGCAGGCCCCCCGACGGATCTTCCAGCACGCCCACGGCTTCGGGAATCGCGTCCAAGAGGCCAGTCAGGCTCACCTCGACATCCGACGCCACGGCGCCTTCGGGCAAGTCCGCCAGCGCCAGCACCTCGAACCCGCGCTCCCGGTATCCCTCTGCCGCGCCTGTGGGATCGGGGTGCGCGGGCGAGATCGCGAAGCTGACCGGGAAGGGGAAGGTTTCCAGTTCCTTCGGTCCCATCGGGCCGGACCCGTCGTCGATCAGGATCAGGGCCATGCGCGGCACATCGGCCTGAGGGGTGAAAGGCGAAGCGAACCTCACTAGCGGACTGTCCGCGCCAAGCGGATCATCAACGGTTTCCGGCGCTTCGGGTTCTTCGGTCATAGGCGGCGCATCGGCCTCGGCCCCGATGGTGGGCAGGCGTCCTTCGGCCACCGCAGGTGCCCGATCGGCCAAGGAGCCCGCGGGCGTCCCGATGGAGGGCCTGTCGGATGCGTTTTCCAGATCCTCGGAGGGCAGTTCCGGCGCCTCCTCCGGTTCCAGCGTGACCGGCGCGGGCACCTCGGTCATGTCGGTTTCGACCGGCGGCGGCGCGTCTTCGGCAACTTCCGGCTCTTCCTCCGCCGCAGGTTCCGGCGGTGTGGCGACAGCAGCCGGGGGCGCGACGGGCGCTTCCTCTGTCACGGTGACCTGGGTGTCCGCTTCCGGCTCGACAGGAGGCCGTGGCGCATCGGGGCTTTCGCCAACATCCGGCGCGGGCGCGGCATCGGGCGCCTCGTCGACGGAGTCGGTCGTTTCAAGCACGGAAGCCGGCGCTTCGGGCACGACGGCAGGCACGTCGGGGGCGCTTTCCTCTGCCGGCACGACGGCGACAGCGTCTTCTTCGGCGGGGACGTCGGGCGACGCCATGTCCTCGGCATCCGTCACTGGCGCCGCTATGGTCTGGGACGGCGACGGCGTCGGCAAGACCCGTGCCCGGACATCCTCCGGAACGCCTGTGGCCAGCGACAATACCCCAGCTCCAAGGCCGGAGACGACGATGCCCGCCACCGCTCCTGCCAGAAATCCCCGTGCCATGCGCCCGTACTCCCCTCGCTGCCCCGTTCACCTGCGGTCCTGCCGCTCACGCGTCGCGTCACGGATGCATTCTGCGGCACCCGTTGCCCCATGCCCATACCGTGGCCTCAAGCCCTTGACGCCGCAAGACCCTCCTGCGCATTTATACCGCGACCGAAGTGCCGCCCGCCACCCCCAGAAAGGCCGCGAAATGTTGCTCCTGATCGACAATTACGACAGTTTCACCTACAACCTCGTGCACTACCTCGGCGAACTGGGCGCCGATGTGCAGGTCTGGCGAAACGACGCGATCGACGTGCAGCAGGCCATCGCGATGAACCCCGCGGGCATCGTCCTCAGCCCCGGCCCCGGCACGCCCTCGCAATCCGGCATCTGTTGCACCCTGACCGAGGCGGCCGCCGAAACCGGCACGCCGCTGTTCGGCGTGTGCCTCGGACACCAGACCATCGGACAGGTCTTCGGCGGTATCGTGCAGAGACATACCGAAATCGTGCACGGAAAGATGGGCGAGATCCATCACAAGGGCGAAAGCGTCTTCGCCGGACTGCCCTCTCCGCTGCAGGCCACCCGCTACCATTCGCTTGTGGTCGACCGGGAAAGCCTGCCCTCGTGCCTCAAGGTGACGGCGGAGCTGTCCGACGGCACGATCATGGGGCTGGCGCATGAAAGCCTGCCGATCCACGGCGTGCAGTTTCACCCCGAAAGCATCGCGTCGGAGCACGGTCACGCCATGCTCCGCAACTTCCTCGACGTCCTGAAGGTGCCGGCATGAGCGACGATCTCAGACCGCTGATCGGGGCCTCCGCCGACCGCGCCCTGACCCGCGACGAGGCGGAGCGCGCCTTCAGCATCCTGTTCAACGGCGAAGCCACCCCCGCGCAGATCGGCGGGCTTCTGATGGCGATGCGCACGCGGGGCGAGACGGTGGACGAATACGCCGCCGCCGCCGCGGTGATGCGCGCGAAATGCAACAAGGTCCGCGCGCCGGAGGGGGCGATGGACATCGTTGGCACCGGCGGCGACGGAAAGGGCACGCTGAACATCTCGACCGCGACGGCCTTTGTCGTGGCCGGGGCCGGCGTGACCGTGGCCAAGCACGGCAACCGCAACCTGTCGTCGAAATCCGGCGCGGCGGACGCACTGTCCCAGCTCGGGATCAACGTGATGCTGCCCGCCGACCGTGTCGAGAAGGCGCTGGAAGACGTCGGCATCTGCTTCATGATGGCGCCGATGCACCATCCGGCCATGGCGCACGTCGGCCCGGTCCGGGCCGAGCTCGGGACGCGGACAATCTTCAACATCCTGGGGCCCCTTACGAATCCGGCGGGCGTAAAACGGCAGCTGACCGGGGCCTTCACCCGTGACCTGATCCGCCCGATGGCAGAGGTTCTCGGCAAGCTCGGGTCAGAGCGGGCATGGCTGGTGCACGGTTCTGACGGCACCGACGAACTGACCATCGCGGGCGTGTCGTGGGTGGCCTCTCTGGAAGAGGACGGCAGCATCCGGGAAGTGGAGCTGCACCCCGAAGACGCAGGCCTGCCCGAGCATCCGTTCGAAGCAATCATCGGGGGCACCCCGGAACAGAACGCCAAGGCCATGGCGGCGCTGTTGGACGGCGTGTCTTCGGCCTATCGCGATGCGGTCCTGCTGAACGCCGCCGCTGCGCTGACCATCGCCGGCCGGGCCGTCGACCTGCGCGAAGGCGTGGCCCAAGCAGCCGAGAGCATCGATTCAGGCGCGGCGAAAGCAAAGGTCGCAGCTTTGGCGGCGGCCACTCAGGCGGCATGACCCCGCCCGAGAGCTGGAGCCATCTGCCGTTTTTCGTGCAGGATCTGCCCCGTATTGCGGCGGATCTTGCCGGAAGGGCCGACATTCTGCCCCCCGACGCCCAACGCTTTGCAGCAATGGAGGCCTGCGCGCCCGACGAGGTGAAGGTCGTGATCCTCGGTCAGGACCCCTACCCCACGCCGGGTCACGCCCATGGGTTCGCGTTTTCGGTCGCGCCGGATGTCGCCCTGCCGAGGTCGTTGAACAACATCTACAAGGAAATGACCGACGATCTCGGGTCCTGTCCGGCCAACGGCGATCTGCGGTTCTGGGCGGACCAAGGCGTGCTCTTGCTGAACACCGCGCTGACCGTGCCCGCCGGCCAGGCGGGCGGACATGCGAGGCTCGGATGGTCCGAACTGACGCGGCAAGTGTTGCATACCCTGTCCGACAGGCCGCGCGCCTTCCTGCTCTGGGGCAAACACGCGCAGGGGTTCGCCCGCGACATTCGAGGCGAAGGCCATCTCGTTCTGCAGACCGCCCACCCCTCGCCCCTGTCCGCCCGTCGCGGCTTTTTCGGCTCGCGGCCCTTTTCCCGCATCAACGACTGGCTTAAGACGCAAGGCGCCGCACCTATCAACTGGACCGGAGAGGCGCCATGACCCAGACGATCCTCGACAAGATCAAGG
Organism: Sagittula sp. P11; assembly: GCF_002814095.1. Classification (NCBI taxonomy): domain Bacteria; kingdom Pseudomonadati; phylum Pseudomonadota; class Alphaproteobacteria; order Rhodobacterales; family Roseobacteraceae; genus Sagittula; species Sagittula sp. P11. The sequence continues at coordinate 4,611,611 of NZ_CP021913.1, forward strand.
CCTACAAGCTGGAGGAGGTCGCCGCCGACAAGCGCGCCAAACCGCTGTCCGAGGTGGAGGCCGAAGCACGCGACGCGTCGCCCGTCCGACCCTTTGCCAAGGCGTTGTACCTGGCCGCCAAAACCGGCTACGGCCTGATCGCAGAGGTGAAGAAAGCCAGCCCTTCAAAGGGCTTGATCCGCGCCGACTTCGACCCGGCGCGGCTGGCGCAGGCTTATGAAGCCGGGGGCGCCACCTGCCTGTCCGTGCTGACCGACACGCCGTCCTTCCAGGGCGCCAAGGAGTTCTTGGTCGAGGCCCGCTCGGCCACCACCCTGCCCGCCCTGCGCAAGGATTTCATGTACGACACCTACCAGGTGGCCGAGGCGCGCGCGCTTGGCGCGGACTGCATCCTGATCATCATGGCCTCCGTATCTGACGCGCAGGCCGCCGAGCTTGAGGATGCCGCGTACGCCTGGGGCATGGATGCCCTGATCGAAGTACACGACGGTGGAGAACTCGACCGCGCGCTGGCGCTCAAGTCACCGCTGATCGGGGTGAACAACCGCAACCTCAAGACGTTCGAGACGACGCTGGACACCACGCGAACCCTGTCGAAGCGCGTCCCCGAAGGCCGCTTCCTGATCTCCGAATCCGGGCTCAACACGCCCGCCGATCTGGCGGACATGGCCGGGTATGGCGCCCGCGCCTTCCTGATCGGCGAAAGCCTCATGCGACAGGAAAACGTGCAGGAAGCGACCGAAACCTTGCTGAAAAACCCCGTCCCGGCCTGAGAGTGACCATGAGCGACCTGACGCATTTCGACGACCGCGGCGCAGCCCACATGGTGGATGTCTCCGACAAGGCGGTGACCGCCCGCGTCGCCACAGCCGAAGGCTGGGTCCGCATGGCGCCGGAGACATTCGCGCTTATCAACGAAGGCAGCGCCAAGAAGGGCGACGTGATCGGTGTTGCACGACTGGCCGGGATCATGGGCGCGAAGAAGACGCCAGAGCTGATCCCGCTGTGTCATCCCCTGCCCGTGACAAAGGTGTCCGTCGATCTGGAACCCGATGCCGACCTGCCCGGTCTGCGCATCACCGCGACGGTCAAGACCACTGGCCAGACGGGGGTGGAGATGGAGGCGCTCACCGCAGTCTCGACCGCAGCGCTGACCGTCTACGACATGGTGAAAGCCGTGGACAAGGCGATGGAGATCGGCGGAATCCGCGTCACCCTGAAAGATGGCGGGAAATCAGGGCGTTACGAAGCGACATGATCTCGGTAGCGGAAGCCCTCGCGCAGCTCTTCTCGCTCGTGCGGCCGATGGAGACGGAAGAGGTCCCGTTGGTGGCCGCATCGGGCCGGACGCTGGCCCGCGCGGTTTCCGCAAGACGCAGTCAGCCGCCCTTTCCATCCTCGGCCATGGACGGCTATGCGGTGACCGACGCTGCGCCCGGCATGACATTGAACGTGATCGGCGAAAGCGCTGCGGGGCATCGTTACGAGGGCACAGTGGCGGCGGGCCAGGCCGTGCGCATCTTCACCGGCGCCCCTGTCCCGGAGGGTGCGACCCGTGTCGTGATCCAGGAGGACGTGACGCGCGACGGTGACCGCATCACGCTTGGCGACCGGCTGGACGAAGGCACCAACATCCGGCCCGCTGGCACCGACTTTGCGGAAAACGCCCGTTTCGATGCACCGAAGACCCTTAGTCCATTCGACATAGCATTGCTCGCCTCGATGAATGTTGACCGGGTGCCCGTCGCGCGGAAACCGCAGGTTGCCCTGATCTCAACCGGGGATGAGCTGGTGATGCCGGGCGAGACGCCGGGACCGGACCAGATCATCGTGTCGAACACCTTCGGCCTGCATGCCTTGCTGAGCGCTCACGGGGCCGCGCCGCGGATCCTGCCCATCGCCCGGGACGACAGGGCCTCTCTCCGGCACGCCTTCTCGCTGATCGACGACGCCGATCTGGTCATCACCATCGGCGGCGCGTCCGTCGGCGATCACGACCTTGTCGCCCCGGTGGCCGAGGACCTGGGGATGGAGCGCGCCTTCCACAAGGTGGCGATGCGGCCCGGCAAACCGCTGATGTCCGGCCGGCTTGGCGAGACGATGATGATCGGTCTGCCCGGCAATCCGGTCTCGGCAATGGTTTGCGGACAGGTCTTCGTGCTGCCGGTCATCCGCGCCATGCTGGGCCTTCCCGCGCAGGCGGCCCCCCGCCGCTCTGCTCCGCTGGCCGAACCGCTGCCCCCGAACGGCGGTCGCGAACACTACATGCGGGCCGTTCTGGGCGAAGACGGGTTGCGGGCGGCGACACGCCAGGACTCCAGCCTGCTGAGCGTTCTGAGCGGTGCCAATGCCCTGCTGGTGCGCCCCGTGGACGACCCCGCCCGCGAGGTGGGGGAGTGTGTGGATTACCTTCCGCTCACCTGACAGCAGGTCCCTCCCGCCCCAAACCCGTTGACACAAAACGGGAACATGCGTAGAACAAAAGTTAACGCAGCCTGCAAACGTTGGCTTGCGACGCAAAAGACCGGGTATGGGGGCGCGAGCATGCTGACCAAGAAACAATTGGACCTGCTGGATTTCATCAACAAGCGGATGACGCGTGACGGTGTGCCGCCCAGCTTCGACGAGATGAAGGATGCGCTCGACCTGCGGTCCAAGTCCGGCATCCACCGGCTGATCACAGCACTGGAAGAGCGCGGCTTCATCCGCCGCCTCGCCCATCGTGCGCGCGCAATTGAGATCGTCAAGCTGCCCGAGAGCCTCGGTGGTGCGCCGGCGGGCTTCTCGCCGCGCGTGATCGAGGGCGACCGCCCGGACAGCACGCCGGGCCGCGCGTCCGAAATCAACACGCTGGACGTGACGGAGTTGCCGATCATGGGCCGCATCGCGGCCGGTGTGCCCATCGAGTCGATCAACGATGAACCGCCGGGCATCGCCGTGCCGGGCATGATGCTGCAGGGTCAGGGCCGCCACTACGCGCTTGAGGTGCGTGGCGACTCGATGATCGACGCGGGCATCAACGACGGCGACGTGGTTGTGATCCGCGAAACCGGCGATGCGGCGGACGGCGACATCGTCGTGGCACAGATCGAAGGCTACGAGGCGACGCTGAAACGCTTCCGCCGGAAAGGCGACATGATCGTTCTCGAAGCGGCCAATCCGGCGTATGAGCCGCGTGTGCTGCCCCGGGGCGCGGTCAGCGTGCAAGGCCGTCTGGTCGGGCTGATCCGTACCTACTGAGCTGACGAGAAACGGAAAAGCGCCAGCCTGGGCCGCGCAGGGCTGGCGCCAAGCCACAGGCGTTGCCCGGCGCGCTCCCTCGCCGTCTCCACCCGCAATCCGTCCGACGTGCTCCAAAGCGCGACGGACCCGGTAACACCGAGCATGACAGGATCGAAGACGCGGCATTCGCCGGTGATGGCGATCTCGACGCTGCTGACGACAATCTGGCCGGCCTCGCAACGGGTCAGCAATTCGGCCGCGCGTTTGCCCTGAACGTGGATCACCGGGCCGACCTCGCTCGCCGCTTCTGCCAGCCGATTGGCGACCGCACCCGGCCACCGTTGTGCTGCATCCGCCTGCGTGCCACTGCGTCCGTCGTTCTCTAGCCAGTTGTCGGCGATGAAGCCCGCCCCCTGATCACGCGACAGGCCCCGGCCCTCAGACGTCATGACACCGACCAGCGTGCCGTTGTCGGCGATCAGCACATCCGGCCTCTGGGTCTGGGACCAGAGTGCGACGGCCACCGCCATAGGGATCAGTCCCGCGAGCCGCGCTCGCCCCCGCCACAGGCAGAGGAACAGCCCGCCCGCCGCAATCATCGGCAGAACGGCCGGGCCGGGCGCCACGACAGGCCTCACCGATCCGGGCCAGTCCGCGACGACACGCGCGACCCCGAGGATCCAGTCCAGCCCCAGCGCCATGACATGCAACGCCATCCAGTCCAGACCGAACGGCATCAGCAGCCCCGCGACCACGCCCAGTGGCACGACGGCGACGCCCATCACCGGCACCGACACGAGGTTCGCCAGCAGTCCGTAGACCGACGCCTGGTTGAAATGCGCCATGCCGACCGGTGCCGTCGCCGCGCCTGCGACGGCTGACGAGACGATGACGGACAGCACCGGGCCAAGCCAGCCGGGCCATTTCCTGCCCGCGCGCGCGGCGCTCAGCCGTTCGAAGACCGCGACCAGCGCCGTCGTCGCGGCAAAGGACATCTGGAAACCCGGCCCCAGCAACGCCTCGGGCTGCACGACCAGCACCACCAGTGCCGCGATGGCGACGGAGCGCAGCGATAATACCCGCCGGTCCAGCAGCAGCGCGGTCAGCGCGGCGGCCACCATGATGAAGGCGCGCTCGGTCGCGACATTGCCGCCCGAGAGCGCGAGGTAGGCCGCCGCAGCCACAAGCGCGCCGACAGCAGCGATCTTCTTGACCGGCCAGTGGTGTCGCGCGCGGGGCACCAGCAACAGGGCGAGGCGCAGTGTGCCAAAGACGAAGCCCGCCAGCAGCCCCATGTGCAGCCCGGAAATGGCCAGCAGATGCGCGAGGTTGGTGTCCCGCAGGTCCTGCAAAGTCTCCTTCCCCATGCCCGCACGATCCCCGGTCATGATCGCGGCGGCAAAGGCGCCGGTCTCTCCCTCCAGAACCGATTGCACATGCGCCGACAGCGCCATGCGCGCCCGGGTAATGGGCAGGCCGGAGTGCAGCCCTTCGGACGGCGGTTCGAGCATCAGGACCGGCGTGCGCGTGTAACCCACGGCTCCGATCTGCTGAAACCAGGCATGGCGGCGGAAATCGAAGCCGCCGGGCTCTACCGCGCCGCCGGGCGGGCCGAGATGACCGGTCAGGATCACCGTCATGCCGGGCAGCGGATCGAGCGGTTGCAGGTCGCCATGCAGGGACACGCGGACATGGCGCGGCACATCACCGGGGTCCATCCGCTCCAGCACCACCTGGTCGAGCGTCAGGCGCATGGCGTCGGAGGCGGAGCGGTCGATCTCCACCACGCGGCCTTGGATGGCGCCGTAGTAACGGAAGTCGATGACCGGGCCGGCAACAGCATGGGCGCGCAGCCCGGCGAGGCCGAATCCCACACAGATCAGCCCGAAGGCCGCCAGCAGCGGGCCGGCCACCTCACCCCTTGCGTGCAGCACGATCAGCCCGCCCGGCAGGAACGCCAGCCACAACATGAGGACCGGCGGTTCCCACTTGATCTGGAAGTAGAGGCCGATCCCGCAGCCCAGCATGACCGGCACCCATGGAAAGAGGCAGCCGCGCTGCGCCCCCATCGCTTCGGCGAACCGGCGGAAAAACCACGTCATCGGCAGGCAGACCCCTGCTTGCCCCGGCACCGGGGGCCGGGTTAGGTACGCGCAAACTCTATTCCCGCCATCCTTAGGATAAGGTTAACCAAGATGTCCGCCGCTCCGTCCCGGGTCGTCACCCGCTTTGCCCCTTCGCCCACCGGTTTCCTTCACATCGGTGGAGCGCGCACGGCCCTGTTCAACTGGCTCTACGCGCGCGGGCGTGACGGATTGTTCCTGCTGCGGATCGAGGACACGGACCGCGCCCGATCCACGCCCGAGGCGACGGAGGCAATCCTGAAGGGGCTGGCCTGGCTTGGCCTTGACCACGATGGCGAGGTCATCAGCCAGTTCGAGCGCGCCGACCGCCACGCCGAGGTCGCGCATGAGCTGCTGGCGAAAGGCGCGGCCTACAAGTGCTTCTCCACGCAGGAAGAGATCGAGGCCTTCCGCGAGGCCGCCCGCGCCGAAGGACGCTCCACCCTGTTCCAGAGCCCGTGGCGCGACGCCGATCCCGCCACGCACCCGGATCTCCCCTATGTCGTCCGCCTGAAGACCCCGCAGGAGGGTGAGACCGTGATCCGCGACGAGGTGCAGGGCACGGTGAAGATCCGCAACGACCAGCTCGACGACATGGTGCTGCTGCGGTCCGACGGCACGCCGGTCTACATGCTGGCGGTAGTGGTCGACGATCACGACATGGGCGTGACCCACGTGATCCGCGGCGACGACCACCTCAACAACGCCGCGCGCCAGATGGGCATCTACACCGGGATGGGATGGGACCTGCCCGTCTATGCGCACATCCCGCTGATCCACGGACCGGACGGCAAGAAGCTCTCGAAGCGGCACGGCGCGCTTGGCGCGGACGAATACCAGAAGATGGGCTACCCGGCCGCAGGCATGCGCAATTACCTCGCCCGGCTCGGCTGGAGCCACGGCGACGACGAATTCTTTACCGACGATCAGGCAAAAGAATGGTTCGATCTGAATGGAATCGGCAAGTCGCCCGCACGTTTCGACTTCAAGAAACTCGAAAACCTGTGCGGTCAGCATATCGCCGTCGCGGAGGATGCCGCGTTGCTGCAAGAAATCGAGGCTTTCCTCGACGCAACCGGGCGTGAACCGCTGTCCACGGAACAGCACGACGGCCTGCTGCGCGGCATGTACAGCCTGAAAGAGCGCGCAAAGTCCTTCCCGGAACTTCTTGAAAAAGCGGAATTTATCCTTGCATCCCGGCCCATTTCGCCGGACGAGAAGGCAGATAAGGCGCTCGACACGGTATCCCGTGGTATACTGGGCAAGTTGACGCCGCACTTGCAAAATGCTAGCTGGACGCGAGATGAATTGGAGGCGGAGATGAACCGCTTCTGCGAAGAACAAGGGACCAAGTTCGGCAAGCTTGCAGCGCCGCTTCGCGCGGCCTTGGCGGGCCGGTCCGTGACTCCTTCGGTCTTCGACATGATGCTGGTCCTGGGACAGGAGGAGAGCCTCGCCCGTCTTCAGGACCAGGCGGCCGACGGGGGCGCGTAACGCGCACCTCGGCCATGTGAGACCTACCCGGTCGGGCCGTCCGATGCGGCCCGGCTCCACCATTTAAGGCAAGGATGACAAGCATGGCTGACGCCCAGAAGACTGCGACTCTGACCCTGGAGGGCAAGAGCTACGAGTTGCCCGTCCACTCCCCGACCGCCGGCCCCGATGTCATCGACATCCGCAAGCTATACGGTCAGGCCGGTGTGTTCACCTACGATCCGGGTTTCACTTCCACCGCGTCCTGCGATTCCACCATCACCTTCATCGACGGTGAGAAGGGCGAATTGCTGCACCGCGGCTATCCCATCGACCAGCTCGCCAGCAAGTCGCATTACCTCGAGGTCTGCTTCCTGCTGCTTTACGGCTACCTGCCGAAGGCCGAGGAGCTGGAGCATTTCGAAAGCACCATCACCCGCCACACGATGCTGCACGAGCAGATGCAGTACTTCTTCCGCGGCTTCCGCCGTGACGCGCATCCGATGGCGGTCATGGTGGGCGTGGTCGGTGCCATGGCGGCCTTCTACCACGACTCGACCGACATCAACGACGAGCGGGAGCGCGAGATCGCCTCGCACCGCCTGATCGCCAAGATGCCGACCATCGCGGCCTGGGCCTACAAATACTCGATCGGCCAGCCCTTCGTGTACCCGCGCAACGACCTCGATTACGCGGCGAACTTCCTGCACATGTGTTTCTCCGTTCCGGCGGAACGCTATGATGTCGACCCGATCCTGTCGCGCGCGATGGACCGGATCTTCACGCTGCACGCAGACCACGAACAGAACGCCTCGACCTCCACGGTGCGCCTGGCGTCCTCGTCCGGGGCCAACCCCTTTGCCTGCATCGCCGCCGGTGTGGCCTGCCTCTGGGGTCCGGCCCACGGTGGCGCCAACCAGGCCTGCCTCGAGATGCTCAAGGAAATCGGCAGCCCGGAGAAGATCCCGGAATACATCGCCCGCGCCAAGGACAAGAGCGACCCGTTCCGCCTGATGGGCTTCGGCCACCGCGTCTACAAGAACTTCGACCCGCGCGCGACGGTGATGAAGCAGTCCGCCGACGAGGTGCTGGACCTGCTGGGGGTGGAGAACAACCCGATCCTCGCCACCGCGAAGGAGCTCGAACAGCAGGCGCTGGCCGATCCCTACTTTGCCGAGAAGAAGCTGTTCCCCAACGTCGACTTCTATTCGGGCATCATTCTCGAGGCGATGGGCTTCCCGACCTCCATGTTCACCCCGATCTTCGCGCTGTCGCGCACCGTCGGCTGGGTGTCCCAGTGGAAGGAAATGCTGGCCGATCCGCAGAACAAGATCGGCCGTCCGCGTCAGCTCTACCTCGGCGAAACCGCACGCGACTACGTCGATATCGAGAACCGCTGACATCGGTCAGATCAACAAGAAACCCCCGGAGCCTGCGCTCCGGGGGTTTTGCTTTGCAGTCGTCAGCGTGCCGTCAGGCCGTCCGGATCAGCGCCCTTCGTAGACCGCGGGCCGCTTCTCCATGAAGGCCACGACACCTTCCTTGAAGTCCCGCGTCTTGCCGCATTCCCCCTGCAGGCGCGACTCGACCGCAAGCTGCTCTTCCAGCGTGTTGTCCGTGGCGGCATAGAGCGCCTGCTTGACCCGCGCATAGGCCGCCGTCGGCCCCTTGGCGAGCGCTGCGGCACGTTGGGCCACATGGTCGCGGAACGTGTCGTCCGGCACGGCCTCCCAGATCATGCCCCATTGGTCGGCCTGCGTGGCGGTCACCTTCTCGGCAAACAGCGCGGCCCCCATGGCCTTGGCCAGCCCGATCTGGCGCGGCAGGAACCACGTCCCGCCCGCGTCCGGAATCAGGCCGATCTTGGTGAAGGCCTGCATGAAAAAGGCGGACTCGGTGGCGATCACAACGTCGGCGGCCAGCGCGAGGTTGGCCCCTGCCCCAGCCGCCGCGCCGTTCACCGCGCAGATCGTCGGCACCGGGCAGTCGTAGATCGACTTCAGCATCGGCACATATTCGTCGCGCAATACCCGTTCCAGATCGAGGTTGGCCGCCGTCTCCCTATCGCCGAGGTCTTGGCCCGAGCAGAACGCCCGCCCCTCGCCGGTCATCACCACCACACGCGCCTCGCGACCGCCCGCACCGAAGGCGTCGGCAATCTCGGCCCGCATCTGGGTGTTGAGCGCGTTCATGACCTCGGGCCGGTTCAGCGTGATCGTCGCGATATCGTCCTGAACGGCGTAATTGATCGTTTCGTAAATCATCGGGCATCTCCTCTGTCGGAGCGCATCAAACACCGGGGCGTGGGGATTGGCAAAGTGAAACGCCACGTCCCGAAGCCAGGATTTTCATGGGTGTTTGCCGCCCTGCCTGGCCCGAGCCTTGAAGGCGATGCGGACGACCGAACATGGGCCGGTTTGATCCGATGACGGACTGGGGCAACCCGATCACACAACGCCTGCAAACACGGCTCACACATGGGCGTGGCAAGCCCACACTCCACGTCACCCGCAGTTACGTCAGTTGTCCAGCAGTTCTTCCAGCCGCCGCCGCTCGTCGTCAGACAGCCCGTCCTGAACGGTTTCGGGGGCCTGCGACCGACGCCGGATATAGGCCACGCCCATCCCCATGGCGATCAGGAACATCAGCGGTCCGGCGGCCCAGAGAAGCCAGTTCCACCCGCCCGTCGTGGGCTTCAGCAGCACGAACTCGCCGTAGCGGTCGACGATGAAGTCCACGGCTTCGGCATCGGTATCGCCCGCCACAAGCCGTTCCCGCACCAGCAGCCGCAGGTCCCGCGCGAGCGACGCGTTGCTGTCGTCGATGCTTTCGTTCTGGCAGACGAGGCAGCGCAGGCCGGCGGAAATCTCACGGGCGCGGGCCTCAAGTGCCGGATCGTCCAGAACCTCGTCCGGTTGCACCGCAATCGCCACGCTGGCGACAAGGGCGAAGACCATGGCCAGCAAACCCAGCGGGCCCGTGAGCCGCAGCTTGATGCCAGACACCACGCTCATTCTGCCGGGACGCCCTGGATGCGCGCCGTCTTGCGGGCGCCTGCCGCGACGCGGTACCGCCGGTCGCTCAGGCTCAGCAGGCCGCCGATGGCCATCAGGATGCACCCGCCCCAGATCCAGTTCGCCAGGGGCTTGATGTACGACCGCATGACCCAGCCGCCGTTGTCCTGCGGATCGCCGATCACGACGTAGACGTCACGCAGGAAACGGTAGTCGATGGCCGCTTCGGTGGTGGGCATCTGCTGCACCGGGTAGGTCCGCTTTTCGGGGAAGAGGCGCGCGACCTCGGTGCCGTCCTGCGACAGGATCACCTCGCCCGTCGTGGACATGTAGTTCGGTCCCTGCACGCGCTGCACGTCCGCCAGTTCGAGGGTGTAGGCGCCGACCTCGAAGGGCTCGCCCACCTGTGCGACACGGATGTCCTCCTGCTGCCAGGCCAGAAGGCCCGAGACGCCGAGGATCGTGATGCCAAGCCCCGCATGGGCTACGGTCTTGCCCCAGTCGGCGCGCGGCAGACGCAAAAGGCGGCTGACTTCCCGCTTCTGCCCCGTGCGGCTCCAGAGGTCCGTCAGAGCGCCGGCAATGACCCATGTGCCGAGGAAGACCCCCACCGGGCCAAGCAGCGTGCGTCCGGTCTGCATCGACCAGACAAGACCTGCCAGCGCCACGGCGAGCACGAAGGCCGGGACCAGTTGTCGCGTGACGCGGCTGAGCGACCCGCGCTTCCATGCCAGCATCGAGCCCACCGGCAGGATCAGGCCAAGCACGATCATGAAGGGCGTGAAGGCCATCTCGAAGAACGGCGCGCCGACCGACAGTTTCCGGCCGAATGCCATCTCCGCGACCAGCGGCCACATCGTGCCCACGAAGACCACGAAGGAAGACACCGCCAGCAGGATATTGTTCGCCACCAGCGCGGATTCCCGGCTGACGACGCCGAAGATGCCCTTCGCGTCCATGGTCGATGCGCGCGCCGCGAACAGCGTCAGCGCCCCGCCGGTAAAGAACACCAGGATGCCAAGGATGAAGACCCCGCGTTCGGGATCGTTGGCAAAGGCGTGCACGGAGGTCAGGACCCCCGAACGCACGATGAACGTTCCGATCAGCGAGAACCCGAAGGCCAGGATCGCCAGCAGCACCGTCCAGCTTTTCAGGGCCTCGCGCTTCTCGACCACAATGGCCGAGTGCAGCAGCGCTGCCGCGAAGAGCCAGGGCATGAAGGAGGCGTTCTCGACCGGATCCCAGAACCAGAAGCCGCCCCAGCCCAGCTCGTAGTAGGCCCACCACGACCCCAGCGCGATGCCGATGGTCAGGAAGACCCAGGCGGCCAGCGTCCAGGGGCGCACCCAGCGACCCCAGGCGGCGTCCACGCGCCCCTCGATCAGGGCGGCGACGGCAAAGCTGAAGCAGATCGAAAGGCCCACGTAGCCGAGGTAGAGGAACGGCGGATGGAAGGCGAGCCCGGGGTCCTGCAGGAGCGGGTTCAGGTCCTGCCCGTCCAAGGGCGGAATCGCCATGCGCAGGAAGGGGTTGGACGTGAACAGGATGAAGGCAAAGAAGGCCGCGGCGATCAGCGACTGGATGGCCAGCACCCGCGCGCGGAGCGTCGGCGGCAGGTTGCCCCCGAACCACGCGGCCATCGCCCCGAAGAGCGCCAGGATCAGCACCCACAGCAGCATGGAGCCCTCGTGGTTGCCCCAGACGCCGGAGAACTTGTAGAGCAGCGGCTTGGCCGAATGGCTGTTCAGCACCACGAGCCGCAGCGAGAAGTCGGACACCACAAAGGAATAGGTCAGCGCCGCGAAGGATCCCGCCACCAGCAGGAATTGCGCCGTCGCGGCGGGTTCGGCCACGGCCATCCATCCCGGCCACCTTCGATGCGCCCCTATCAGCGGCACGGTCGCCTGCACGAGGCTGACGAGAAAGGCGAGGATGAGGGCGAAGTGTCCGAGCTCTGCAATCATACCGCCGGTTATAGGAGGCAGGCCAAGCCGGGCCAAACGAAATCGCGCGGATCGGGCGTTCACTTTGTCGCGGGGGCCCGTCACCCTCCGCCTGTCCGCCGTCTTAACTGGATGCCCCGCCAACAGAAAACAGGCGCCGGCCCACAGCCGACGCCTGTCATGCCTATATCCCCTAGGACGACAAAAGGGGCCGTCAGGACGCCTTTCGCCAATCGTTCAAGGCGGCGTTGTCGGCGGGGGTCTCGAACGCTTCGGGCTCTTCGGCACCGGCGTTCACCTGCGCCCCGCCCCTCAGGGCCTCCACGTCGCGCACGGTCTGCACCACCTGCGGCACGGCGGCCATGGTCACCGCGATCTCGCGCTGGAACTCCTGTCCCTTCGCCTGATGGCGGGCGCCGAAATAGAAGCTGACGATCGCCCCCAAAAGCCACCACAGCGGCTCCGGCACCAGTGCGATCCCGGCCATCCGCGCCGCGAACCACACCGGATCGACCATCGCCGCCACGAAAAGCCCCATGGTGCCAAGCGCCATGGCGGGGCGCGGGATGCGGTTCAGCGCATCCATCAGGCGGTCGAACCAGCCGCGATCCGCAACCCGGAACTCCGTCCCGAACTGGCCGAGCGCGGCCTGCTGGGCGACCGCCTCGCGCACCGCGTCCTTCTCCGCGTTCACCCGGAAGACCTCGGCGGTGTCGG